>JAXHVQ010000072.1:0-29906 GCA_034189065.1 Cyanobacteriota bacterium
TTGAGTTCAGAGGTAGGGACGTTTTATAAAACGTCCGTACAGAGTGCGTGAGTTTAAAACCCAGAACCCAGAACCCAGAACCCAGAACTCAGAAACCCGTCTCCGAAGTGCAACCATTCAATGATTTCAACAGGTCGAACAATCTCTGCCCGCCCTACATGACAATATGTTCAGTATTATCACTTCTTTTACCATTTTTATTAGAAAATGAAAGTGTAAATACTTAAATATAGCAAGACAACTTGAAGGGGAGGGTAAATTAAGCGGAAGCTCTTTGCTAGGGGACGAGCGAAGTCAAGGACACGACAAGAATAAACGACGAATTTTAGTTTCAGCTTCTATTTCGCGCTAATTGCGTAAATCTGCTGTTCTTTCACAAAGAACTCGTATTGAGTCCTATTGCGTCCGTCGAATTACCCGTCGTACAAACTTCTCCGCGAAGGAGTGTGTCTGGTGTGTCGTACCAAATCCGGTTTCCTAAGATCGCGTTCAATGGAAACGTTCTTCTCTTCTCCGGTGTCCCTCCGTCAGCCTCAAATAGTTCTTTCATCAAGCGGATTTAGTATCAGGGGTCGATTCTATCGCTAGAAAATCGTCATTTTGAATTATCAAATATGTGGGAACCCCTCAAAATCCTTGTTTCGCCCTATCGTTATATTCCCCACGGTCACTGCTATCTTTGGCAAACGCCACTGGTCGCCTTACACGCCCTTTCCGATATTGCGATCGCCTTGGCCTACTTTTCCATTCCAGCGATGCTCGCCTACTTTGTCAAGCAACGGCGAGACGTTCCCTTCAGTAGCGTATTCCTGCTATTCGGCGCGTTTATTACCTTATGCGGTGTCGGGCATTTACTCGAAGTGTGGACGCTGTGGTATCCAGCGTACTGGCTATCGGGAATCGAGCAAGCAGCGACGGCCATAGTATCGTGTTATACAGCGGCAAAGCTGGTGGAGTTATTGCCAGAATTTTTAGCCACCGATGCCAAACTTCAGCGCAGCGAAGCAAGATTGCAACTCATTACCGATGCGCTACCGGTGTGTATTGCCTATATCGATCGCCAACAGCGCTATCAATTTGTCAACAAAACCTACGAAAACTGGTTCAAACTGCCTCCTTCGCAGCTTCTCGGTCAGTCGGTTCGGGAGATCGTTGGCGAAAAAGCCTATGACATCGTTCGACCGCAACTCCATCGCGTTTTCAACGGCAAGTCCGCGCGCTACGAAGCGCGAGTGCCTTACCGTCTGGGGGGAACGCGCGACATCGAAGAAATTTTAGTCCCAGACCGCGATTCAAACGGCGAGATTCAAGGGTATTATGCTCTCATCAGCGACATCAGCGATCGCAAAGCCGCAGAAAACGCCCTGCGCGAGAGCGAGAATCGCTTCCGGGCTATTTTCAATCAAACCTTTCAACTGGTGGGATTGCTCGATTGCCAGGGAACGCTGTTGGAAGCCAATCAAACCGCCCTGGATTTCGTGGGGGTATCCCGCGAAGAAGTCGTCGGCAAACCCTTCTGGGAAGCCCGCTGGTGGACGATTTCCGAGGAAACCCAAACTCAACTCAAAAGGGCGATTGTCCGCGCTGCTGGAGGAGAATTCGTGCGCTACGAAGTCGATGTTTTAGGGCGAGGCGATCGCGTTGTTACCCTCGATTTTTCCCTGCGTCCGGTTTATAACTCGTCGGGGGAACTAACCTTACTGCTTCCCGAAGGACGAGATATGACCGAAAGGAAGCGAAATCGAGAGCGACTGCGACGCAGCGAAACCCTGTTACAAACCATCAATCAAGTGTTACCCTTGGGAATTTACGTCGCCGATCGCCAAGGCGAGCGCATCGCCTACTACAACCGCGAATTTTGTCGCCTCTGGCACCTCGAAGCTGTCGTTCCCCAGCTCGAAGCCGGTCAGTTAAGCCACGAAGCTGTTTCCGAGCTGTGTTCAGAACAGCTCGAACCCCAGAGTTCGAGCGCTCGACCCCTTTCAGTGCGAGACGACCTTCAACTCGTCGAAGACGAACTTTCCCTACAAGACGGGCGAATTTTTCGACGCTTCTGCGTTCCCGTACGCGATCGCGATCGCGACTTCGGTCAACTCTCCCTCTTTGAAGATATCAGCGATCGCAAGCGCGCCGAAGACCAACTGCGTCAGCTCAACTTGGCTCTTCTGGCCTCCAACGCCGAACTCGAACAAGCACAACACAAGGCCGAAGCCGCCAGCCAAGCCAAAAGCGCCTTTGTCGCCAAAATGAGCCACGAATTGCGTACCCCCCTCAACGTCATCCTCGGTTTTACCCAAGTCCTGGCTCGCAACAACGCCCTAGACGACCAACAGCGCTCCTACCTCCAATTAATTCTCCGCAGTGGCGAACATTTACTTTCCCTCATCAACGACGTACTCGACTTGGCCAAAATTGAGTCGGGAAAAACCGAACTCATTCCGACTTCCTTCGACCTTCACGAACTGCTCGAGTCCCTCCAACAAATGCTGCAATTGAAAGCAGCAGAAAAATACGTCCAGCTCAACGTCGAGCGAGATACCAACTTGCCTCAGTGGGTCGAAACCGACGAAGGCAAACTCCGCCAAATTTTAATCAACCTCTTGGGCAATGCCATCAAATTTACGCAATATGGAACAGTAACCTTGTCGGTTTTTTGCAAAACTCGCACATCAGGGGATCGAAAGACCAATGACCGAGAACTCAGAACAAATGACCCAAAAGATAACGGTGCCGCCCAACCCCCAACCCCCAACCCCCTTGACAAAAGACAAATGATTGGCTTCCAAGTCCAAGATACCGGATGCGGCATTCCCCCAGAAGACTTAGAGCGAATCTTCGAGGCCTTCAATCAAAGCGAAGCCGGCCGTCATTCGCCAGAAGGCACCGGTCTCGGCCTCTCCATTAGTCAATATTTCGTCGAACTGATGAACGGAACAATCCAAATTGAAAGTACCCCCGGCAGAGGAACGACGGTTACTTTTGAAATTTCCGTTCTCCTCCCACACAACCCAGAACCCCTTCCCAAACAGCAGTTGGCGCGCCCCATTGCCCTCGCGCCCAATCAACCCACCCCCCGCATTCTCCTCGCCGAAGACTGTTGGGAAAACCGTCAAGTTGTCATCCAACTCCTGTTGCCATTTGGCTTTGAAATTTGGGAAGCGAACAACGCTCGAGAGGCGATCGCGTTGTGGCAAAAATACCATCCCCAACTCATTTTTATGGACTTACAAATGCCAGCGATGGACGGATACGAAGCCGTTCGTCAAATTCGCTCGCTCTCAACCGATCGCGCCCCTGTCATCATTGCACTGACAGCGAGCGCCCCAGAACGCGATCGAGACTCGCTGCTGAAGGCCGGTTGCGATGATGTTCTGCGCAAACCGGTTAAAGAAAAACTTTTACTCGACAAAATCGCCCAGTATTTAGGCGTTCGCTATAGTTATGAAACTCTCGAACCTCTCCCTACACCCAGCGGGCTAAAATCAACGCTACCGAGTGCAGAAATGTTGTTGCTGATGCCCCAACAGTGGGCGAACCAACTTAATAGTGCGGCGGCTCGTTGCGAAGAAGAGGATGTCCGCAATTTACTCGAACAAATTCCCCCAGGTTATTTAGAACTCAGACAACACTTGAACGAACTTGTTGAAAACTATCGCTTTGACCGAATTTTTCAACTCACCGAACCTCTTATTAATCCTTAATCGTGATTAGCGCCAATGACACCCGATCTTCTCATTGTTGACGACCAGCCCGATAACTTACAGGTTTTATCTGCCATCCTCGAGTCCTCTGGCTATAAAGTTAGAAAAGCGATTAATGGCAAATTTGCGCTCAAAGTCGTTCAACTCCAACCGCCCGATTTAATTCTGTTGGACGTTCTGATGCCGGAGATGGGAGGGTATGAGGTTTGTCAGCGCTTGAAACAAGACCCGACAACTTGCGACATTCCCGTGATTTTCTTAAGTGCTTTGAGTCGCGCGGAGAATAAAGTTAAGGGATTTCAGGTCGGCGGTGCAGATTATATCGCTAAGCCTTTTCAAGCCGAAGAAGTATTGGCGCGACTGACCTATCAACTCGACATTCGATCGCTTCAAGCTCGACTTCGGCAACACAATCAACAACTCGGCGAGCAAAACGAGCGACTTCAAGCTGAGATTGGGCTGCGTCAAAAAGCTGAGGCGGCTTTGCAGCGGAAAAATGAGGAACTTGAAGGTGCGTTGCACGAACTGCAAGCCACCCAAAGCGAACTGATTCATGCCGAGAAAATGTCGGCTCTCGGACAATCGATCGCGGGCATTGTTCACGAAATTAATAATCCTCTTTGTACTATCCGCTCTGCAACCGGAATTGCCGACCGGTTTTTACGCGATCGCCTCGAGGCTTTTTCGGATTGTTTCAGCCAACTCTCTCCCCAACAACGGGTTAGTTTTCGGACACTCCTCGATGCGGCGATGGAACATCCCTCCTTGCTGAATGCTAAGGAGCGACGGCAACTCGTCCGCGAACTCTCTCAAAAGTTGCACGCTCTCGATTTGGAACCGCCTTCGCAACTGGCTGATTTACTCGTCGAACTCGGCGCGAGCGATCGCATCGAAGCTGCACTCCCGTTGCTCGAGGGGGGGAGCGATCGCTTTGTCCAATTAGCTTACGATCTCGCGGAGGTCAGTCGCAGTCTTGGCAATGTGAGGATCGCTGCCGAGCGTGCAACTGATATTGTTGGCGCTTTAAAAAATTATGCGCGTTACGATGCTTCCGGTCAAAAAGTCCGTGCCGATATTACCGAAGGCATTCAAACCGTTCTGATGCTGTTTCAATATCAATTTAAGCAGAAAATCGAGGTCGAAACGCTGTACGGATCGCTCCCCGCGATCCAATGCTATCCCGACGAACTGAGCCAAGTTTGGACGAATCTGGTTCACAATGCACTCCAGGCGATGGGAGGACGAGGAACTCTGAGCGTTGAAACAAGGGAGTGCGAGGATAAGATAGAGGTTTGCATTACTGACAGCGGCTCGGGCATTTCCCCAGAAGTGTTGCCGCGAATTTTTGAACCTTTCTTCACCACCAAAGCTCGAGGAAAAGGAACCGGTATCGGGTTACATATTTCTCAAAAAATTGTCGAAAAGCATGGCGGTACAATTGCGGTTAAGAGTATTCCCGGTAAGACCTGTTTTACGGTCTGTTTGCCAATCGCGAGCTAATAAGTACCTGTTCGCAATTAATTTGGCTCAATCGAACCTACGATGGTGAAAAGCGTCCAAACCAAGATCGAGCAAGACTTAGCGATTTTTTAATAAAAATCAAACTATAGCGTTTTCAAATGAAACGCAAACAATAAGTAGCCCAGAATTCAAATCCACCGCGAGTAGGGACGTTCAATTGAACGTCCCTACGTTGAAACGGTTTACATCCCGTTCAGAAATGCTATATCAAAAGACAAAATGCTTGCTAATTATTGCTTTCGGGATATTATTTCTGATAGTTTCACATAACAAGTTCGGTAGAGCCATTAATTTTCCATCTTGATATGCTCAAAGCTTTGATATACCGTGTTTACCATAGTAAGTAGCGTGTAAAAGATTGTGTTGAGGTGCTTATCATTCAGGCTAAGCTGACGCGCATTTAAAGAGCGGAATTTACGACTGTTGATGTGTCCACAGCGAAGCGGCCTTTCGGATAATTTAACATCCAGACTTAAGCTGGGATGACAAAATTGCTACTCGAAGGTTATTCTAGTAATAAAGCGCCAATCCTAGCTTAATTAACGGGTCGATCTTGTTCGCCAAGGATATTTTCGCTCGAACCCCGCTAGTCCTTGGCGTTCTAGCTGTCTCGCTCTGCCATAAAATGGGTGCATACACTTCAACATCTAGTAGCGATTTGGTGACGCTACGACCGTTTTGTTCTTGATGTAAATACACTCATGAATTTTCCCGATTTCCATCCCATTAAACCCCCGATCGCTACTTCCATTGCGATGGTTGCCTCAGTCGCGATCGCAGTCGCCATAGAAACGCCTGCTCGAGGGTTCCAAATCTTCTTCGGCGAAGATACCGTCAACCCGCAAGCTTTAGTCAACTCAACGGCGGCTGAAGCCGATTTCTTATCCAATTTAGTTGGCGTGGGAACAGAAACCTTTGAGACCTTTACTGACGGGCAAATCAGCCCCCTCGTCCTCGGCTTTCCGGGGGCGGGAAACGCAACCCTTTTGGGGGACGGCGAGATTCAAACTGGGAATTCGACCGGTCGATTTCCAATTTCTGGCAGTCAATATTGGGAAACCAATAGTAGTTTTTCGATTGATTTTTCGGAAGAAATTGCAGCATTTGGGTTCTACGGCACCGATATCGGCGATTTTAACGGTCAGATAACGCTGTTGTTGGAAAACACGCTGACGAGTTTTTCGCAATTACTAACAATCAATAATACAATTGATGCTCCCAATGGTTCTGCTTTATACTACGGTTTAATTGCCGAAACGGGCGAGTTGTTTAACAAAATTACCTTTGGCAATACCAATTCTGGAACCGATTTCCTTGGGTTTGACGATATGACTATTGGTTCGGTCGCTCAGGTCGATCCCCAGTCAGTTCCCGAACCGGCTTCTGTTATCGCTTTAATGGCTATAGGTACTGTGGGAATTGCTTCTGCGTTGAAGCGAAAGCCGCAACGATAAGGCTGAATGCGAATTGACACTGGCAATGGAAGCTTTTGGGGAAATGAAGACGGATTTTGACTCTTTTCCTTACTCCAGTTCCATTGGTGCTTTAAACCCAAAATTGGGGGAAGAAAACGGCTAAAATAAACCCCAATCCCAGTAAGAATCCGCTCCAAAAATGGAGTTTGACGGCAATAAATTTACAGTTACTCACTCGTTCGGGATGGTCGTGGTTGTCGCGGACATGGCGGACGAGTTCGTAGCCGATGGGAAGAGTGGCGAAGGCGATCGCGGTCCAGAGTGGCAGTTTCCCCAACCCCATTAGTGCGGCGATCGCGAGAAAAACGCTGGCTGTTGACCAGGTGAGAACTTGCGCGCCCCTTGCAGTCCCTAAGCGCACAATTGGCGATCGCTTCCCGGCGGCGAGGTCGTCTTCGACTTGATGAAAGTGAGAGCAAAACAGGATAATTGAGGTGGTTAAACCGATAATCCCAGAGGTGACGAAGGCAAGGGAGGATAAGGTTTGTGCTTGGGAATAGTAGGCAGCCGCGATCGCCAGCGGGCCAAAACTCACGAAGCAAATGATTTCTCCCAATCCCAAATACCCCAGACGGAATGGTGGACCTTGATAGGTGTATCCGAGGGCGCAACAGAGAGCGACAAGAGCGAGAACCGTCCAATCGTGCTGCCAAAGTGCGATGGCGAAAATCCCCAGAATTCCTAACATTAAGCAACAATTACTCGCCCAAAAAACCCCTGTTTTATTCCCTGTTAAATTAACCACAGAATGGGCTTTTTTTCGATCGATTCCGGTTTCAGCATCGAACACATCGTTGCTCAAATTGAGCCAAGCAATAATAGCAATCGCCGACCCTAAAAAAGTTAAGAAAATTACCCAAGAAAATCGCTGCGTTTGAAAAAATGCAATGGCGCTTCCCACCCAAATGGGAATTACTGCAACGCTATACATCGGCGGCTTCAGGGCAGCCAGCCATAATTTCTTACCGGGACTTGCAATCGAACCTGTTGTTGTCATTGGCTCCAATTAATTTCACTTTAAAGTGCGCGATAAGCGCTGTAAATTTCCAACTTTTACCTCGAACCCTTGCTGTGCGCTAAGGGTTTCGAGCAACGCGACCGAGGAGGGCGACATCGCCATCCCTTCAGCACTCGTTTAAACTAAGAATAGCCTTTTAGATCCCCCTTTCTCCAATGACGACGAATTATATTTCCGATACAATCCTTGTTACGGGTATGCTATTGTTCGATACTATAGAAAAGGCAGTTTTCAAGCAAACGCAAGTCGCGCGAGTCGCTCTGAGCCGCTAAGACCCTTATTTAAAGCTCTCCGTCTGTCACCCTAGAGCTCGACCTATTCAGGCATACCATAATCTCAGTCCGAGGCAACAAATAAGATAAAAATTTTTACGATATCTGCTTCCATGCCAGTTATTTCTTGTCGTCCTTCTTTATTTCAGTGCGATCGGGAACTCTACCAGATTCTTTTAAATTGTCAAGAGCGATCGATTCGTCAAGGCAAATCTCTCCTGGTGAGTTTATCCCAAGAAATTGAGTCTATCGATCCGCTTGCCGTTTTAGCAACTGCGACTCGTCTTCAACCCAACTCTCTTTATTTTTACTGGGAAAACCCGCAAAAACAAGAGGCGATTGCTGCGATTGGAAGCGCCAAGTCTTTAGAAATTGGTGGAAAGAAAAGATTCAATTTGGCTCGAGCGTTCGTGCAAAATTGCCTCGACCGCGTTCTCAAAATTGGAGAGCCAAATTTATTTTATGCGGGGCCTCGCTTCTTTGCTAATTTTACATTTTTCGAGACCGAACCCGACTCGTCTTCCCCTTTTCCAGCGGCAACTCTCTTTTTACCTCAGTTCCAAATCGCTCGAAAAGAGAATCGTTCGGTCCTGGTTGTCAACTTTGAGATAGGCGATCGCGTCAACATTGATACTTTATTCGAGCAGCTTAAATGTCACCGCAATACCCTTCAAGCCTCTATCCCTTTCAACCCAACACCGGCAAAAGAGCCAACAATAGCCAAAGCGCAGCTTTCGAGAACCGAACCCTTTGTCCAAGCCGTTGCCTCGGCTCTAGACGAGATCGGTAGCAACCGCTACAGTAAAATCGTCCTCGCCCACGCCTTGGAAGTCAGTTCGCCCGTTCCCTTTCGACCCGTCGCCGCGATCGCCAACTTACGACAAACCCATCCCGACTGCTATATTTTCTCAGTCGGAAACGGAAAAGGAGCCAACTTTATCGGTGCGAGTCCCGAACGATTAATTAGCGTTCGCGATCGGCAACTCGTCGTCGATGCACTCGCCGGATCTGCCCCTCGCGGAACCACGCCAACCGAAGATACTACCTACGCCCAAAAATTGCTCGCCAGCGAAAAAGAAAAACGGGAACACCAAGCCGTGAGCGACTTTATCGAGCAACGTCTCGGCGAACTCGGATTGAGTGTATCGCGATCGCCCCTTCAACTGTTGCAACTGTCCAATATTCAACACCTGTGGACCTCCATTCAAGCCCAACTCCCCGATCGCCTCCATCCCCTCGAAATCGTCGCCAAACTCCATCCCACGCCCGCCGTAGCAGGGGTTCCCACCGCGATCGCGCTTTCCCAAATTCGCTCCTACGAACCCTTTGAGCGATCGCTGTACGCCGCACCCCTGGGTTGGATTGACGAGCGCGGGAATAGCGAATTTATCGTCGCCATTCGGTCGGCGCTCATAGAAGGCGATCGCGCTCGGTTATACGCCGGTGCGGGAATTGTTGCCGGTTCCGATCCCCAAAAGGAACTGGCTGAAGTTCAGCTTAAATTACAAGCAATGCTCAAAGCGTTGAGTTAATGAGTTAGGGCCTGCTGCACAAAGCTAAAACCCTATTAATCAATGCGCGAAGCGGTGTATTAGGGTTGCTTAAAAATTAAAAATTAAAAATTAAAAATTAAATACAATTCCCCCCTGCTTCCCCTGCTTCCCCTGCTCCCTCTGCTTCCCCTGCTCCCCTGCTCCCTCTGCTTCCCCTGCTTCCCCTGCTCCCCTGCTCATCACAACACTTATTCAGCAAACCCGAGTTATTGGTTATTGGTTTTTCGCAATTAGCGATGAGAGAAAAAGCAAAACCAAAGACGAAAGTTTACTCTTTTTCCTCAGCGCGATTTTCAAGGCGAAACAACCAAACCATTAGTGCGATAACGCCGACTTGCAGAGCAAAATTGGGTAAAGCCGAAGCGATATCTCTCCCAGCAGCCAACTGCGCTAGAAACACTATTGCGCCAATCAAGCCAGAAGCGCCAAAACCCACATAGACAAACTTTCGCAAACCGCGATAGGGTGCTTTGGCTTCGGCTTTCAGACGGGCATACTTCTCCTCGCCCAGTCGCGATCGCGCGGTTTGATTCTTGCTCGAATTCGTCATTTGCGCTCTTGTTTCAATGATTGTTGGTCTACCTCGATTGTGCCACGACTTAGGAATTTAGGTTGTTCGGTGTTGGTTGGACGCAGATGACTAAGTAGGTGGGCGTAATTAAAAGAACAATATCTCCAGCTAAAACCCTTATCTGGCAAGGAATACGGTTTTCGAGGTTATGCGTTTATTTTTGCCCACCTACTTACGAGGCGTTTTTGGGCGGCACGTGAGGGAGGGATGGCGACGATAGAATATTGATGGCGATCGCGATCGCCCAACTTGCGCTATAATTAACACTCGATCGCGGATCGCGCGGACGTTGCTTGGAGAGAAAAAGCGATCTTCGCGCGCGCTCGACTGCTGGTGTAGCTCAACGGTAGAGCATCTCACTCGTAATGAGAAGGTTGTGGGTTCAAATCCCATCACCAGCTTTTAGCCCAAAAACTTAGCGAAATCCCCCCATTGAGAGATATTTGTTGACTCTCACAAATTCTTCTCATACTCAATCCGCTCGATCGAGAACTATTTGGGGCTGACCCCGAAGACACCGGAGACGAAACGAGCGTTTCTATCGATCGCCCTTTTAGATTTTACTGCCACCGCGCGTGCTACTATACCACCGCAATAAGACCCGGGCGAGTCGTTGAGAATCGTGGCGAACGTAGCCCGTTTCTGGGTCTTCGTGCATAATATTCGCCAAAATAATCCGCCGTCCCGACTGAATCACATCTTCTCGGTCTAAAAACACCGGATGGGAGTTTTCTTGGGCGTAGCGAATCAGGGTATTTGCGGTGGGGACGCGACCGTGGACAACCACTGCATCGAATAACGGGCGATCGCACACGCGATCGATGGCGCGAATGTGGTCGAACACGCTGTATCCCTCCGTTTCGCCCGGTTGGGTCATAATATTGCAGACATAAACGCGAGGAACCCTCGAGCGCGCGATCGCTTCTCGAATTTCAGGAACGAGCAAATTGGGGATCACGCTCGTATACAGACTTCCAGGCCCGAGAATAATCAAATCCGCCTCTTCAATGGCTTTCAAGGCAGCAGGAAGAGCGGGAGGATTATCGGGAAGGCAACCCACGCTACAAATTTTCCCACCCGCTTCGGGAATATGCGACTCCCCCTCAATGCGCCGTCCATCTTCCATTTCCGCCCACAAACGCACGTCCGATAAGGTTGCCGGGAGGACGCGACCGCGCACCGCTAACACCTGAGAACTGGCCGCGATCGCGCGCTCGAAATCCCCCGTAATATCGCTCATCGCCGTCAGAAATAAATTCCCGAAACTGTGGCCCGACAGCCCGTCTCCCGCCGAAAAACGGTACTGAAACAGTTCGGTTAGTAACCGCTCTTCGTCCGCCAAAGCAGCAACGCAGTTGCGAATATCTCCCGGCGGAATCGTCCCTAACTCCCGCCGCAAGCGTCCCGACGACCCGCCATCATCGGCCACCGTAACCACCGCCGTAATATTAGCGCTGTAAACCTTAAGCCCTCGCAGAAGCGTCGAAAGCCCCGTCCCGCCGCCAATGGTCACAATTTTTGGCCCTCGATGGAGGCGGCGATGGGCCATTAGCAAATCTACCAGTTCTTCATCTCGCTCCGGGCTGAGAGCCTCAGCAATGGAACCCACCGTGCGCGTTTGCCCCCAAAAGAGTAGAAATAGGCCCGAGGCGATCGCGAGCGAGCCGGAAATGTAACTGGGAAAAACGCGCGCGATCGCCACTAGCACGTCAGAGGCAAACTCCATCAAACGATAAATCGGGGTTAACCCCACCCAAATGGCGATCCCCAAACCCGTTAGCAAAACGCCAAGAATACTGATCAGCAGCCAACGTTTAACCAACAAGCCCGGTGCGAGCCATTTAAACCAGCGATTGACCCGCTTGGGGGTTCGCTTTTGAACGAAGGCGAAACTGGATTTCTCTACACTTAGGGTGCGTAAGGCTTGTTCGAGTAAACCAAATGACATACAACCGTTAGATAAAAGTGACTCAAGGGATCGACCGGTCAAAACCGATTGATTGGGAACTCAACCCTCTGATGCGGAAGAACGCTTCGCCGCTCAACCCGAAATGACAGTTGGTTGACAAACCCATAGTCCTCTATACGAAGATGCAACTCTCCTCATCCGGGAGATGCACCCAGATTGTCCAGTTTGTTAGAGAAGGTCTCGTTGAACCGGATGAGGATCGCCCTCGTTCGAGCAACGCGCTTTGCCTCGTCGCCGAGTTAAGAGTTGTTTCTAACCTCCATTTCGTCCGAATGAACATTTGTTTGCATTAAACCAGCTTCGACCCAATCTGACAATGGGAATTTAGGATTAAATGCTATTATCGATCGCGTTCCACTTGGGAACCGAAGAGCGGTCGAGGGCCTGTTTGGGGGTTGCTAAGTTAATGACCCATTCCACTAGCCACGGGGCTAAGCGCTGGGCCCAAATGGCGAGATGACTTTGCCAGCCGACTAAAATTTCTGGATAATCTTTTTGCAATCCTTCGATGGCGACTCGGGCGACGCGCTCGGGACTGGCGGACGCGACTCCGCGAAATCGGTGCAGATCGCGCGCCATATCGGTGTCGGTGAGGGAGGGAAGTAGGGCGGCAACATGGATGTTGTAGGGGGCGAGCTCGCGGCGCAGCGCTTGGGTGAAGCCGACAATGGCAAATTTGGTGGCAGAGTAGGTAGCCATTGTGGGGGCGGCGACTTTGCCCATTAAGCTGGAAACGTTGAGGATACTGCCTTCTCTACGGGCTGCCATGCGCCGTGCAATGAGGCGAGTAAGGGCGTACATCCCAATGACGTTGAGGGAGAATTCTTCGCACACTTGGGGGAGTTTAGAGTCGAGAACGGTGCTTTGGTGGGCGACTCCGGCGCAGTTGACGAGAAGGTGAATGGGACCGTAGCTTCGCCAGACTTGGGCAATGGCGATGTTGAGTTGCACCGGTTGGGTGAGATCGATGGTTAAGGGAACCGCTTCGACTCCCAGGGCTTTGATTTCTGCGGCGACTTCGCTCAGACGGCGGCGATCGCGTGCCACGAGTAAGAGTCGTTTGATGCCGCACCGAGCTAGTTCGAGGGCGATCGCGCGCCCAATGCCTCGGGATGCCCCGGTTACGAGGGCAACATGGCCTTGAATATTCATAATTGGAAAACCTCTAAATTCTGTATTCGAGGGCGTAGCGCGGCTACACCTCTACGGGTGTTCTGCTATCGCAGCAGGTTGGATAATTAGATTTGCAGGCAAGTCGAGCGAATTGAGGAGTTGTCGCGCCAACAGCGAGTCTGATGTGTAGGGAACCTCTGACTTGCTAATATCGAACAGAAATGCTCTTCTTTGCGTTTAATTAGGAACTTGACAAGAGCAGGTCAAATCGAAGGAGTGAGTGTAGCTCATTGCTTATGCGCCTCCTATATGGCGTAGATGCGAGCGTTGGTTGTCCGGGCGAACTCCGATAACGGATGTTCGGACGGCACAGTTTGGTCTGACAATACAGACTCTAACAATTCTGTCCAGACAACTGCAACATTTTTTAATAAAAAACAGTTTATACTTCTTTACAATTTCCTTCAGATTTCCCAAAGCCGCGTTTCAATTCCCGCTCTCGTCCGCGAGCAAGCACCAGGTACGTTAAACTAGAGAAACGATCCCCGCTTAAACTCAGCCGACGCTACTGAGGAGACAAGAATGAATCAGGACTTTCGCCGACCGCCATCGCAATTCAATCTATCGGGTCTAGGCTGCTGGCTGACCGTCCTCCTAGTCTGCTGGGTATTGGGATCGGTGGGCTTAGGCTGGTTGGTTAATGGCTTCTTCATTGTGGCAGGCTTGCTGCTCGTTGCGCCGGTTATCGGCTGGTACGGCTTTCGGTGGTGGGTACGGCGCAACCTCGTCGAAGACCAATGTCCGGCGTGTAGTTTCCAGTTTTCGGGGTTTAACGGAACCGACTGTCGATGTCCCAACTGTGGAGAACCCCTAAAAGTCGAAGGGGGGCAGTTTAAACGGTTAACGCCCCCCGGTACTATTGATGTTGAAGCGGTTGAAGTGTCTGCCTCCGCGTTGGAAGATTAAAATGCGAAGACTAAATTACTGAGAAATGGAAAGGGTGTAAGGACTGCGATCGCCGCCCAGGTTGCCTACGTAAACCCGATATTGTCCCGGCATCCACAACCCCGGGATTTCCGGCAGCTTATTACCCGCTGCCACAGCGCAAAAGCGTCCTCCCGGTCCGTCGATGAGTAAAGTCGCTTGGGGGTTAGCACTTTGCACGCTAACTTTCATCGAACCGATGCGTTCGCTCACATTGAGAATGTGATTGGGAGTGGCAGAGATTTGACCGCAGTCTGGGGTACCAACTGCTCCTCCCGACTGACCCGACAGCGTTATTGCTTGGGTTGGACTGCCAGCGAGAGCAACCGTTTCAGCCAAACCGGGAGCGCTAGCCGACAAGAGCGCGATCGCGGCAAGAATCGTCGAACCCCACAGTTGTTTAGCATTGAGTTGTACGGTCATCGCCCCCTCCTATAAACTCAAAAGAGTTATTCCTTACTCTTTCAGTATGGCGAAAATTCCCGCGCGATCGCCTAACAATTGTTCCTGTTTATCAATTGGCCCCGATCAAAAATGTTAGGAATCCAGGTTCGATCCCCCCGAGCATTACAATAAACAGATCTAACCCGCCTGTTGATTAAGATTTATGCCTACATTTTTATTAGAAGTTGGTACAGAAGAACTGCCCGCTGATTTTGTTGACAGCGCGATCGCGCAGTGGCAAACTCATATCCCCAAAACGTTAGAAGAACAATTTTTAACCCCAGAAGCCATCGAAATCTACGGAACGCCGCGCCGCCTAAGCGTCCTAGTACGCGGACTTCCCGCCCAACAAAGCGATCGCAGCGAAGAAATTAAAGGTCCGCCCGTTCGGACAGCCTTCAAAGACGGCAAACCAACTCGAGCGGCAGAAGGGTTTGCGCGCAAACAAGGAGTCTCTCTCGAAGCCTTAGAACGGCGAGAAACGGATAAAGGAGAATTTGTCTTCGCCCTGAAAAAGACTCCCGGACAAAGCGCGACAGCGGTTTTAAATGACCTCGCCCTTGAGTGGGTGACATCCTTAGAAGGACGCAGATTCATGCGCTGGGGCGATGGAGAGTTCCGCTTTCCCCGTCCCATCCGCTGGCTGGTGGCGCTATTAGATGCAGATATTTTACCGCTGGAATTGGTCAATGGCTCCGAGTCGATTCAAAGCGATCGCCTTTCGCGAGGACATCGCGTTTTACATCCCGAAGCGATCGCCATTCCCGACGCTTCGAGCTACCTTTCGAGTTTACCCAAAGCGGGGATCGAAGTCGATCCCCAAGGGCGGCGCAACGCCATCGAACGCCAAGTGGGAGAGGCGGCTAAAGCATTAGGCGGTCATGCAGAACTCTATCGGGATCTCCTAGCAGAGGTGGTTAATTTGGTAGAATATCCAACGGCAGTTGTAGGAAAATTCGACGAAGAATTTTTGAGTCTGCCAAGGGAAGTCATTATTACCGTAATGCTTGCCCATCAACGCTATTTCCCCGTTCAAAAAACCGCGCAAAAAAATAGCGAACTGTTGCCTAATTTTATCGCCATTTCCAACGGCGACCCCGCAAAATCCGACGCGATCGCGGCCGGAAACGAACGAGTAATTCGCGCGCGTTTAGCCGATGCCCGATTTTTCTACGATGCCGATTGTTCCGAACCTTTTGAAACCTATCTTCCCCAACTCGAAACAGTTACCTTCCAAGAAGATTTAGGAACCTTACACGATAAGGTCGAACGCTTAATCGAAATTGCCGAAGAAATTTCCAACCAACTAGAATTAACGCCCTCCCAGCAAGAAATTGTCGAACGGACGGCTTTACTGTGTAAAGTCGATCTCGTCTCCCAAATGGTTTATGAATTCCCCGAATTACAAGGAGTCATGGGAGAAAAGTATGCCTTAGCCAGCGGGGAACCCCAAGAGGTCGCTCGGGGAATTTTCGAGCATTATCTCCCTCGGGGGGCAGATGACATTTTGCCCGAAACTCTTGCCGGTCAAATCGCAGGTATTGCCGACCGTTTGGATACGTTAGTTGGAATTTTTGGCTTGGGAATGCTGCCGACGGGATCGTCGGATCCCTTTGCTTTACGGCGGGCAGCCAATGCCATTGTTAATATTATTTGGTCGGCGAACTTGGGACTCAATTTAGACGAATTACTCGAGCAGTTTTCTTCGGATTTTACCAGCAATCATCCCGATAAAAAGTCGCCTTATTTGCCGCTACAAGAGTTTTTCGTACAACGCATCCGCACGCTTTTACAAGAAGATTTAAGCATTGACTACGATTTGGTTAATGCCGTGTTAAGCGAAGACGATTCGGAGTCGGTCGAACGCGCCTTGGAAGATTTGTTAGATGTTCGCGATCGCGCCCTTTTTCTCCAAGAAATTCGCAACAATAAAACCCTCGATTTAATTTACGAAACCGTCAATCGCTCCGCTCGTCTTGCCGTTAAAGGCAATTTGGATACCCAACAACTCGACCCCGCAGAAGTGATAGAAACCGAGCTTTTTGAAAAAACCTCCGAGCGCAACTTTTATGAAGCTCTCGTCCAATTAGTTCCCCAAACGCGCGCCGCTCGCTCCCAACGGAATTATCAACTCTTAGTTGATAACCTCGCTCAAATTGCTCCCATTGTCAGCAAGTTTTTCGACGGAGAAGAAAGCGTGTTAGTCATGGCCGAAAATCGTGAAATTCAAAAGAATCGCTTGAACTTGCTCGGTTTATTGCGCAATCACGCCCGAGTTTTAGCCGATTTTGGGTCTATTGTAAAATAAAGAGAGACTCGTGGCGATTGCGCAAAGCGCGCAGTACAAACGCATTCCTCAGACTTAGTAATCCTCATAGCTGCATCTACGAGATTTCCGAATCAGTATCGGCACAAAAAGCGCCGGAATTTCAGAGCAAGCAGAAGCAATCAGGTAAAAATACAAAAACCTTCCCGAAAGTGCTTAGTTCCTTTTTGTAGAATGTGGAAGACGCTGGCTTTGTGGAGCTTGACTCCATTTCCAACAACTGTGTCCGACGACCTTATCGGGTAAAATTACCAACCTCAAACCAACTCAACTCAATTTTGGTCGAGCAGTTGGTCAATGCTGAGGAGCTTCGCTGCCACCCGGCTACACTTAGGAGATAAAAGTTGATATGAGCGACCGTCACCAATCCCAAGAACGACTCCTAGCCGAACTCAAATATCTTCGCAGCGAGGTCGCCTACCTAAGAACCATCAAACTTGCCTTTGACGCACAAAATGAATTAGTTCGTTCCATTACATCAATGGGACAAGCTGCAACCGGACACTTGATGCTCAGAGCAATGGTACTCCAAGCTGCTCATATCGCCAGCAAACTGACTCACGCTGAGGAGTGTAGCTTGCTGCTCCTGAGACCCGACGGTGGAGTCGAAGAAAGCATTCTTGCGCGCGGCGCGACGATCCGAGAAAATAAAAAGCATATTATTAATGAGGTACTCGCAGACGGTTTGGCGGGTTGGGTTGCGCGCACCCACCAAATCGCCTTAATCGCAGACGCAACTCAAGACGAGCGCTGGATTACGCTTCCCGACCAACCGTATAAAGCTCGCTCTGTGCTCTGTTTGCCGATTATGAGAGGCAGAGTCGTCGTTGGCATTTTAACGCTCACCCACTCCGAACCGAACAAATTTAGTTCGCATATGGCTCGGGTGATGCAAATGTGCGCCACGCAGATGGCGCTTGCGCTCGATAACGCTCGGCTTTACATCAAAGAGCACCAACAGCAAGAGTCCCTTGCTAAAGTAGAATTGCAAAATCTCCGAGAGCCTCTTTCTCACATGGGTCTATATATCATCGACGAGCGAGGTAAGTTTCTTTACGCCAACCGTCGCCTTGCGGATATATTCGGCTATCCTTTTCCACAATTTGCCTCTCTCGAGTCAATTTCAGCCTTAGTTGCGCCGGAACATCGCCATTTAATCGCCGACCAACTGAGGCAATGTTTTTCGGGTCGCTCTTCTCATTCTCGTCTTTCCAGTAAATTTAGGGGACAAAAAAGGAAAGGCGATATTATTGAGGTGGAAATAGAAGGCACGAGGACTAGGTTTTATGGTAAGTATACGCTAATGGGCGTTCTTCGTCTATGTCGAGCGCTATAGCATTTCTAGGAGTGGGGGGAGGGGAAACTCTCTATTTCGCGTCCCTAAGTGTTAATTAAATTCTAATCCAATTGAGTCATGAACGACCCGATGCGCCGCTTTAAACAACAACCTTGGCTTCCTCTATTCCAAATTGCAGGTTCAACCGCGTTAGTTATTCTAGCGGTTGAAGTGTTATTTGCTCTAGGGGTGACGCATTCGGGAGTTTTGGCGCGAACGGTGCAGGTTTTGTTCGCGGGACCGTCGGGGGTCATTCTGTTTTTATCGGCAGCGGTCGGTGCAGGTGTTTTAGGCGTATATTTTTGCGAGCGTTACGCCCGTTCTGTGTACCTGAATACGGGCAGTTTGTGGGCGTTTGTTCTTTGTTTAGTTGCGGCTATTGGAATTAAATCGTTAATTCCTGTTCCTCAATTCTTGGTTCCATTTTCCTATGAGACTCTAATTGGGATGATTTTAGGTGTTTTTGGTAGAGGTCGGTCGTATTGGGGACGGTAAGCACCCTTGGCATCATAATTTTTTCCAATAAAATTCCCGCGATCGCGGGTAAAATTAAATTAAATATTTTGAATAACTCGCATCGACAGGGTTGAAGGTAGAAGCCACCCGGCATAGTCAGCTCATCCCTCTTAAAAAATCGGGACTTACTTTAAAAAAAGCGAGCAGCAGATCGAGAATACCTTACAAGTAGTCTTCCCCTTCGGATCGAAACTTAACCTAAGCCGCGCTCTTGGTCAACAAACCCCAGATGAAAATAAGCACAATAGCGCCAAGAACTGCGAAGATTACGCCAGGTAGGGTTAGCGCACCTGCTGAGGCAGCTCCAGCGCCGCTGCCGCTACCTAATAAAAGCTGACCTAAGAAACCGCCAACGAGCGCACCCAAAATTCCGAGTCCAATGGTGGCGAAGATTCCGCCGCCTTGATGACCGGGATAAATTGCTTTGGCGATCGCGCCTGCAATTAAACCTAATACGACCCAAGCTATAATACCCATTTTGTTATCTCCTTACTTAACTTAATTGCCTTAGTTTTTTGTTGTAGAAAAGCGTTGTTCGACTTCCCTCATTTGTCTCAATACTACCTCGGGTCTCATTGTTCCTCCTTCTTTCCAAGGGGAGAAACTTAATAGAACGAGTTCGGACAGATTTTTGAGAGTTGCCAATCTAGAGATAGAGGACGTTTGGGCGAGCCGACTCTATCTTTTGGGCGAGTGGCGATCGCGCACAAATCTTTACAAGGATAGATGTGCCAAATCGAGCCAGATCGATATACTGCCTCCTGTGTAAAAACATTTAAAAAATAAATTGCGAGGTCGATACCCCTTATGCACTTGTTATTGGAAGTTGCGGCAAACGCCAGTCATTTCCCCGTATCGGCAACTGTAGCTCTAGGTGTTGGATTTGTGGCCGCTGCATCTATTGGCTCAATTGCTTGGTATAATTCAAAACGACCCGTTGGCTGGAAGGACAAAGAATAGCCTGATGTGATGCCGGATGTTGATAAGTTGAATTTGAAACAATAGTAGCATCGAGTCAATCAACGGTTCGGCGCGCCGAAATTAAAATTTCATTCGCACGAAAATTAACCATTCAAAACTGTTTTATAAGGAGGCTACATAATGAGTGCAGACAAACAAGGCGATGCTGGGTACGATCGCAAAATCACTTCAGCAGAAACCGCCGCTCGTATGGAACGAGAAGGGGAGAATTTTAAAGAGAAGCCCGAAAAAGAAGGAGATTTAGACACAACTGCGGGATATACCGTCGATAGAGAAGGCTTAGCCAACAACTTTGCAGTAGAACCCGAAATGTACTACGAAGAACCAGGCGACCTCAAAGAGAAGGAAGAGGCGCTGAAAGCAGAACGCGCCCAAGAGTTGAAGGAAGTCAACGAAGAAGGCGGACAAGGCAGTAAAGGCCCTGGCGTTATCTAGTATTTTAAAGCTTAACTTGCCGCCGACTCTACGAGTTGGCGGTTTGTTATTGGAAATTTGCGGTCTGGGCGGGACTGGGAGGCATTACAATATTTGGGGAAGAATCAGTACAATCCCTTAGCGGTTGGCGATCGCGGAAATTATGGAAACCACACAACCCAAAGTCGTTGTCGTCGGCGCAGGTTGGGCGGGACTTGGGGCAACCTACCACCTCGCCCAACAAGGATACAACGTCATCCTCCTCGAAGCAGCCCCCTATCCCGGCGGTTTAGTCGCTGGTTGGAAAACTCCTGGCGGACGTTCGGTTGAAGGAGGCATTCACGGGTTTTGGTACCCCTATCGCAATATTTTCCACCTCACAGACCGACTCGGACTCAAACCCTTCACCGAATTTACTCGTTCCTCTCAATATTCTCCCAAGGGACTGGAAGTCGAATCGCCCATCTTCCAAAACGAACCGCGCCTTCCCGCGCCATTAGGAACGTTCCTCTACACCCAATTCAAACGCCTACCTCTCATCGACCGACTTTCCGCACTGCCCTTACTTTACGCCGTCGTTGACTTCGATAACTCCGACGAAGCATGGCGGCGCTACGATAAAGTCACGGCACGAGAACTGTTTAAGCAATTCGGCGTATCGGCGCGTCTGTATAAAGAATCTTTTGAACCCATGCTGTTGGTTGGCTTGTTTGCGCCGGGGGAACAGTGTAGCGCCGCAGCAGCCTTGGGAATGCTCTATTACTTCATTTTGGCTCACCAACCCGACTTTGATGTCGTCTGGTGTCGGGGAACGGTGGGAGAAAAGATTTTTAAACCCTGGGTGCAGCAGATTGAAAGTGCCGGCGGAAAGGTGCTGGCGAATCGGCGCGTCAATGATGTTTTGTTGAACGAACGGGGAGAAGCGAAAGCGGTGGTTTGTGGCGAGGAAATTTTTGAGGCTGATGCGGTAATTTCTGCGGTGAGTGTCAGTGGGATTAAGAAAATTGTCGCTGGAAGTCAGACGTTGAATCGCTATCCCGAATTTCGCAATCTGAGTAATTTGGGGGGAATTGATGTGTTGGCAGTCCGCTTGTGGTGCGATCGCAAGGTGAATATTCCTTTACCTTCTAATGCGTGTTTTGGGTTTGATGCAACGACGGGGTGGACGTTTTTTGACCTCAATGCGTTACACGATGAATACAAAGACGAACCGGGAAGCGTTATCGAGGCGGATTTTTATCACGCCAATCAATTGTTACCGATGACGGATGAGGAAATTGTGGCGAAGGTTTGCCGGGATATTGGGACTTGTATCCCCGAGTTTCGAGGCGCAAATATTATCGACAGCAGCGTCATTCGCGTTCGTCAGGGAGTGACGCATTTTGCACCGGGAAGTTATCAATATCTTTTGCCCGCACAAACGAGTATTCCCAACCTATTAATGAGTGGAGATTGGGTTGTAACTCGCCACGGTTCTTGGTCTCAGGAAAAAGCCTATGTGACGGGTTTGGAGGCGGCAAATTTAGTAATTGACCGTTTTGGAATGGGGAGGAAAGCAGAGATTATTCCCATTGAACCCGACGAACCGCATATTCAAATAGCGCGACAGTTGAATAAAGGGGTGCGCGAGTGGGTTGGGGGTTGGTTGCCCGAGTTTGGGTTGCCGTAGACGCGCGATCGCGATTTTTGAATGGGTTGCTTCCGATTCGCAGTCAGAAAGTATAATTAAAGTTAGCTGATTCAACAATCTAAAATTAAAAATTGAAATGACAGCAACCATAGTTTTAATACTAGAGATTTTTACCGATTACATACCGACCTTTTATCGCAAGGAGAAGCGCACAACGGTATCATTTTAGGACAGCAAAATTATTCAGTTGGCGAACAATTGCGTCGCTTGATGAGAATTCTTGCGAGTAAATCTAGAGAAGAAATGCGCGATCGAGTAGAGTTTTTAAGTGCGTGGGGTGAGGTGTAGGCGGTTGGTTGCCAGAGTTTGGGTTGCTGTAGGCGCGCGATCGCTTTCTCTCTCCTTAATTTAAGTGTTAGTGCTGAAAAAAAGATTATTGACAAGATTTACATCAAAGAATACACTGAAATGAGAACCACTTAAGCAAAACGGAAGATGTAGGGTGGGCATTGCCGTTAAAAAGCTACAATCGGGGGAGTTAATTCAGATTGACAATGCCCACCACAAGTTATCGGTGGGCAAGGCAACTTTAACAGAAGCGCGATCGCCTAAACTTATAACAGCCTTGGCCACCCTACATTACTGCGCTAAACTTGTTTTGAATTCCGATAAGTAGGTGGGCAAAAATAAACGCATAACCTCGAAAACCGTATTCCTTGCCAGGTAAGGGTTTTAGCTGGAGATATTGTTCTTTTAATTACGCCCACCTACTTATGGCATCGATAAAGGAACCCATCATCATGCACCGAGAGAGCAATTCGAGATCGAGGTCTGCTAAAAGTTCGCTCTGCTCGATTTTTTCGTAGCCAGATTTCCTAAGATGATAGAGACTAAACAATCCATCTTCCCAGAACCAAACTTCAGGCACTCCCAATACAAAATAGCGATTCAACTTGTTGACTCCGCCACTGGTAATGACGACTTCAATAGATAAATCTGGGATTGAATTTTCTCCCTGTGCCGGTCTTCTACCAATAAAGTAGGAAATGTCTGCTTGGGCTGATGCTTCCCCTTCCTTTTCTTGGGTAAATGCCCCCGTAGGGACGCATTCAATTTGTTTTTCAGCAAAGTAAATCCCAAGGAGAACTGCTAGAGTTTCTCGGACTGTTTCGTGTTCTGGAGAAACTGCCAATATTTCTACCTCTCCTTTGTAGTAAAACAGCCGAATTCCTCGATAGTCGGTAAATCCTTGCTGGATTGACTTAAACTGCTGCCAGTTCATCCCGCTACACACGAGTCGCTGTTCCTTGAGTTTTGGCTTTAAAGGCGTGTAGGTCATGATTTGTAATTTTTCTCCTCAATAGGGGAAAATACACTCTTGATTTTTTACCGATCGACGAACCTGCGATCGCTCGCCTACTCCGAATCCGAAATTTCTTTTCCTTCTTGTTCCTCTACAACCTGTTGCAATAGGGTAACTATCAAATTGGAAAGCGATCTATTTTCTCGTTTAGCCATCCGTTCCAAGGTCGCTCTCAGCTCGGGTGGCATATAAACCATTGTTTTAATTAAGTTCGTTGGCATTATGCCTGAAATCCCCGTACAGCAAAGGTTTGATAGTTCTCTACAACATTACACTATTTCAATTTCCCAATTGTCACCGGTTCCCTTCTCCATCTGTTCGGTCTTGACCATCGTCATCCGTCTTTTCTTCTTGCACGAGTTGAACGACGAGATACTCAACGAGATTGGCGACTGTTCGTACTTCTCGATCGGCTCTTTCTGCGAGATACTTATAAACTTCTTCAGAAAAATATACGGTTACGCGGGGTCTTGCCACAATAGCTAGGTTTTGAAAGCATCAATCGTTATCAGTCTATCCTATACGAACGCCTGATTTACCAAGCTACACTAATTACGTTATTTGCGTCTATTGCATTATTTAAGGCGGTTTGGTACTATTGCTTTACGATCGAAAACCCAAACCCCCACCGCCTCTCGATTTGCCCTCGGTTGCGGTGGGGGAATGGAATCCTATCAAATTCAGGATGAAACTCTATGGTATCAACTCCCAAGTCAGTTCCTCAACTGATTCGAGAAACCCCTCCCGATGCGCCAACCGGCAGGCAACCCGTTCGCTTGTTGCTGTGCGGCGTTCCCAAAGGCGTGGAACGGGTCGTGCATCGCTTGCACGTCCTGGGTTTTGCTGAAGTCGGCCAATGGACTCCGCCGCTCCCCTCGCCGGTAGAAGGTGAAATTATTCGGGTTTTGACTCGCTATTACACCTTTAAATAAGGGGAAGCAAGATGTAGGGTGGGCAGGGCATTCAAGATATTGAGGGCGAGCGAGAATTTTAGGAATTACCCTGCCTACCGAAAACTTGTGGTGGGCAAGGCAACTTAAGAGAAGCGCGATCGCGTAAAATTAAGACAGCCTTGCCCACCCTACGTTACTACACTAAACTTTCTCAATTAGCTGACCAATCAATATTAGATTTAGTTGGGGTAAGCTGAACCGAAATAATACTGCTTAAAAAGACAAAAGCAGACTTGCTAAGAACAAGAACCAAGATTGCTCTCGCCAAAGGCAGGAAACCCGTTAGAAATCCAACCATTGGTCGGAGCTGTCATGCGCAACCATTCCCGTCCCTGACTGTCGAGTCGAGTCGCCGTCGGGTTAATCGTAACGCGGTTGTCGAAAAATACGCCCCCCACTCTGGGAAAATCCACGCTCGGTCCAGAACGAATGGTCATCCCTTCTGGACCGGCATAGGTGACTCGACGGCAAAGGTTGGAAGCGGGTCGAGTGGGTCGAGCGGGTCGAGACACCCTCGAAGGTGGTGCGGGAGGAATGGGAGGCGGTGAGGGAAATACGGAACCCGCGCGATCGCACAATTTCAAGTATCGCGCCTCTACAAACCCGACCGTTGGCGAACTGATTGCAATCCAACCGTTGCGCGCGCTGTCTTCGGCTAACACGACGCGCTCGTCCTGCACCACCGAACTGACCGCTTCCGAGGTCGATCGCGTGCGATAAATAAAAATGTTTTGGTAAGCTTGGCGGCACTGTCCTCGGAGTCCTTGGGCCAACTGTTGCGGTTCTCCACTTTGAAGTCGAACGTCGGACTCGAAGTAATTTTCTCCTACAGGTGCGAACGCCGCCGCGATCGCGAAGCGCGTATCGGACGACATCGCGATCGCTTCCATTCCTAC
The DNA here is from genome assembly GCA_034189065.1 of Cyanobacteriota bacterium. Lineage (GTDB taxonomy): Bacteria > Cyanobacteriota > Cyanobacteriia > Cyanobacteriales > Spirulinaceae > FACHB-1406. The sequence goes on from JAXHVQ010000072.1 coordinate 25,037, forward strand.
CCCCAACGCGCAGGCACCCAAAACCCAACTCCAATGACCTATCCGTTTCATACCCTTCAGTCTCGACGGTTTTTTCAAAAATCCCAATCAATCATACTCCGAAATGTCCCTGCTCGAAACACCCGCTCGTGCCGCTACGTGGAATTAAAAATTGAAAATCGAACATTAAAAATTGAAAGTTTGAGCTGTAAGAGGTGCGCAGATGGGTGAAGGGTTGCTTGAAAATTAAAAATTAAAAATTAAATACAATTCCCCCCTGCTCCCCTGCTTGTCCTGCTTCCCCTGCTCCCCTGCTCCCCTGCTCCCCTGCTCCCCTGCTTTCTCTGCTCATCACAACACTTATTCAGCAAACCCTATACTAGGGACTAAAATTTTCGCTGGCTGTATCGGTTTTATCCGATCCCGAACCCGCGATCGCGCTTTTTCGTCATGTTAAGAAACATAGCTAAATTTAAATCTTGATTGCAAGATTGGCATGAAAACTCAACTGAGCCGCAGCGGGATGATACTGTTTTTGAATAATGCAATCTGGATTGAAATCTCCCCCTTTAATAATTACTTTTTATGTACGAACCCAATTCCAAAAACAATCTGTTGAGTGCCGGTTTAATCGCTGCTGTTGGCGCGGGAATCGTTACTTCTTTTGCCGTTAGCCAAGGTCAACATCCCCTCGTTGCTCTGGCGATTACCGGTATCTCAGCCCTATTTGCGGTTTTATGTTACCAAGCCAAAATTCTTTAGCGCCGTTAATCAATCCACTAGACGCTCCTTTGCCCTCATATTCGCCCCGTCGTTCGTGGCGGGATTGACTTTAATGGGAGTTGGGGTTCTAGATTTTACATTGGCCCAGTCGAAGCGAAAAAGAAGAAACAGTAGACAAACACAGTCAGAAGGCATAAACTAAGCTAAAAAGTCTACTTTTCTTCAACCAAAACGTTTGTACTGGTTTTAGCTGAGATTTAGCCTGATTTTGTCTCGATCGAGAAAGGCGATCGCGCCAATGCCAGCAACAGCGCAACCACTAAAAGCCAGCTCTGCCTCCAACAAGAACCCTCGTCCTCTTATTCTTTCTAAGATTTGTCCGGGAAATCATGGAAAGCTTCATTCATCTTTGCTTAAACGCCAAATCGCCCATGAAAAATATCCCAGAAATCAGCTCGAGCTGCGGATTGGGGCAAAAGCTCGTCCTGATGGCAGCGCTCCTGCTGTTGGCAATGGGAGGGGCAACAAATAAAGCAATCGCCCAGAAACTCTGGGAGAGCGGCGACGAAGTAATGCGCATTCAATTCCGCCTCCAATCGCTTGGGTACTCTTACGTAGATGCTACGGGAGTTTACGACCTCAATACCCAACAAGCCGTGATGGACTTTCAACAAAGGAGAGGCTTAGAAGTAGATGGAGTCGTCGGCCGTCAGACGAGGCCAGTATTATTTGGGACATTCGATCCCATGTTCGGAACATCTGAAAATTTCAATACGCTTTCCTCATTCCCTTCAAACCCCCAGAATCCGAGATTATTCCCGCCCGAAGGAGCAACCTTTCCGTCCTCTTCATTTCCAACTCCCGCCATTGATTTGAATCCAATCCCAGTAGCCGCGAGCAGGGTTACCAGAGCGGCAGGTAGCCTGCAATTTGGCGATCGCGGAGAAGAAGTGAGAGCGCTGCAAGTTCGCCTGCGGCAACAGGGGTATTATTCCGGAAATATTGATGGATATTATGGCGAAGAAACACAAAGAGCCGTCGCGCAATTTCAGACAGCTATCGGACTTTTTCCCGATGGAATCGCAGGGGAGCGAACCCTAGCAGCTTTAGGACTTCCGCCCATTGAGGAGGCGAGAGAAGGAGCCTATGTGGTTGTGGTTCCGGGAGGTCAGCAAATGCTGTTGAAAGTGCGGGTACACATCAGAGACGCTGAGTTAGAACGTTCGGGACGAGGGGTTTTTGTCAACGCCGGTCAGTTCGGCAACCGCAACGAAGCAGAGAGTCTTTCTTATAGCTTAAGAGCTGAGGGCTTCGACGCACGAGTGTCTTATAATCCATAAACTTGAGAGCGAGTTAACATTTCGATAAGCCTGCGAACTTTATAATTTGTAATAACTGTTATTTGAGAGGATAAAAAAACGACCGTGGAAACGCTAGCTTATCTTCATTTAGTTCTAACCTACGAAAACAGCCAAGATGAGCCGGAAATCGAGTTCGCCCTCGATGGCGGCCCATTGAACTTTCGGGGAAGTCGAACCCGCAGTCAATGCGGCATCCTAGCAGCAGGAACCGTCCTCGGACTCCTGGGAACGACAACCAACGCCCTCGCCTTATTGCAACACGGCGATCGCAACCCCCAAGTCACCCGCGTCCAAAAACGCTTGCAAGAATTAAACTTCTTCGAGGAAGACCCGACGGGGTATTTTGGTGAAGTCACCACCGAAGCCGTCAAAGAATTTCAGCGCGATCGCCAAATCGCCGCCGATGGCATTGTCGGTAGCGAAACTGAAGCTGCCTTATTTGAAGCGAAAACAGCCCAAACGTCAGACGATCCCTTCAACACCGATGGTTTTCTCGCTTCCCCCACATCCAAAGCCTCCGAGGAATCCCCAAAATCCGAGAAAGGCGAAAACGCGATCGCCGCGCGCACCCCAGAATCCGCCTCTCCCTCATCCTCCCAAAACGAACAAACCTCCGCCTTCGAGGAAACCGGATTCAAGAGCGAAAACCTAGAACTCAACGACGAGAGCGAAACCGTCGAAAACTCCGCTCTCGACAACGGTCAAATCGAAGCTCCCGGCGCTCTCGCAGAGCGTGTCGCTGCCCGAGAGCAACCCACACTCCTCAAACCGGGGGCGCGCGGCGAATCGGTCAAACACCTGCAAGAAAAGCTCGAACAAACAGGATTTGCCCCCGGCGAAATCGACGGCATTTACGGCCCTCAGACTAAAAAAGCCGTCATCGCCTTCCAGCGATCGCGCGGACTCTTCGTCGATGGCATCGCCGGTCAACAAACGCTTTCGACCCTGAAAATCGGAGCATCAGAGCCACCTCAACGTCTGTACGAGGTCAAAGTCCGCAACTCCTAGTCACCCGGAGTCAAAATCGCTTCGCACCGATTGTTATTATTTATTAGGAGGCGGCGCGCCGCGATCCCTCCTCAACCGCAGAAAACTAACGGGAGCCCCGCACGCCGAGATTGAAAGATGGAAACCCTTGCTTATTTGCAACTTGCTCTCAACTACGAAACTGAGACTGACGAGTCGGGTATAGAGAGCGCGTCATCACAAAAAGCGCTCTTGACTTCGCCAGCCAACTGGTTAGGAATACTGAGTTGTTACATTTCTCTCATCGGAGTCCCCCTCGCTACCGCCGCGATCGCTCCCGAAAGCGTTCAAGCCAAACTAGAACCGGGCGAACGCAACGCCCAAGTGAGGGACGCTCAGCTTCGCCTACAACGATTGGGGTATTTCAACGCCCGAGCGACCGGTTATTACGGTTCGATTACCCAAGCTTCCGTAATGCGCTTTCAACGAGCCCGGGGGCTGTCCGCCGATGGTGTCCTGGGTTCCGAAACCCAAGCTGCCCTAGAGCGACAATCCTCAACCCTCGCCCAAAATAATTCCTCGACACCCACTTACCTCGGCGAAGGCAGTCAGGGAAACGCCGTGCGATCGCTCCAACAACGATTGCAGTCTCTGGGTTTCTACCAAGGTGAAATTACGGGTAACTTTGATAGAGCAACCCAAGAAGCCGTCGCGCGATTTCAGCAAGCCCGAGGTCTGAAACCCGACGGTGTTGTTGGACCGCGCACCTTTGCCGCTCTAGGAAGCACCAATGCCAGCGAACCGGAACCGGAGCCGTCGAGGAGGGAGGCAGTCGCTCCTCTCGTTCGAGGTCAGCAAGGCGGAAGAGTGCGATCGCTCCAACAGCGATTGAGTTCTCTGGGTTATTACCAGGGTGAAATTACAGGGAACTTTGACGCAGCGACTCAGGATGCAGTCATGACCTTCCAGCTCAACAACAGTTTAGCGCCCGATGGAATGGTCGGACCGCGCACCTTTGCCGCTTTGGGGAGTGCAACGCCCGGGCAAAAAGTGGCTCAACCACAACCACAACAACAACCCGCACCGACTAATAACAACGAAACCGTTGCCACTGCTCCCAACTCCCTTTCTCCAGAACGCATCAAAGAATTGCAGCAACGTCTCAAAGAACTTGGATTTTATAAAGGAGCCGTTGATGGGTTGTGGGGAACTGAAACTCAAAATGCGCTCTTAAATGCTCAAAGCTTCTATGGGGTGAGTCAAGAGGATATTATTAGCGGTCGATAGGAAGATGGGGATTTTCGCTCCTTCACATTCAGTATTGTGTCGGGTGGGAATTGCCGAGAAAAAGCTGGATTCAACACATTCTCTCACCCTTGGTAATGCCCACCATTAACTTGCCCCCGGTGGTGGGCAAGAGATTTTTCCGATTTCTTGTCAAAGCTAGATTGATAACCTTGCCCACCCTAAGTAAGTAGGTGGGCATAAATAAATGTTAAAACTCAGAATCCGAAAATAAAGCTGAAAGCCAGCTACAACAAAGATTTTACAATAAACGAATCTCAATCGCTATTTGACGGATAATTACGCCCACCTACTTAGGCGGGCGCAATTATTCGTAAAATAGCGATCGAATTCAAAATCATGAAACCCTCTTGGTAGCCAGTTTTCAGCTTAAGTTTCGGACTTTGGGTTGTAATGTTTATTTATGTCCACCTACTTAGGGCTTGCTGAAAAAGTTGTTGAGCCAAAGCCTCAAAAAGTGGGCTGAAAAAACATAAGCTAAGTAGGAATAAAGCGAAGCTTTATATAAATTTAAATGATCGGTAAATCCCTCTTTT
>JAXHVQ010000073.1:0-29872 GCA_034189065.1 Cyanobacteriota bacterium
CTCTCCCCCTCTCCCCGTCCCCTCACCCAGTCCCCTTATGCAGCCAATCAGTACGAAAACAGTATAAATCTAGGGAGTCGCCGCACTACAACGGGCAACTCTGGTCTAGAATCTCTAGCATTGAGCAAAATATTGTGAGGCATTTGGCGATGGCAAAACTGCGGGTTGGTCTCTTGTTTGGCGGACGTTCGGGAGAACACGAGGTGTCCATCCGTTCGGCGATCGCGATCGCGCGTGGGTTGCGATCGCCGGAAAACTGCGAAAAGTACGATCTCCTTCCTTTTTACATTGATAAGGATGGGAGTTGGCAAGGGCCGGAAGTCGCCCAACAAATTCTAGAGTCGGGGGTTTCCCTCTCCACAGAAACATCAAACCCGTCGCAGTTGTGGCAGTTTCCCTCCGCTGCGGCGACGGTGGATGTTTGGTTTCCCATTTTGCACGGACCTAATGGCGAAGATGGCACTATTCAGGGACTTCTGGCGTTGATGCAAATGCCGTGGGTGGGAAGTGGTGTTTTGGGTTCGGCGGCAGGAATGGATAAACTGATTATGAAATCGCTGTTTGCGCAGGCAGGGTTGCCTCAAGTGAAGTATCAAAGTGTAACGCGATCGCAAGTTTGGTCTAACCCCTGCGTCTTTCCCAAGGTTTGCGACGAGATCGAAGCGGATTTGGGCTATCCTTGCTTTGTCAAACCGGCTAACTTGGGATCTTCGGTGGGCATTGCCAAGGCGCGATCGCGTGCCGAACTCGAAGCAGCTCTCGATAGCGCCGCGACCTACGACCGTCGTATTATCGTCGAGGCGGGTCTCAATGCCCGAGAAGTGGAATGCGCTGTTCTCGGTAACGATACGCCTCAAGCTTCTGTTGTAGGAGAGATTACTTACAAAAGTGAGTTTTATGACTATGAAACCAAATATACGGAAGGACTTGCGGAGCTATTAATCCCCGCACCCCTTCCCTCAACCGTCAGCCAGCAGATTCAAGAAATGGCGCTGCAAGCCTTTACTGCTGTCGATGCTTCGGGATTAGCGCGCGTAGACTTTTTCTACGTCGAAGCTACTGGAGAAATTGCGATCAACGAAATTAATACTTTACCCGGATTTACAGCAACAAGTATGTATCCCCGCCTCTGGGAATCTACGGGAATTTCCTTTCCTCAACTGGTCGATCGCCTCGTGCAACTCGCCTTAGAACGCACGCTTCCCCAGCCTCCCGCCGAAAATTAAGAATGGTTAATGGTTGGTTTTGTCTCCCCAGACTTCAGTAGCATTGGGAATAATGCACGCTTGACCGGCCTCCCACTAAAATGAATAAAAGACAGACATTGAATTAAATATCGAATGGCATAATGTCTCAACGACAACAAGTAATCGACTTTTTTCAGGCAGCCTGCCACAATTCGCAATTGCAAGACAGGCTAAAGCCTCCTTGTCCTCCCAATCGTCAGGAATTTTCTGCCGTAGCTCGCGACTGGGGCTATAATTTTCAGGGCGAAGATATCGACGAATACGTAAAGTATTATCAATTTTACGAGGAATTTCAAAAGGCGGTCGTGCGCCATCAAGAGGGAAGCGAGCATTTAGCCACTTGGTTAAATAAGTGGGAAAAACACCTGAGAAAGCTGTCTAGTACGCCCCTTGATGAACGCAAAGACACGATTAAGCGCTATCTTTAGACTTGGACTGGGGATTTGGCGATCGCGCGCGCCAATCTAGCCAGTCTCAAGACTACAGCGATCGCTCTCTTTAACTCTATTTCTCGAAACACAGATAGCATGAGCGAGCCCAATTGTCAATTCATGGAAGAAGCTATTTCCCAGGCGCTCAATAGCGTTAATTCGGGGAAAGGAGGTCCATTTGGGGCGGTAATTGTTAAGGGGGGTAAGATTGTTGCTAAAGCACACAACCAAGTTACTTTAACCAACGATCCTACCGCTCATGCCGAAATTGTTGCCATTCGTCGCGCTTGCCAAGCACTAGGGACGTTTCAGTTGAGGGGATGCGAACTTTATACCAGTTGTGAGCCTTGTCCGATGTGCTTCGGCGCAATTTACTGGGCGAGGCTCGATCGCGTTTATTATGCTAGCACCAAAGAAGATGCAGCGGCGATCGGCTTTGATGACCGGTGGATTTATGAAGAGTTGGAGCGAGAACCCCTCTTACGCCAACTCCCCGCTTCCCAATTCATGGGCGACGAGGCGTTAGTGGCTTTTCAAGTTTGGGCTGAGGCGAGTAATAAGATTGAGTATTAGGGCAGTGGGCAGTGGGTAGTGGGTAGTGGGTAGTGGGCAGTGGGCAGTGGGGGGTTTAAAACCTAAAACCTAAGACCTAAAACCTAAGACCTAAAACCTAAGACCCAATACCCAATACCTCGTTAAGCTTTTCTGGAGTAATACTCAACGACCAGAAGTTCGTTGATGTTGAGTGCAATCCATTCGCGCTCGATGATTCCATTCACCTTCCCGATCATCGTATTTTTATCATACTCCAAATGATTGGGAAGATTAGCAAGACCAGGATATTCCATGTTGGTTTGGACTAATTTGCGGGAGCGATCGCGATCGCGAACAGCAATCACATCTCCCGGACGACACTGATAGCTAGCAATATCCACCACTCGACCGTTCACTGTAATATGGCCGTGATTGACCAGTTGGCGCGCGCCCGGAATTGTTCCCGCCATCCCCAAGCGGAAAATCGTATTATCGAGGCGCATCTCCAACAACTGTAATAGCGCCTGTCCCGTAGAACCGGTGGCGCGTCGAGCTTTGCGCACGTAGCGTAGTAATTGCTTTTCGCTTACGCCGTAGTTAAAGCGGAGTTTTTGCTTTTCTTCAAGACGAATTGCGTATTCCGATCGCTTGCGCCGACCTTGACCGTGTTGACCGGGGGGATAGGCGCGGCGGGTATTTTTGCGAGTCAGCCCGGGCAATTCTCCCAGACGGCGAACGATTCGCAAGCGCGGACCTCTATAACGGGACATATATTGTTTTTTCTCCTAAATTCAAACACTTGTGCGCAAATATTTGATTATATCAGAAGAAAGGGTCTGCTGCGCCCTTCTTTTGCTTATAATTAACTGAAATTTAATTTTAAGAAAATTAATCTTAAATTTTTTAGACGGGGAAAACGATGTCGGTCAAGGGCGTTGAGTTAGAAGCTCAGAACCTTCGGCGCGATCGCGTCGGTTGGTTGCCCGAGGTTGGGTTCGTCAGGTCATTGGTTCATTATTAGACCAATGGCGGAAAACAAAGGACAAAGGACGAAGACGAATATGAAACTCCTGCTCTGGACATCAGTATTGCTAGCGGCGGTTTGGGCTGCGTATTGGGGAGCCGATAAACTCTCCGATCCCCTGCAAAAACTGCGGATGCAGTGGGGACTCTCAGAAGCCGCTGGTGCTGCTTTTATTGCCCTCGCAACAGCCAGTCCAGAGATTGGAACCAACACCGTCAGTGCGTTTCAGGGTTTAGCCGATATTGGTTTAGGGAATTTGTTAGGGAGTAATATCATTTCCGTTCCTGCAATTGTTACGGTTGCTTATTTGGCCTCCCAAACTCGTTCTGCTAATCAAAATCAGCATTCTGAGGAATTGAATTCTGACGAGGAAGAAGATTTTTCTCGACCCAATACCCCTCAACTGAATGTGCTGAGTTCTTGGACAGAATTGCGCGTAAAACCCGAAGCGCTAACCGTTCAAGCGATTCCCTATCTAATCGCGATCGCGCTGGTTGCTGCGTTAACCGTACCAGAACCTTGGCGCGGACTGCAACCGATTGATGGATGGATTATGGGAGTAGCTTATCTCATCTACGTCGGACAGGCAATCCTACGAGGGCGGCAAGAGGGTCAAACCGTGCGATGGCGCAAAGGCGAGCTTGGAGTGGCGTTGGGGGGGATATTGGCACTTGCGATCGGCGCTTACTTCGTCGTGGCGGCCACAGAGCGAATTGTGACAATTTTAGGGATATCCGAACTCATTGGCGGGCTTTTTATTACTTCAACGCTGAGCATTGCACCCGAAGTTTTTGCCACTTGGAGTGTTGCCCGCAGCGGTCAAATGACGGCGGCTACAACCAGTGTTATTGCTGATAATACTGCGACGATGACTCTGGCTTTTTTTCCGCTAGCTTTGGTCGGAATTCCCATTGAAAATTTTGCTTTATTCTCTGTGAATTTAGGATTTGTTGCGTTATTGGCAGCACTCTATTCAGCCTTCATCCAATGGGGAAAACGGAAGTATAGCTTTGAGCTTTGGGAGGTAGCTACGTTGATAGTCGTATATTTTATCTACCTTGCTATTGTGTTGATTGGCATTTTGAAGGTTTTTACTTAGTCATCACTATAGCGTTTCTATTTGGGTTGTGAAACTCTCATTTCGTACAGAATTCAGAATTCAGAATTTGAGGGAGGAGCGAGGAATTATTAAAAGTAGACGAGTTCTCATCCCCGTTTACGTCTCATTTAGAAACGCTATATTAGCATTTTTAATTGAGTTGTAAAACTTTGACTTCGGGGAAAATAAGAGAATTCACGCCCTCCAGGAGTAGAGACATTTCATGAAACCTCCCTACTCCTATTCAAACAAAGTTTCCGTTCCTCGAACTAGACGGTAATGTCCGCCGTAAAAATGATATCGTTGTAATCTCGATCTCCCCCATTGGGCAAATCCTCAAAGCCGAAGGTATTATCGCCCAACAAGCGAATATGGTCGGCTCCGTCGGGGTTCGCCCCCAAGAAAGCAAAGTAGGCTTGTGGCGGTCCCAACCCCAAGGCGGCGGCGCGACTCGGCCCGTTATTGGGGTTGCTCGCGAGGAAGTCGGTCGGGCTCGCATTGACAACGATGAAGGGAGCGTAGAGAGCATCTCCGTTGAAGATAGCAGAGGTTGTCGCGGTTTGTCCGTCGCCCACGCTGAGACTCAAGCTTGTCACGCGCCGTTCAATCGCTGCTTGCGCATAACCCGCCTGTCCCGGCGCGATGCCGTTAACTGTCCCTTGGGCATCGTCGATGTGATATAACCCCACGGTGTTGTCAAATTGGGCTTCGCGGTTGACGGTAAACGTCCCTTGCACTCGCTGTCCTGACAAGTTGGCTTGAGGATTCGTCACGGCGAGCAGGTCGAGGATTTCTCGTCCCTGCTGTTGCAGTACGCCGACTCCCAGTTCGGGCCGATTTCCAGTTTGTTCGATATTGACAACGACATCATTGAAACTGCTGTCGTCTCCTTGTTCAAACCCCAAGGTAAATTGACCGTTTCCGCGATCGCTCACCTGCAACGTATCGCCCCCGGTTAAGCCGATGCGGACGCTGGAAAGGGGCGCGCGTCCTTCTAATACGGCATCGCTGCTGGCACTTTCAATGAAATACAACGCAAAGCGATCGCCGGTAATAAAGCGGTCTTCAATTCCTTGCTGGCGATCGACTCCAAACCCGCTGGGACGTTCTCCCGCCGGAAGCGCTGAAAAGAAAGCTTGCGATCGCTCTAAGGCTGCCTCAACGTATCCCGCACTCCCCGGTGTTAACGCGCCAATGCTTCCACTCGCGTCGTCTACCCGAAACAAACCAACTTCGTTAATTGTCCCCGTATTGGTTTGGTCGAGATTGAACTGGAGATTTGTGCTCCCATTATTGCGCCCAATGGTAAAGACGTTATCTGCATTGACCATTAAGAGGTCGCCTGGAGGGGGTGGGTCTGGCGGGTCTGGCGGGTCTGGTGGGTCTGGTGGGTCTGGCGGGTCTGGCGGCGGTGGCGGTGGGTCTGGTGGATCCATAGATGTTGAGTTGGCAAAGAAGCGAATGCCATCACTAGACAATCGCGTCCCGAATATTAAATCGGGCTGTCCGTCCCCATTGAAGTCGCCAAAGTCTGGAGCAACATCTTCGAGCGCTACCGTTCCGTTCAAGGTACTGAATGGATTATCGGTTCCTGTAATTTCTACAAAGTTCGGCGCGTTGGCCGTTCCTTGGTTTTCAAAGTACCTTAAAGTTCCCTGACCCGTTACTGTCTCCCCCAGAAAGGCATCAATATCGCCATCGCCATCCACGTCGGCAAAAGCGGGAACCGTTGTGCTGTCTGCTGGCGTTGCAATGCCGTTAAAAGGGTTGTCTGCCCCGGTTTGCTTGACAAAGGTGGGCGCGGTTGGACTTCCCGTATTGAGAAAATATTCCACGTTGCCATCGCTGCCGCCGACGGTATCGTTCCTGCCGACAAACGCATCTAAATCTCCGTCACCGTCGATATCCACGAACTTAGGTGCGGCGCTAAATGCTGTTTGAGTTTCGGGGGGGATGGGGGGTGCTGGATTAGTAGACTCAACGCGACTAATCCCCAATGGATTGGCAACGGGTGCGGCAAACATTGCAGCGGCAGGCGTTCCCGTGTTTTCAAAGAAAAATACGCTTCCCGCACGTTCCCCCGTAAAGACATCTAAGTCGCCATCGCCATCGATATCCACTAACGTCGGTCTTGCTACGCCAGGGGCGCGCTTAAATAAGCTCCCTATTCCAATTCTCAACGTCGGGTCGTTAGGATCGGGTCTCCGAACTCCTTCCGTTGGAGCAAGCGGCGATGTATCGGTCGGTGCCGTAGGGCTGCTGGGATCCGGTATAAAGAGGTTTGTGTCTATAGGATCGGGAATGGAGGGATCGGGCAAGTTCAACGCAAACGGCGATGGTTCCGCTAGTACGTAGTTAGGAGCCGCTGTCGTTCCGTCGTTCCGATAAAAAGCGATGATTCCAATACCGGGATTGCCTATGGGAGCCCCCCCTAAACCGACGAAGAGATCTAAATCTCCGTCTTCGTCGATATCCCCAAGCGCTGGAGAATTCACATCTGCAGGAGTTTGAGGTATGCTTATCGTACTTTGCTCGAATGTAGCCATAAAATTTACGCTTCGTAATGCTTTCTTGGGAGAATATTGTATTTCATATTTTTCAGGTTGGCTTTTGCTCTTGTTAGAACGGGTTCTTAATTGGGGGAGAGTCCAAGCCAACCAAGGCGCAAAAGTGTTTAGATTAATCCCACTCTAGTTTCAGTAATTTAAACGAGTTTACCTGACACGGCAAGCTATTTTATGAGGATTTTACTGGACTTTGGCATGAGTGGATAGGTGGATGGTTTAAGAGGTCGGCGCGATCGCGTCATTCATTTAAAATTTCTCCTAAAATCACTCTCACAACACACAAACTATCTTAAACAAGAAGTTCGAGATTTCGATCCAAAACTCATCTTATCTTATAGTCGGTGGAATTGAGTTTGTTTTACCCCAGTCGCGATCGCGATGTCAACTCGGAACGTTGACTCAATTCGCGCTCCTATTTATCCTTGGGGTTTTGATAAATGCGATCGAAACTTACCTTTCGTTCTTTCCCCTCTCCCTCACTTCTTGGTACTTCTGTTCTCCCTCCCCTCCATTCTGTTAACCCACCATAGCAATTTCGCACCCTTTTTGACGCGAGTCATTAAGAGTGCGAATGTTTCAGACGATTCAGTCTGAGTCTTTAAATTTTAAATGGAGCCGAGCAGAATCGAACTGCTGTCCAAACTGGGTATTGACCTTCCACTCGTTCACAGGCTTAGCTCTTCTCATCCTCAGAGCGGGAATCGTTCCTTATCCCGAACGATGGGATGCTTGAATTGAGTCTTAGCTAACAAGCTAACCCAAGAAAACTTGTTAGAGCATCCGTTGGGGTTGGTCCTCTGCCCTTAACGGAGTCAGACGGAGGACGAGCAAGCCTTATAGATTAAGACTTAGGCCACAGCAACGGCCCGACGCTCAAAAGCAACGATGTTGTTCGCAGTTACTTTGTTGTTGAGCCTTTGATTTACGAGAGACGACTCACTCTCGACCTGCGTCACAGATTGGCTTTCGCCAGCCTGTCGAAACCATTACGGCCCCGTAGTTGTTTTCATTATAACACGCTCTACTCTCAAGCGGTTGGAAGTTCGCACATGGGGTGAAGTTTAACCCGCCGTTAAGCTATTCTGCTTGAAGAATTATGATGTTACATTCTCACTGCCTTTGGCAGTAGCAAGCTCCGCTCCTTAAAATGCGCGTCAGTTTACAAGGCAGAGTGAATGAGGCGGAGAACCTTCTGAGTGGTTGTGCGAGTCTGAGAACTGAGGGCGAAAGCACATCCGTTCGCAAGGAGACAGGTTGCTGCTAAAGCGTTCAGGATGAAGGTAACGGGCGTGATTACGCCGATCGCGAACCAGCTTAAGACGTGCAAAATCATTAATAGGCCAAAGCTGCTTGCTCCTAACGCTGCTAGACGAACTTGCACCGGAGATTGCTTGAAGAAAAAGACAAACAGGGTGTATGCGGTGGCGAACAGGTTGGCTGGAATGAGGAAGGCGCAGATAGCAACGCAGTTGCTATGGGAGAAGTTGAGAAGGGTGGCGAGGTCGAACGCTGGCATAGGTTGCAATTTATTAAGAGTTTTCGGACTGGTAAGCTTCCGAATTCCCTCCTATCTTAGCCTACTGACCCGATCGCGGTTCGCGAGTAAAGCTTCAGAAAAGATTAAGTAACGTGACAAGCTGAGTTCAGAGTTCAGAGTTCAGAGTTCAGAGTTGTGGGTTAAGTACCCGTTCACAATTAATTACCCATTTCGATATGCTCAAAGCCCGGATATACCGTATTTACGGGAGCAAGAGGTGTGTAAAAGATTTTGTTGAGGTGCTTATGAGTTCGGGGTTATGACTCATAGAGCATTTTTTAGATTTGAGGGTGCTGGAGCGGCTTGCATGGTATAGTCAACAGCAATACTTCTAGGCGATCGCCAATAATCTAGGAATGCTTTCACAATGAATAATGAATAATTACCTCTCCTTACGGACAACTCACGGTCTTGAGAAGGGGCTGTGTGCGGGTAGGGATTCTCCTGTGTCCGCACCTTGTAAGCCCCGTGAAGCCTCAAGACCCATGTCCTCAAAAGAAGAGGATTGAAATTTAGAAAAATCTACGAATAACTGATAACTGATAACTGAAATGACCGACGGCAAACTGAACCTCATTCCCTATTTAAATGAAAATGGATGTATCCCTGAAGAGATTGAGGGAAAAATAGGAGTTTACGGTATTTTCGATCGCGAGAAAGTTCTGCAACTGGTTTCCTATTCTCGAAACGTTTATTTAAGTCTCAAACAACATTTAGTCCGTCAACCTCAAAAATGTTACTGGTTTAAATTACAAACCATCGACCGTCCGAGTCGCACGGTTTTAGAAGAAATTCAAAAAGCTTGGATTGAAGAAAATCAATTTATTCCCCCCGGAAATAATGGCGAACGAGCAAAATGGAACGAGTCTATTGATACAAAGCTCGCGCTGACCGACGAAGAACGAGAAATGTATGATAGCAGCGAAGAGCGGCAGAAAATCGCGCTTTTGAAAAAAGTCGCGCGGCGCGAAGAAGCTAAAATTTTGAAGTCACTCGAAGAACGAGGCGTACAAATGAACTTACGCTTTAACCCCAAGTTGAAGGAACAGGGACTATTGGATTTAAAGTGAACTCGATACGACTTCGCTTCTCGTCGGACGCGATCGCGCCATAAAAACAACCTGTACCTTGCCTGTATTTACAGATAAAATGGGAATAATAAGAATGTAAGCACAAAAACAATACTTTAACCAAGAAAAAACACGCAGACAATGCAATCAGGAATTTTTGCGATCGCGACCGTCGGTGAATTTAAGCTTTACATCGGCGAACTTTCTCAACTTCAACCAAGATGGCAAGAAATCGTAGAGCAACTGAGAGAAGGGCTGTATCCCGACCCCAGACTACAGCAAGCCTGGAGAGAAGATCGTCGCCGCCGCCAGTTTACCTTTTATACCGCCCTCGAAATTGCGGGCGACGACAGCATTCTAGGCCGTCAAAACTTTTTTACCGATCTCAAAACACTAGCCCAACAGCGATCGCCTCGTCCCCTCGAACCTCTCGATGCGAGTTTCGACCCCAACGAAGCCCAGAAATTTGCCCGTTAGGGATTGCGAGTGCAAGTTGCGATCCTTCACAAGCGTCGTACCACAGCCACGCGCCCAAATCTAGGATCGATATCGATACTAAAAACCTCAAAAATGCAAGCCGCCCTATGATGCGAGGGAATGACATAGGTAGAAGCCTTGCCAATTTCGAGAGAGAGACAGTGGGCAAAAATAGCTTTGCGGTGTTTAGCGGGCAAAAAAGTCTCCGAACCCACTTTAAGGGAAGCCTCGTTATAAAAACAGAGTTCGCCCTCGTGGTTGAGAATTCCCGCAGGTGACGAAAACTGTTCGCACCATCGCAAAGCGAGAAACCACTTCGCCTCGCAAAGGCGTTGATAAACGCGGTGGGGATTGGGATGTTGTAAAACTCGATATCCCGTCTCAACAGAGACTATGGTTCCCCCCAGGAACCCAAACATGGTTCCAATGGTATCGCTCATACGGTTTAAGCTCCTCAATCCTATTGCATCGTCGTCCGGGGTTTGGGGTTGTTGCACTTTGTGCGTCCCATCAATCAAACCGTGTGCGACGTAAGCGCTATCTGTTGACTAAATAGCTTAAACGCTTTAGTGTGCTTCGTCCCGAAGAATACGGAAAGAGTTAAGAAGTGGCGATAGCGAGCAGTCGCGCCCTAAATTATATGAAGTCCTGGAATAGTTGTGACAGTGGAAGAATAGAAGAATGGCAGAATGGCAGAATGGCAGAATTCACCAACTTGAGGGACAAGCGAGGAATGACTCAAAGTTGGCGGTATCCGACCGCTGTGTAGGCTCCAGAGCGGAAATACCATAGCGCTCCCAAACTAATTCCGAACAGCGATCGCACTATTTCTTATTCTTGAATAAGCCGTTTGGCTTAAAGAATTGCGATGTTAAATCCTCAACAAAGGCAGCTTCGCTCTTTAAATACGCGTCAGCTTAATCGGATTGTGCGAGAAGTAACTAGAGCTTGCTGCACAAAGCTGAAACCCGATTAATCAATGGGCGAAGCGGTGTATTAGGGTTACTTAAAAATCAAAAATTAAAAATTAAAAATTAAATACAATTCCCCCCTACTCCCCCTGCTCCCCCTGCTTCCCCTGCTCCCCCTGCTTCCCCTGCTCCCCCTGCCTCCCCCGCATCCCCTGCCTCCCCCGCTCCCCGGTGCTCATCACAACACTATATTCAGCAAGCCCTAACTATGCCACTTGACGCATATCCTGCCAAACTGGAATTTCGATGGCAAACTCCGTCCCCTGTCCCGGTGCAGACTGACAGTAAATCTTGCCGCCGTGCTTTTCGGTAACAATTTGATAGCTAATCGAAAGACCTAAACCCGTCCCTTTACCCATAGGTTTAGTCGTAAAAAAAGGCTCGAACAGTTGGGAACGAAGATGTTCCTCAATACCAGGACCATTATCGGCAATGCAAATAGAAATCGCGTTGTGGGGCAAGTGTTGAGTGCGAAGCGTAATACTACTGGGACACAATCGAAAATCTTCCGCACTACGCCGTCGATCGCGTTCTTCTAGAGCATCAATAGCATTGCCGATAAGATTCATAAAAACTTGATTGAGTTGCGAGGGATAGCACTCCACCAGAGGCAGAGAATCATAGTCCCGAATCACCTGGATGCCGGGATGGTCGGGTCTCACTTTGAGGCGATGCTGTAAAATGAGCAGCGTACTTTCGAGTCCCTCATGTACATTGACCGCCCTAAATGTTGACTCGTCCAAGCGAGAAAAATTGCGCAAAGAGAGAACCAATTTGCGGATGCGATCGCTCCCCACCTTCAAAGAATTCATCAGTTTGGGCAAATCTTCTTTAAGGTAGTCCACATCGACTTTTTCCATCCAAGCCTGAATCTTAGGATGAGGCGGAGAATAACATTCCCCATACAGTTCCAAAAATGTCATCAAATCCTGGATGTGTTCTTCGGCTGGGGGCAAATTACCATGAATAAAATTCGTCGGATTATTGATTTCGTGGGCAACCCCCGCAACCAACTGACCGAGAGACGACATTTTTTCATTTTGCATTAACTGAAGCTGAGTTTGTTTGAGTTCCTCCAGCGCGCGCGAAAGTTCGCTGGTGCGTTGTTGCAAAATATTCTGCGAGTCGCGCAGTTGTAGATGGACTCGGATGCGAGCCAAAGTTTCTTCGTGTTGAATCGGCTTGGTAATATAATCAACCGCCCCCAAACTCAATCCCTTAACCTTATCAACGGCATCGGAAAGCGCCGTCATAAAAATAACGGGAATATTGTAGGTTTCAGGGCCGCTTTTGAGACGCTGACAAGTTTCAAACCCATCCATTCCCGGCATCATCACATCCAGTAAAATGAGATCGGGATGATAGGATGCCAAACGCTTTAAAGCAGCTTCTCCACTTTTCGCGATCGCTACCCGGTAACCGCTCTCGCTCAACACATCAAATAAAACCTGAATATTCGTGGGATTGTCATCGACAACGAGAATCGTTCCAGCGAGAGTTTTTGTTTCAACTAACATAGGAGAACTCCTTCAATAAGCGAACTGAAAACACTAGATATGGGGTTTGAGAAAATCGAGGATCGCCTCGTCATCAAAGCGCTGACTCAATTCCAGCAGCGTATTGGCAAACGAACTGTACTCGGCATCGAGCTGTTTGAGGCGACGGGCCTCTTTTTGGATATCGCCCATAAAGCCATCGACTGCGGCTTGGTAGAGTTCCCTCAATTCCTCCCTTGGCGGTACTGCTACCGCGCTTTCTTGGGGTTGAGCTGACGACGAGTCCATCGTCTCCGACTCAGTTTCGTAAATCCACTGCAATTCCAAGTGACGCTGTAACTCGCCTAGCAAACCGGTAAAATCAATGGGTTTGGGAAAAAAGCTACTGCACCCCGCATCCATTACGTCTTGCCTCTCCACCTGGGACAAGCTAGCAGGAGAGGCAATAATTGGCACTCGAGCAAAACCCGGCAATTCACGCAGGCGGCGGGTCATTTCTAGCCCATCCATTTCTGCCATTCTCACATCGGTCAAGATCAAATCTGGACTCATTCGCAGGGCCGTATCGAGTCCGGTTTGTCCGTCGTCGGCCTCAATGGTCTTGAAGCCCAAGGGTTCGAGCATCCCCACCGCTACAGCGCGATTTTCTCGATGGTCGTCAATGACTAAAATCGTGTATCGTTTTCCCCGATAGCCGACAATTTTTTGTTGAGTGGCGGCTGGCACAGAAAGCCAATCGGCAGCAGCCGGTAAGTCCACTTCAAATCCAAAGGTGCTGCCTTGGTTGAGGGTGCTGTTAACTTCAATCGTGCTGCCCATCATCTGTACGATTTGTTGGCTAATGGCCAGTCCAAGGCCGGTGCCTTCGCTATTGCGATCGCGTTTTCCGGCTTGCTCGAAGGGCAGAAAGATGGTATTGAGTTTGTTGGGGGAAATACCAATACCGGTATCTTCGACTTGGAAGCGGATGCGGGTTATGGGTTTGTCATTGGTTCTTTGTCCTTGGTTATTTGTCATTTGTCCTTGGTCAACGGATTTTAGTTGGTGTGCCGACCCCCTTGCCCCCTTATAGAAGGGGGTTGGGGGTGGGGCGGCACAGTTTCCTTTGTCATTTGTCCTTGGTTTTTGGTCGTTGCCAGCCCAATCAGGAATCGAGGAAAAATGGCTAACAACTTCCACGCTGAACGTGACGCTGCCGAAGTCGGTAAACTTGACCGCATTGCTCAGGAGGTTGAGCAACACCTGACGCAGGCGTTTGTCGTCGGCATAGGCGGCGGTGGGAAGGTTTTCTGCGGGTTGATAGTAGAAGGCAATTCCTTTTTGTTCGGCTTTAATGCGGCAGATTTCGACGGTGGTCGCGAGAAAATTGGCGAGATGAAAATCCTGGGGGTAGAGTTCCATCTTTTGCACTTCCAGTTTGGACAAGTCCAGGATGTCGTTAATTAGGGTTAAAAGATGAGAACCGCATTGATGAATGATGCCCAATCCTTTTTGCTGCTTGGGCGTTGTTTCTGGGTCGCGCTGGAGGATTTGAGCATAACCCAGGATACCGTTGAGAGGGGTGCGCAGTTCGTGGTTCATGTTGGCAAGAAATTCACTCTTTGTACGATTGGCGGCTTCTGCTGCTTCTTTAGCTTGGTTGAGGACCATTTCCGCTTGTTTGCGATCGCTAATATCGGTGGAAATCCCGCAAACTGCGTAGGGGGAACCCTCCACTGTCAGCAGTGGGAATTTGAGGGAAAGATAGGTTCGCAATCCATCTTCACTCGGAACGAGTTCCTCCCATTGCATTGCCCTTCCCGTTGCGAAGACTTGGCGATCGTTTGCTTCAAATGCCTCGGCGATATCTCGCTCCCAAAGATCGAAATTACCTTTGCCTAAGATTTCGGCTTTCTCAAGCTGAAATAGCTTTTCAAACTGATGGTTAACGGTCGTGAAGCGTCCTTGTAAATTCTTGACATAAATGACCGCCGGCGAATTATCCAGGATTGCCTGTAGGTGTTCTTTGCTTTGTTCAAGGGCGATTTCCGCTTGTTTGCGATCGCTAATATCAAAGTTGACCCCAATCATTTTTGTGGGATTTCCCTCTGCGTCGCGCCGAACGAGACCGAAGGCTTTAATATGATGAATGCTGCCATCGGGGTGAATTGCGCGAAATTCTGTATCGAATTCTGCTTTCTCCAAGACGGTTTGGTGAAGTAAAGTTTCGCTTGCCTCTCGGTCGTCGGGATGGAGGCCTTCTGCCCAAATGTCATAAGCCAATCGGGTCTCGGAGTTCTTACTTACGCCATAAAGTTCGTACATCCGCTCGTCCCAAATCAAGTTGTTGCGTACGATGTCCCATTCCCAGCAACCTATTTCCCCAGACTCCAGGGCTAACGACAAACGCTCGGACATTTCGCTCAGTTGAGCTTCGGCTTGTTTGCGAGCTGTAATATTGTGATTAATTTCAAGTTGGGCGTGGGGCTGACCTGATGAATCTCGCTGTAATGTCCACCGACTGGCAACAACAATAGACCGACCTTGTTGCGTTTGATGGCGCATTTCGCCTTCCCAGTATCCCTGTTGTAAAAACTGCTTTAAGGTGATGTCCAAAGAGTCTGGGAAAGTGCTTTCTAAAAAGGTGTGAATATATTTTCCTTCGGCTTCTTCTCGCTTCCATCCATAAAGATTTTCGGCTCCTTTGTTCCAGTAAATGATACGGTCTTCCATATTGCGAATGATGATACTATCGCTGGCTAGGTCGAGAATTTCTAGGGTTTGCCGCAATTCTATTTCCGCTTGATTGCGTTGCAGGGTTTCTCGGCGAATTAAGTGATAAGTCCAGAGAATAATAGCTAAGTTGAGGACAATACTGACGAGAAACATCGCCATTGCCCGGATAGATGTATTAGTAGAAGCTTGTCGCTTTTTCCGTAACTCTACTGTTTCAGGGGCTTCTATTTGCTGCATCAGCAAGGTTACCTCGTCGAGCAACGGTATTGGGGTGCGGTCAATTGCTGACTCTTGTCCCTGAGTTTGCCGGAGTTCAATCCCTTGTCTGAGTTTTTGCAAGCGACGATCGATGAAGGCTTCTAGTTGTTTTGCTGAGGTTTCTGTCTGGGAATTTCGGTCGATTATCGCTTGCAATTTCTGCATTTCTCGCTCGACACTAAGCGCCTTGATATTAAAGCTTTTAAAAACATCTTCTCGCCCGGTCAGCAGGTAATATTGCTGAAGTCTTTCAGTATCTTTTAAGGAGCTTTTTAAGGATTCCAGATTGTTAAGAATTCCTAATTCGCGGGCAGTCTGGCGGTCAGCTTCTATGGTTTGAAGCGCGCTCCAAAAGGAGACTGCACTGACGATTAATGTTAAAACTGTTGCTGCTCCTAAGCTTCCGGCAACAGTTTTGAGAAAGGAGTTAGATCGTTTGTTCATGGTTGCGCTTGGCTGTATAAATACCCAATTTGGTTCGAGACGCACCATAAGCTGAGAGGAATTTAACTGACCTCTTGAATTTTTCCAAAAACTTAAAGGGAGAAGGCAGAAGGGAGAAAAAATTAATACCGATTTCATTGCTGCTGTCCTTCTCTTAATCTACCCTTATTTGAGGGAGAAAGCTCGATGTGGGGGAGCGTAGCTTTGGATTTTAGTGGTACGAAGCACTCAGGAGTTATTCGCTCTAAATGCAGGACTTAAAGAGTAAAGAGCTAAAAATTTTGGCTGTTTTTGGAGGAGGAATTTACAGAGAAGCTGTGGGGCATCTTTTTGCTCAACGACTTGGGCGGCGGAACCCAAATTTTTGAAAGATTTGGAGAGCGCGATCGCTATTTAAAAAGTCGAGGTAGGCTTGCATTTCCTGGGGATGAGGGGAGGTTTTAACGATCGCAGCGCCAACTTGGATCGTTTTGTATTGGTTTTTGGGCGCAGTGGCTAGCACTTTGGCGTTGGGCGAACTGAGGGCTTCTGGAAGATAGGTGATGCCAACCTCAGCTTCTCCCCATTCGATTGCTTTGAGGATTTCCCCGACGTTGGCTGTGGCGAGAACTGCCTTAGACTCCACAGCCTCCCTAATTCCTAGTTGCGCGAGCAGGTCTCGGGCATATCGACCCACTGCTAGACTGGGATTGCCCATCGCGACGGTTTTGATGCGATCGCTGGCCAATTCCCGAACATTTGAGAGTTGTACGGGGGAATTCGCCGCAGCAATGACGACGAGATCGGTTGTCGCGAGTTGCTGCTTGCTTTCGGGTACAATTAAGCCTCTCGCTTGCAACCGCTCGAGGGGCGGAGCCTCTGCTAATAAAACGCCATCGAAGGGTTCTCCCCGTTCGATTGCAGCCTGGACTGTGCCGGCACTGGCGAAAGTGGGGTAAAGGACGATGTGGGGGCGTTCCTGCTGATAGAGTTCGTTGAGTTCCTCCAAGGCACTGCGCGTTATACTTGCTGCATCCAAGTTTAAGGCGATCGCCGGAAGCGGCTGGGAAGAACAACTGTTCAACCACAGAGAACAAATCAGCGCCATAAGACATAATGCTATCCAATGGAAGAGTTTCATACTGGATTTTGTACGGATTTCTCATTTCAGCTTTTCGATCGGATATAGGACATAATCAATGAGTTATGTTGCTACTCTAATGCTCGAATTCAGTCATAACCCTAGATGAATTTATTGTTCCCATATTGACTTGACCTGCAACAAAGTAACAGGAAAAAGAGGACGATTTCAATAAAATTTTATTATTATTTCCAGAGTGAGTTGATAAGTTTCGGTTTTTGACTAAAATTGCAAAAGGTAGAATTAATAAAAATTAGTATATTCCGAGGTTGAATTGATTATGTTGGTTAAATGCACTGACGGTTTTTTGGGGGAGCGCGATCGCGCCTCTCCTTATTTTTCCTCTACCTAAGATTAATTCCTCAAACTTTAACTACAAATGCCGCTTTCGGAGACACCGGAGACAAAATTTTAGAGTATCCCCTTGACAAGCTTGTATTATAAATGTAGTATTAAACCAGTGAAGTCAAGCGAACAGCTTAGGCATCGCGCTCGTATTTCAAGTTAAAACCCGCGATCGCCTCAATTGGTCATTTGTCATTAGTCGTTTGTCATTAGTCGTTTGTCATTTGTCCTTCGTTGTTTGCCAACGATTTATGACCGACGACACTATTATTGGGAGGTTCTCATGACTGCAATCAACACAGCAGAACGCGATTTGCGTCTGGAAATGCTCAATAGCTTGCTCGTAACTCCCCACCGCAAGCTCGAACAAGTTGCAGAAATTCACAATATCATTATCGATCTCGATCCCCTCTTTTACGGACGCTTAGCCGTCTGGTACCATCAAAACGGCGACGTGCGCGACCACAAAGAAGTGTTTGTCGGAAATTTGCTCGCAAGCAAGTTAACCGAACACCGCGATGCGGGTTACATGATGCTACAGGAGTTTCCACCTTACCAAGTGGCGCGGATCGTAGACTTCATGAAGCAGCACAAGAACAAGATGCCGCGATCGGCGCGGACTGCGGTGCGTCGTTACCTCAAAGAACGGGAAAAAACCCCCCAACGCTTCGATCGCGCGGCGTTGCGAGGACGCAAGGCGATGAAACATCTCTATGCGACATTGCACGTGAAGCCCAATGCGCGTGCCGATGCAGTGTTGTTCAAAGATGCGCCGCCAGTCGATAGTTTAGCCTATGCGCTCAAACAGTTGGCTAAGGCAGAAACACCGGTGGAGCAGGCACAATTGATTGCCCTTGCTAAGATACCTTACGCGATCGCGATCGGCGCGGTCAAACAGGTGACTCCCACTGTTCTGGTGGCCTTAATTCACGCCATGACACCCCAGGAAGTCATCAACAACCTCAAGTCTCTCAAAGCTCGGGGTGCGATGGAACATCCAGAAGTCAAGGCGTTGATTGACGAAAAACTGGTGGCTGCCGGAACCGACAAGCGCGTCTCTGCGTTGAAAGGGAAAGTTGCCATTGAAGCAGCCAACCTGGACGGGGAAACCGCCGCCAAAGTCGAAAAGGCAATGGACGCACAAATTAGCAGCAAGGGTGCGATTAAAAAGCCAACGGCGTTGCTCATCGATAAATCGGGTTCCATGCAAACCGCCATTGAAATCGGCAAGCGCCTAGCCGCAACGATTTCCGGCATCACCACCGCCGATTTATTCGTCTACGCCTTCGACACCATGCCCTACCCCATTAACGCAGGGACGGGGTTGCGCCGCCCGGGCTTGAGCGACTGGGAAAAGGCGTTCGAGCACATTACTGCCACCGGTGGAACCAGCATTGGTTGTGCGGTTGAAGCGATGCGCTTGCGCAAGCAGGTTGTCGAACAGTTCATCCTTGTCACCGATGAAGGGGACAACAGTGCGCCCTACTTCGCAACGGCTTATACGGCTTATTGCAAGGATTTGAACGTACAGCCAAACGTGGTTATTGTCAAGGTGGAATATGCTTCCGACTTTGTGGAACGTCAGTTGCAGCAGCAGCAAGTTCAGGTGGATACGTTCGCGTTTAGCGGGGATTACTATTCTTTGCCGAACTTGATTCCTCTGTTATCTCGTCCTTCTCGTTTGGAGTTGTTGATGGAGATTTTGGAGACTCCTTTGCCGGTAAGGAATGATAAGTGAATGTTGGGGCGGTAAGATTGCCTGCCCCAATTTTTTGATTCAAATTGAATATTTTTCAGCTTGGTAGGGTGGACATTGCCGTTTAGGGGTTCAATTAGAGAAATTACATTAGCAACGTCCACCAATTTATCGGTGGGCAAGGCAACTTAAGAGGAAATTAAGAAAGTTTGGCTGAGACAGCCTTTCCCACCCTACAAAAATTCTGTCAGGCTCCTTATCAATTAATAATTAATTATTAATTATTAGGTCTCAGACCTCTTCGTAAAGGAAGGGCATGACGCGCACCAGAGAGGTCTCACGGAACTTACAGGGTGCGGAATATTGCTTACGCACACAGCCCAATTGCCATGAGTTGTCCGGGCGCGATCGTAGATTTTTCTCAATCTAAATCCTCTTCTTTTAAGGAGAGGTAATTATTCATTGTTCATTGCTTGTTGTTCGTTGTTCGTTGTGAACGATCCAAGGATATTTTGGAAAGACTGTAGTAGAATATTGAGATTTGTATTAAAAATGCAGGAATCCACCAATGGTCTGGGATTGGTGACGCTTTTGCCAGACTGGGAGACGATCCGAGTGGGTCATTGCCATTCGCGATTGGTTGAACTATAGAAAGCGAGTAAAAGAGATCTGCCATAATCAAACCTAACACGACTTCTATTCCATCAAATTTTACAATCGAAAAAAGAATAAAGCCTTGAAATATAAAACTTAACAAAAATACTTTTATATCGAACTCTTGGAACATATAAATTGCAGATATCAAAAAGCAGACTGTTAAAATCAAGATAAGTTGATTGCGTATGATTCTGTTTAGCCCTTGTAATACATAAGCAAAAAAAACGCAATAAAAGGCAGCCGTTGCAAAAGTGGTACTTAAAGAAAAAGGAAGGGTGAGGATAACTTGTATAATGCGATCTGAAAATAAATATCTTTCCGTATTGAATACATAAAATAGCAGCGAAGTCAGTAGGTTAGCGAGAAACCAAATTGTAAAACCTGAAACAATCTGCTTCCAGCGGATTTCTCCTTCTAAATTGACAAGTGTCATTGCATGACGTTGATGGACTGTCGCTGTGGTGAAAAAAAATCCGCAACACAGTCCCAGACAGACAAATATCAAGAAAAAATGTTGGAGTTCAAGAGACTGTTTTTCTAGTGCAAAATTATTAAATTCTTCTAGAGGTACACCCAAAAAGCTAGTCGAGTAAATTAAAATCAACAAACTGCACAGTATCAAAAAAAGTAAAATGACAACAAGTCCTAAAAGGTAATGCTGAATACCGCTTTTACCTTGCTGTGCAGATGAGAGAAAACGAGAGCTATATTTCATGGGATTGTCATTAAATAGCTTTCACGGTGCGGATGAAATGATAACTTTAAAGTCGATTGCTTGATAAGTTTCGCTTGGCGATCTTTATGATAAGGTAAAACGCGAAAAACTCCGCGATCGCGGCCCAAGTCGCCAGAAATATCGGGCGCGCGATCGCTCTCCTTGGCATCAGGCACGGGTTGTTGTAAGATTTGCAAATATCCCTCTGCATTAGAACGAGACCGGTCATCGCCTCGCGGTCATTCGACGGTATCCTAGATAAGTCGTCTACAACACAATCTCCCATGACGATCGGCTTTCAAGAGATGGAATATCTCCTCGATGAGATGTACAATGCCTTTACTCCCACGCCATTGCAACCGGGAGATCCGGCGTATGTGGACTGTCGGGAAGTCCGGGGGGACAAGGATGTCATCGAAGACTTGGGACGAACGGTGAGGCGATCGCAACTTCAAAGTGATTCGCAATAAATTCGGATAGTTGAGAAAGCTTGAGCCGCCTAAAAAATCGCACGTTGCCTCTCTCAAACAAGTTTCCAGCCCATTGGCTTATCTCGAACTCAGGTATCCTTGGCTAATGTCCTCGACTGGGTGAAGCTGTTGGGCATGGCCTAACTCGTTCATCTTCCTTGGAAAAGCATGAATGATGAAAGCGATCGCCACTTCTTTTCCCCCTTGACATTCAAGACAATCGCTACTATGCTGGCAAGCTTAAAAAGTGGGTTGAGGATTTTCTCAAATGCTTATCTGGTCATCTATCTAGGAAAATCTTACCCCCAGTTTTCAGCAAGCCCAAGCTACTACCCTTTATTTTTGTCCAGGTACTTATTAGCCTGTTATTTTTGGTAAGCTGTTGCGCGCTTAAATTGGGAATTTACTTCTGCCCTCTGCCTTTGGGAGAATTGAGCGTCACAGTTTGAAAGCCGAATAGCTTAGGAGCAAAAATTAGCGTTCCAACTCCCAATCGTAACACTCCAGACCGGGACGGCCAGTGGGGTGAAGGGCGCAATTGATTCCCTGTTTTCCGCGATCGTACCAACAACTCGGACAGGGATGATTTCTCCCGAGTTTTCGTTCTAATTCCTCGCGTTCGCACCAACTGCGGTTTCGATAGCGAGTTGCTGTGGCGTGTTGGGGTTCAAGTTCGAGGGCGCGATCGCGCGGCGGCGATCGCGTAGCGGTATAATTTGAGAATCGTCGCGAGATATTTCGCGCGATCGCTAATTCGACCTTCGTACAGTTCGAGGGTATTGAGGATTAAAATGCCGTAATCCGTCCAAGCTTGTGCCGAAACGCGATCGCTTCGGTGGATGCGCATTTGCCGGGACGTTGCGAACTGTTTGCAATAACTCTCGCGATCTCCACGGCTTGCCCACATAAGCGCTTCTCATACCTCATTCCCCGCCCCAGAGCCGTTTGCTTGCCCTTCCCAGTTATCAGCACGATGGGTAAGTGGCGCGTTGCTGGATTAGCCTTAATCAAACGACACGCGCCATAGCCGTCGATTCGGGGCATGATAATATCAAGCAGCACCAAGTCGGGGTTGTGAGATTGAACTCGCTCTAACGCTTCGACTCCATCCACCGCCGCGATCGCATTCATCCCTCGCCAGTGCAATTGATTCAACAAACACTCTCTTTGACTGGGCGAATCTTCCACCACCAACACAGTTTTCATCTTTTGTCAACCTCTTTAAACCGCAGGACTTAACCGCAGTTTACCCAGGTTGAGTGCGATTTCGAGCGAGTGTCAGCCTCTTTGAACCGCAAGCTAGCAAAAACTCGAATCCCTCCTTACGGCTGCTAACTTGCTGAAGTTGCCGGTTTTCCGCTCTCAGGGTGATTCAGCGTTAACTGCCGAGCCTTTTCTTCCTCTTCAAAGGGTTCAAATTCAATGTGATTGAGCAAAGTTGTCACAAAAGCAAATAAGAGGAACGGTAAAGATAACACCAAAATAATTCCTACGGTAATGAAGGCATAAGCTTGACCGGTGCTGCTCCACAACGCTAGCGTTGCTGCCAAACTGAGGAAAATTACAATCAGCCAAACAATGATTTGACCGTAGATATCGCCAAAAGTCAACGTACATTTAAGACGATATTTTGGGAGTTCGCTCTCCATCAACTTCTCCTTACAGCGCTCTTGTATCGTTCTATTAGATTATATCGAAGCTCTTTTTTCGAGCGGTATCTAAAGGTTTTTCTCACAATTGCACCTTCCCAGCACGACGCATTTATACTGCTGCCTGGGGATTTACCCCTTAAAACGGCGTTTGTTGCGTTGCGGATGTTTTGAATCGAGCAATCATCCTGGGGGGATGGAGCAGTTTTACCCCGAGCCAAAAAGTGAGCCTAAAAATGAACCCGCCAACTGAGCCAATTTGTAGCAGGCTTGACCGCACACTAGATGTAAGGCAATAGAACGCGGTGCGTACAAAAGAGTGTAAACGCTAGCCCCAATGAAGCGATCGCGCGCCTCCTCAATTTTTAGATCTCCGATAATATTCATCTACCCAAAGGCTTATGCAACCCCAACACCTACGCGCCACCGAACTTCTCGCTGCATACGCGCGCCAACCCACCACCCAACTGCGCAATCAAATTGTCCAACTCAATGCAGGTTTAGTCCGCAAAGCGGCTCATCAACTGAGCAGACAGTCTGCCGAACCTTACGAAGATTTGGAACAAGTAGGTTATATTGGTTTAATTTTAGCGATCGAACGCTTCGACGGTCGTAGAGGTTATGCCTTTAGTTCCTTCGCCGTACCCTATATTAGAGGCGAAATCCTTAACTTCCTTAGAGACCGCAGTACCACCATTAAAGTACCGCGTCGCTGGCAAGAATTATACCGTAAAGGGAAGAAGGTCCGTAAAAATTTAGCGATCGCGCGCGGGGGTTCTCAGCCAACCGAAAGCGAAGTGGCTCATTCTTTGGGGATTTCTCCCCAAGAGTGGCGCGAGTGTAAAGGAGCTGTCCGCAATTGCCGCTCATTGAGCCTCGATGCGACGGTCAACGCTGAAATGGATAGTAGTTCCCTGAAGCTCGAAGAAACCCTCGCCGACCCGCGCGAACGTCTGCGACAGCAGTGGCACGAAGACCGACTCCAACTCCAAGGTGCCATGAGTTCGTTGGAGCCTAAGACACAAGATGCTTTGAATTTTGTATTTTTACGCGATTTTTCGCGTAAGGATACGGCGACTCATTTGGGAGTCAGTACCATTACGGTAACGCGCCATTTGAAAAAGGGATTGAAGCAACTGGCGACTCAACTTCAACCGGCAGTTTAGGACAGTAATCAGAAAATGTAGGGTGGGAATTGCCGTTTAAAGCTCAACTCCAGAAATTGTCTCACATTAGCAATGCCCGCCACAAACTACCGATCGTATCCCAGTTGGAGGCAGAAAATGTAGGGTGGGAATTGCCATTTGAAGCTCAATTCAAGAAATTATCTCACATTAGCAATGCCCACCACAAATTATCGGTAGGCAAGGTAGTTTGAGTTAAGCACGATACAAAAAAAGGGACGCAGTTGCGTCCCTCTTTCATCTACCTAAAATTCAATTCAACTTAAGTTGCCTTTTCTAACAAAATTTTGGGTTGGTCTGCCCCGCGTACAATAACCTTACCCTCTTCGTTCACATCAACGGTAGCCGTATCGCCGTCGCCAACGCGACCCGAAAGGATTTCTTCAGCCAGTACGTCTTCGAGCAAGCGCATAATCGCTCGGCGCAACGGACGCGCGCCGTAGCTGGGATTATACCCTTCCTTCACCAACAACTCTTTAAACTTATCGGTGACTTGGAGAGTAATATTTTTCTCGGTCAAGCGTCGGAAGACCTCTTGCAACAGAATCTCGGAAATCTCTTTGATTTCGTCTTCTGCCAACTGGCGGAAGACAATGATTTCATCGAGACGGTTGAGGAACTCGGGACGGAAGTAGTTCTTGAGTTCTTCGTTGACGAGGGAGCGAATGCGGTTATAAGCCGATTCTGCTTTGTCCTCGCTAAACTCGAAGCCAATGCCGCCGCCGCCTTTTTCGATCACCTTCGACCCGATGTTCGAGGTCATGATCAACAGCGTATTCTTGAAGTCTACCGTGCGACCTTTGGCATCGGTCAAGCGCCCGTCTTCTAAAATTTGCAGGAGCATATTAAAGACATCGGGGTGAGCTTTTTCGATTTCGTCGAACAGCACGACGGTGTAGGGACGGCGGCGCACCGCTTCAGTCAGTTGACCGCCTTCGTTATAGCCGACGTATCCTGGAGGGGAACCGATGAGTTTGGAGACGGTGTGCCGTTCCATGTACTCGGACATATCCAGGCGAATCATTGCTTCTTCCGAACCGAAGAAGTAGGCGGCGAGGGATTTGGTGAGTTCGGTTTTCCCAACTCCCGTCGGACCGGAGAAGATGAAGCTGGCAATGGGTCGGTTGGGGTTTTTCAAGCCGACGCGGGCGCGACGGATGGCGCGGGAAACCGCTTTCACTGCTTCTTCTTGTCCGATGAGGCGCTGGTGCAGGGTATCTTCCATGTGCAACAGCTTTTCGGACTCGGTTTCGGTTAATTTGTTGACGGGAACGCCGGTCCAAGAGGCGACGATGTGGGCGATTTCCTCGGAATCAACTACCGGACCTTCTTCGTCGCTGGTGCCTTCGTTTTTCTTGGCTGAGGAGATGGCTCCAATTTCGGCTTTAATCTCCATTTCGCGATCGCGCAATTCTCCGGCTTTGTCGAAGTCTTGGGAACGCACGGCATCGTCTTTTTCTTTGAGGATTTTGCGCAGTTCTTTATCCAGTTCCTTCGCTGCTGGGGGCAATTGGGAGTTGATTAAGCGCACGCGCGAACCGGCTTCGTCAATTAAGTCGATGGCTTTGTCGGGGAGATAGCGATCGCTGATGTAGCGATCGCTCAGTTTGGCGGCTGCGTCGAGGGCTTCGTCGAGGATTTTCAGTTTGTGGTGTTGTTCGTAGCGTTCGCGCAAGCCGTAGAGGATTTCGACGGTTTCTTCGACGCTGGGTTCGCCTACCATCACCGGTTGGAAGCGCCGTTCGAGGGCGGCATCCCGTTCGATGTGTTTGCGGTATTCGTCGAGGGTGGTTGCGCCGATACATTGCAGTTCCCCACGTGCGAGGGCGGGTTTGAGGATGTTGGCTGCGTCGATTGCCCCTTCTGCTGCTCCCGCGCCGATGAGGGTGTGAACTTCGTCAATCACGAGGATGATGTTGCCGGCGGAGCGGATTTCATCCATGATTTTCTTTAACCGCTCTTCAAATTCGCCGCGATATTTGGTTCCTGCGACGAGCAAGCCGATATCGAGGGTGACGACGCGCTTTTCTTCGAGGATGTCGGGGATGTCTTTGTTGGCGATGCGCTGGGCCAGACCTTCGGCGATGGCGGTTTTACCCACACCCGGTTCTCCGATGAGGACGGGGTTATTTTTGGTTCGACGGCCTAAGATTTGGATCACCCGTTCGATTTCTTTTTGGCGGCCAACGACGGGATCTAATTTCCCTTCTCCAGCTAAGTGGGTTAGGTTGGTGCCAAATTCGTCGAGAGTTGGGGTTTTTGTTCTGCCCGAACTCGGTCCGGCGGAGACTTCTGCGGTTTCCCCTAACATTCGGATGACTTGGGTGCGGACTTTGGTTAAGTCAACGCCTAAGTTTTCCAGAACTCTCGCCGCTACGCCTTCTCCTTCGCGAATGAGGCCGAGGAGTAAATGCTCGGTGCCGATGTAGTTATGCCCCAGTTGGCGGGCTTCTTCTAAGGACAGTTCCAGAACGCGCTTGGCCCGAGGGGTAAACGGAATTTCGACCGCTACGAACCCCGAACCGCGACCGATAATTTTCTCAACTTCAATACGAGCATCTTTGAGATTGACACCCATTGATTTGAGAACTTTCGCCGCTACGCCCGTTCCTTCTCCGATCAAACCCAGGAGAATTTGCTCGGTTCCCACGAAGTTATGACCCAGACGGCGTGCCTCTTCCTGGGCTAACATAATCACCTTAATGGCTTTTTCTGTGAAGCGTTCAAACATAACCTTTTTTATCACCTGCTGCTGGCCCGTGTATGCTTGATTTTAGCACAGGCTTTTTGGAAAGCTGTGCTTCTCTTATCAGTTTTGCGTCCTTCGGGAGCGAGGGGGACGATTGAGCAGGTGGTTTCGGGAGCGCGATCGCCTCTTGTAGCGTATCGATATGCGATCGTAAGGGCTCGGTTTTGACGAACTGAAACTTTCCCAATCCCTAAGCCTTACAAACCTACCATCAAACCGAGCAAAAATCAAGCCCCCCCGAGGGGAAATGGGGTGACGGGGAGAGGGGGATTTGAAGGAATTTGGCTCGCTTGTTGTCCGGAAACCGCTATAGGAAGGGATAAAATGTCTGTGCCGTAACTTTCTATTAGTTTTCCACTCAACATGAACAACATCATCGATCTGTCATTTCCTGTGACAGGGACGGACTTACCTGCCGACCAAAACTATCGGCTTTATGCCGCACTTTGCCAAAAACTCCCCCAACTCCACCAGATGGAAGGACTCGCGATCGTAACAATTGCCGGAATTCCCGACAAACAAGGCAAAATCACCCTAACGCGCGGTTCTCGATTGCGGATGCGATTGCCGGTAGAAGCGATCGCGCAAGTTTATTCCCTAACCGGTCAAACTTTAAACCTTGGCGGTTCCACCCTTCAACTGGGCAACCCCGAACTGCAAACCCTCCAACCCGCCAACTCCCTTAAAGCTAGATTGATCGTTATCAAAGGATACACCGAACCGGTTGCTTTTTTGAATGCAGCGCAACGACAGCTACAGGCACTCGGAATTCAGGCCGATATCGGCATTCCGGCGAACGAACGTTCGACAATGGTTAGAACCGAGTGGACTGGATTTAGAAATTATTACGGCGGCGGTATTGTGCCACCATTTACAAGCACATCCCAAAGATTGGGGAAAACCTCGAACTTTAATGAAGGAAGGGGATAAAATCGAGCTATTTTTGGGGCATTGCGAAGTAAAAAACATTCTGGATCGGATTGCTGAAATTGCGGGTTTGCAAGGCATTCCCGAACTTCCCGAGTATTGGAGTGCTGGCGATCGCGCGTTATTACTCAGCGGTTGTGGCAGCGGGAAAACTCTTTTTGCTTACAAGTGGCATCAGGCGATGTTAGCCCAGCATCAAGTGGGTCATCTTATTTTCCTGTATCCCACGCGCGGAACGGCAACGGAAGGGTTTAAAGATTACGTCGGTTGGGTCCCGGAATCCGATGCCAGTTTGCTGACGGGAATGGCATTATATGAGTTAAAAGCAATGCGAGAAAATCCGCCAGACTCTACTCGGGGGAATGGTCAAAGTAAAGATTACACCACCGACGAACGATTATTTGCTTTGGGGTTTTGGGAAAAACGATTTTTTTCGGCGACGGTAGACCAGTTTTTGTCCTTTCTTTCCCACAGCTAACGTTTTTCCTGCAGCTAGCGATCGCGAACTTTCTAAAAAAACCCACGGGGCTAAACCTTGGATCGCGCCCGTGCGTCGCGAGGTGTTGGTTAATCTTAACTTAGCGATCGGCCTTCGAGCGGAATCGGCATTGCGCGATCGCATTATTGCCGGACTCAATGGCAAACTCGAAGAACGTCTCTACGGACTTCCCTTTGCCGGGGATAACAATCTTTTGTTCGACGAGATCGCGATCGCGGAAAGTCCGGGTTTGGCAAGGTGGTACTCTCCCCTACAAGAAAATGCCGATCCGCAATGGGGAACTTGTCGGCTAGCGATTTGGATCGATCGCGTTGATAATAGTAAGACTCGAACGGCGGTGTTTGCCCCGGGCGATTTTATGGTGGAACCGCCCGATTCGGCATGGGTGACGCTTCCCGGGCTCGATTCTCCGAGGGAACTCTAATTTTACAAGCACCTGTGGGTGTTGAGGTCGAATTGACGGTTTGAGGGGCTGTATTGTTTGTGGGGTTTGGGTTTCGGCGTTTTTTGGGGAGGTTGAGGTGCTTGTAAGTTGCTGTAAGTTAGAGTGGGTAAGGGGTGTAGCGTTTGGATGTTGGGGGTTGGCGACTCGATTTCGATCCGCGATCGCTTTTTTGGGGCAGGTGCTTGTACAATGGTCTAGGAGTCCTTGTTGGGTAAGGGTTGTGGAGGTTGCAGTGCTATTACCTTTGATGCCGTAAGGCGTTGAGCACTTAGCAAATAGCAAGTTATTTGCTGGTCAACTAGAGTGCTATTACCTTTGATGCCGTAAGGCGTTGAGCACGGGAGGAGGAAAGCACTCTTTCCTTCACCGCCCCATGTGCTATTACCTTTGATGCCGTAAGGCGTTGAGCACAATTAACGTCCTTTTTCTTAATCTTGGTTTTTCGATGTGCTATTACCTTTGATGCCGTAAGGCGTTGAGCACGGGAGATGTTTACCACCACATTTATAAAAAAGACGGAGTGCTATTACCTTTGATGCCGTAAGGCGTTGAGCACGATCAAAAACTCCGGGGATCTGAGTTTCTGAAATCGTGTGCTATTACCTTTGATGCCGTAAGGCGTTGAGCACCCTGGGAACATATCCTCATCGTTCCAATTTTCTCCGTTCGTGCTATTACCTTTGATGCCGTAAGGCGTTGAGCACCTCCTCGTCTCCGAAGACGGGATTGCTTTCAAAAAGCGTGCTATTACCTTTGATGCCGTAAGGCGTTGAGCACATTGGGAAGAAACGACACGAAAAGTACCAAAAGAGGTGCTATTACCTTTGATGCCGTAAGGCGTTGAGCACTTTCATCAATAAGCGCGAACCGCCCGCCAACCGCGATCGCGCAACTTCTCTTCCACTCCAGACTGCCACCCCACCAGAGATTTCCGAAAATCCTCTCGCTGCAAGCCTCCCAGCCAAAGAATCAGCGCATCTTCCCCCGACTCCTGGTAATATCCCTTACGTTTTCCCGCCACTTGGAAGCCAAACTTACGATACAGCGACAGCGCCGCCTCGTTAGATACGCGCACCTCCAACGTCGCCCGTTCGAGCTGCCGCCCAACTGCATTTTTCAACAACGCCAGCAATAGCGCTTGTCCCAACCCCCGTCCTTGGAACTCCGGGCGAACGAGCAACAGCGTGATATGAGCTTCTTCGAGGATCGCCCAAAAGCAGCCAACGCCCAAAATCGCCTCTCCTTGACCAGTTTGAGTGGTTAAGCAAAGCAATTCGCTATTAGGACTCTCTAACTCCCTCTGATAGCCTTGTAGCGTCCATAGCCCGCCCAAACACAAGCGGTCGAGGGCAACAACCGCCTCGAGTTGCTCCGCCTCGAGAGGTTGAAGTCTAAGTTCGTGTAACGTCATTTGGATTTCATACAAGAATTCACGCATTCAATACAATTCCTCCCCTACTTCCCCTACTTCCCCCGCTCCCCCTGCTTCCCCCGCTCCCCTACTTCCCACCTGCCCACTGCCCACTCCCCTACTTCCCCTACTTCC
>JAXHVQ010000074.1:0-29750 GCA_034189065.1 Cyanobacteriota bacterium
GGAACCGCAGTGCGTTCAGAGTCGAAATGAAATTTGGAGTATTTGCGTTTGGTAGGGGTAAATTGGCAAGATCGAAATTGAAGGTATGAACTTCGTTTTGCCCCCACAAAGTTGGCAAAAGTCCGTTACTTCCATTGGAGCTGCCAATGGCTCGCCCCCAAGAAACTGAATTTCGCTCAGCGTTTTCATCCACGAAGCCTAAGCTAATGGTATCGTTATAATTCAAGCCGGAACCATCTCCCCTTACCCGAATTTCTAATTGTGCGGAAGTTATATTGCCGACAACACTATTGAGATTGATAGTATGTCGGAAAATTTTGTCGACAGTCCTTTCATCAAAATTTCTGATTTCACAGAGCGGTGGGCTACTGTTACAACGACTCCCGAAAAAATTCCTAATATATTGGTCTAACCCAGCGCTTGGAGTAGCCGCCTCGATACCGTCACTGGTGTCAAAATTATCCATATTACCTGCTTGAAAGACAAAAGAAGCAGCTTGTACTTCTGCCCCTATGCCTATGGCAAAAGTAAGAGGTAAAGCACTCAATACAAAGGTCTGACTCGCCCAAAATTTAAGATGTCGATAGTTCACTGTTTTGTCCTCTATAAATTAAAGTTGCAAATCGCAACACCATTTCGCCAAAAATCGCAGAGTATTTTTGACACTCTCCCCTTGCTCAATCGCAAGGTTTAAATTCTGGTATGGAGAATAGCAAAAATAAAATCCCCTAAGCAAATGGCTAATTTCAGGGGCATTAAAGCCAAACACGGTCAGATATAGACAGCTCTGGAAACATCCTAAAAACAGGGGATATCCCTAACTTTTTTTACAAATCTATAGTATTTCCCGGTGAGATATAAAAAGTAAGAATAAAGCATTTGCTCGTAAAAAAGTCAAGAAAAGCTTGGCTTCTACGACTAGCTTTAACAGAAGCGAAAGTAAGCTCTACCAGGAGTCCAAGACTCATTTTAAGTTCCGACATCGGAGTATAGCGCAACAGGCTTCCCCTATGCAAATGGCGGTTTCAGGGGACTCAAAGTCTTTCCCGGTCGGGTATAGACGGTGAGGGAGAGATATTAAAAATAGGGGAATCTCTTAAATTAGCGATCGCTATATAATTTTTTTCAATAAGAGATAAAAGTAAAGATGAAAAGGAATAATAGTTTGTTCGCCCACCAAGAATTGCACTTTACGAAGATTTCCGTACCTCATGATAGATTTTGATGGTGCGGAGGGTAGACTATTTTTGAAAAACTCGCGAGATAAAAGCGACTGGGAAATAGTTAAGTTTCCCATAAAATCTCGGCGTGCAAGTTTTACTAACCTTTATATGGAGTAACCTATAATGAGAGAGGATTTTGGACCGAAGGCACAAAAGCGGGCAAAATTCCTGCTTGATGTATTATTAACTTATGCAAATGGCGAGGGTGAGTATCCAGAGCTATCTATTAAGACTTACTGGAAGACCTCAAACCAGTTAGTCGTCAGAACCAGAATCAGATATTTAGAAGAGTTGATAGTTTTAGGCGGCTATAAGGGTAAGTTTGGGAAAGACCAAATCAAGGAAGCACTTAAGAACTTAGAAAACTTTTTGGAGATTTTACAAGATAATCGCGAAGGAAGAGGACCGGGTTTACGTTGTTGGCATTTCACCTTAGAGCTTTGGTATGAAAGGCAGGATAAGCAGTTGATTCTCGAGCGATTTGATTTAGAGTGGGAGAGGCAGCGAAATCAAAGGGGGAATGCTGCTTAGTTTGGCTAAGAGGAAAAATGATTTTCAGTGGATTGTGCTCTCTCTTTAATTCGTACTTTAATGAGTCGAGGCAAGCGGAACTTCTCTCCCCTCGCCTCGCTTTAAAATGTTTCCAAAAATTGGCTTATTATTTATTTTTCTGCTGATTCTTCGCCTGTTCGATGGCGATTTGCTTCACCGCATCAAAAGAGTTACGATTCGACGTTCCTTCAATAGCTTTCACTGCCAAATCTTGGACTTGTTTGAGCGCCGCATCCAGTTGCTTCGATAGGTTATGAATCCGCGTTTCTTGGGTTTGGATGGTTTGTTGCAAGGATTCTACGCGCAATTCATAGTTCTGCTTTGCTCCTTCGACTTCCTTGGCGCGTAAATCGGATTTTACTTTAGCATTGTAATAGCCAATATTCCGCCCATTTTCCTTCCCATTCTTAATATTTTTCTCAAGTTCCTGTTTAAACTCTTCAACTTTTTGCTTCGCCTCAGCATACTGTTTTTCCTGTTCGGAAATTTGCTGCTCTCGCTCGTTCCATTGTTTTTTTTGGGTTTTCAGTGCTGCTTCGAGTTCTTTGTAATTCTGTTTCTTCTGTTGTTCGTATTCCTCCTCGTTTAAGGCGCGATCGAGTTCGAGATTATATTGATATTCTTCCTCATCTCGCTGAGTTTGCTTTTGATACGCTTCGTTCCGTTCTTTGAGGTTGCGTTGATGAGCTTCCTGTTCTTTTTTCCAAGACTGTTTTAAGTCTTGGAGTTCTCCATCGAGTGTTTCTCGGCGTTCGCTCAGTTCTTCTTCAAAGGTCTTGGCGCTTTCTTGGTAAGATTGAATTAATGTTTCTAAGGTGGTATCTTCAATTTCTTTAAGCTGGTGAAGCTCGATTAATATTTGAGTTTCTTCGTTAACACCCTCCTGAATTTCTTCGAGTGTCGAAGCTTCGGCAATAAGTTTTTCCGAGAGATTGCTGACAGCACCGCCAAAACTGATATGGAGTTTTTCAAGGTTTTGAATCGTTTGTTCGATTTGCGCGTTACTCGTTGTTATTTTACCATTTTTGCTAGGAGCTGGTTCGGTTGGGAGAGTCGCGATCGCTGCCGCAGCCATTGGTGTAGCGTTCAGTTTTTTGACTTGGGATTCTAAAGAAGATTTTTCTTTACGCAAAGTTTCGTATGCTTCGAGAATTTCGGCTTTTGTGTTGCGGTCTGTTACTTTTTTCTGTGCCATTTTTACGATTTCTGAATTTGGATAAGTTTGGGTTGACAGTTGAGATTTGAATACAAACAGTAAGTATTAGCGGTGCGTTACGCTTCGCTAACTCACCCTAAAATAACTGGGGACGGGGGGAAAGAGGTAATTATTCATTATTCATTATTCATTATTCATTGTTCCGAAGTGAATAGCATTATGCAGCCGGTTTAGAAGAGGGTTGAAAGGCTTGCATCGCCAACTGCTGTGCTTGACGAGTTGCGGCTTGGAGTTGCGCGGTGAGTTCGGCAACTTGGGCGATTTGTCGTTCGATAACCGCCTCTAAAGATTCAATCTTCAGTTGATAGCCTGCTTCGCTGGCTTGCCATTCTTTTTCAATTAACTCTGCCTTGACTTTTGCATCGCGATCTGCATCTTTAATCGCATCTTCCTTTGCTTTGATATAAGCTTTTTTCAACTCCTCCTCAAACCCCTCGATTTTCTTCTGGTTTGCCTCAAACTCGGCACGACGATCCGCCAAAAATTTCTCCCGTTCGATCCACCCTTTTTCTTTCTCGCGATCGCTCTCTTGTAAAGTCCGTTCTTGGAGGCGCTTTTCTTCTTCGTATTCGTCCATTTCGACTTTACGCTCCCGTTGGATTTCATACTGATAGTCTGCTGCTTCTTGTTCTCGTTGTTTGGCAAGCCTTTCTGCTGCTTCTGCAACGTTTGTCTCAAATTCAGCTTCTTCTTTTTCCCACACTTTTCGCGCCTGAACCATTTCTTTGGCGATCGCCTCTGAAGAGCGCGTCGCATCTTCTGTTAAAGTGGCGATCTTTTCTTGGTGTTCTTGTCGTAAAATATAAAGAGCGTCGGCAACTAGACGGATTTTGCGCAGTCGGTCTAAATTTTCCGTTTCTACCGCGATCGCGCGCTTCAATTCTTCCAACTTTGACGATTCTGCTGACAACCGTTCGGATAAGTCTGCAATAATACTCCCAAAGTCCAATTGCAACACCGCCATTCCATTGACAATGCTATCGACGGTATATGTAGAGGCAGCTTCGAGCAATTCTCGGTTTTTCTCCTTCTGCGCTTCCTCTTCTTTCGTTGCCACTTTGGACTCGATTTGTTGTTGCTGGGCAAGCAACTGACGGAATGCTGCTACGATTTGAGTCTTGCTATCTTTGGATGTCCCTTGGCTCACGAGCGTTCTCCTTAAGATGTCTAGTTTGACTTTTTCATCAACCTTGCGCTCATCATATCCGGCGTTGAAGTTTTCGTCAAGAGGGGATAGAATAAATTTATCGCACCGAGAACAACACAATGCAAAAATTTGGAGCTTTAATTCGTCAAGCCAGGAAGGACAAGGGTTACAGCCAACGGGATCTGGCAAAACTGTTGAAGTTGGACTTCACGTATCTCTCGAAACTGGAA
The DNA here is from genome assembly GCA_034189065.1 of Cyanobacteriota bacterium. Taxonomy (GTDB): domain Bacteria; phylum Cyanobacteriota; class Cyanobacteriia; order Cyanobacteriales; family Spirulinaceae; genus FACHB-1406. The sequence goes on from JAXHVQ010000074.1 coordinate 4,369, forward strand.
AACGAGCGTGCCGACTACCCGCCGAAAGAAGAGGCGATACGCGCGCTGGCACACCATTTAGAATTAGATGAGGAGGAGCTCATTTTTCTCGCCGGACGCATTCCTAAGAAGGAAGAGGCGTTGCTTAAGGAGCATTATAAGGGACTGCCGACGCTGTTCCGACGGATGCGAGAGAACCCCGAGTTCGCCCGCAAGGTTTTGGAGGAAGCAAGGGAGGAAGATGGGTAACGGATTAAGTTTAACTTTGGGGATGTGGAGGTGTGTTTGATGGTACTGGAAGCGGATGGGTTGAGACAAGGAAGGGGAGAGGGGTAACGGATTAAGTTTAACTTTGGGGATGTGGAGGTGTGCTTAATGGTACTGGAAACGGATGGGTTGAGACAAGGAAGGGGAGAGGGGTAACGGATTAAGTTTAACTTTGGGGATGTGGAGGTGTGTTTGATGGTACTGGAAACGGATGGGTTGAGACTGGGAGGGAGAAGGATGATGATTGATTGTTTATTGTTGAGAGGTTAGGGAATGACTGGGAGTATTTTCAAACCATTTCGCTTTATCAGCAAACACGCGATTGAGTGCTCGGCGCTGAATATTCTCGAGCAGATGCAAACTGTTCCTAACTACAAACCTAAGTTTCCGCTCGATGCTAGTCGGGTAGCGGAGTTTCTGGGGTTAGATGTCGTTTGGGATAGTATACCCGATGACGAAGATGGCGCGATCGCGGCCCGCATTTTTCCCCTCGAGCGCCTCATCGAAATTAACGATGGTATTCCTCAACTGCAAAGCGGTTTTGGCGAATCGACAATTGCTCATGAAGTTGGCCATTGGGTGCTACATATTGATGTTGAAAAGGTTGAACGATTCAATGGTTTGAAGCAAAAAGGCATACAAGTCCCCGTTGAAACGCTGTTTTGTCGCGTTTCGGAAAGTAACGAAGGGATGGAGTGGCAAGCGCAATATTTTGCGAGTTGTTTGTTGATGCCGCAGTATATTTTGCAGGAGAAAACACAGGGACGAAATTTAGCGCAATGGCCTCAATTATACGAACTTGCTGAGGAGTTGGGCGTGACGATTTCTAATCTCGTTCATCGTTTGAAAGATTTGCGTTGGATTGAAGTTATTGAAGCGTCGCGACAGATTGTTGGGGTTAGGAGTTAGATGGGTCATTCATTAATTATTCATCGAAATCTCCTGGGGGGTGAAACCCCGCCGTTCCACGGCGGCTTGAATTTTTGCTAAAATGTACAAGTTCTGACTCGCGAAAACCAAGCGTCAGTAACAGTACCTTGAAAACTGGATATATTGGGTTCCGTGCAGAAAAGCTTGTGCGGGTAAAATATCCAAGCAGCAAGTGTAAGTCTTTTTAAGACACCGTACCGCAGGGCTTGCGGAATCGGGACTCTGTAATGGGTTGAAAGTCTGTGGACTCTGTGTAAGACAACCCCCCTCGCCCCCCTTAACTAAGGGGGGCGAGGGGGGTCGCAACGGTGAGTGAAGCAGAAACCCAAATCGCGAGGTTTGGGAATCACCGTCCGTTTACGACGGTGAGGATGTCAATGTGAATGATGCTCCTTTAAATCTCAAGAATAAAGCCCCGATTGGACTTGACATCGGGGCAACAATAGACTTAGCGATTCGACCGCAGATGTTGCAAATCTGGATTGATTGCTCTCTGCACTTCTTCCATCGCATCGAGAATGTCTAGTAAGTCTTTGAGGACGCGATCGAGAAGGTCATTGTAGAGCATTTCGTAGGAAGTGTCAAGCAGTTTTTCTTGGTCGTATAATACGGCGCTGTTAAGAACGTACAGAAATGACCGCATTTTCCAAAGTCGAGATGTACATTCGGAAAGTTGTTGGTAGGGGGTAGAGGAAACGTTTTCCTCATTGTTCGGTAAAATAGACATTGTTAACTCCTTGCTTATTGGTTATTTTGCTCCAACGCATTAGTGGGTTGGACACCGATGGCGGGGGGTTTCCCCAGAGAAGGCGATTACGCTTGGTAGGCAGGTCGCCTTCTCTTGCTTTAATATAATATGCTTTGTTTAAAAATACAACAATAAAAAATAATTTAATTTTATTGAAAGGACTGGAGGAAGATTGTACCTTCCTCTTAGAAGTTATGAGTTAAGCTGAAAGAATCTTGCTCGTCCCACTCTCTCAATTTTTGCGATCGCCCCCAGTAATATAAAATCCGGTTGAATGACCTAAGTTAAGGCTGATGGGGGGATGGGGGGATGGGGAGAGGGGGGGGATGGGGAGAGAGGGGGATGGGGAGAGGGGCGGATATTATTTAAAATAGAGACAACGGGTTATTTACTTCTAAAAATACAAGGGCGGGCACGATTAACCATTCGCTAATACTAGAGATGACAACGAGACGTAAATTCATAGGAACGAGCGCCGCGATCGCAACTGGAATTATCGCTGGTAAAATGCTGATGTCGAACTCGACTTCTCCCTCTCAGGCGCAATCTGAATCTCTTGCGCCATCCCCCTCTCCGGTTCCCGCAACCATGCCCGAACGAGTCTTGGGAAATACCGGGGTTTCTCTCCCTATTTTAGGATTGGGCGGGGCGGGACAAACGCCGCTATCGGGGGAAAAACAGGAAAAAGCCGCGATCGCATTGATCGAAAAGGCGCTAGAATTAGGCCTGCGCTACTTCGATACGGCGGCGAGTTATGGCCCTAGCGAAGATTATTTGGGCAAGGTGCTGCCGAATTACCGAGAAAACGTCTTTATTGCCAGCAAAACGGCGATTTTAAACCGCGATGGGGCTTGGGCGGAACTCGAACGGTCTCTCAAGCGTCTCAACACCGATTATCTCGACTTGTGGCAACTCCATCATATCTCGTTTTTGGAAGAGATAGACCAAATGTTGGGGAGAAATGGGGTCGTTCGCGCCATCGAAGAGGCGAAGGAACAAAAGATTATTCGCTTTTGTGGCATTACCGGACACCACGAACCCGAGGCGATCGCAGAAGCCCTCAAACGCTATCCTTTTGATGCAACCCTGATCCCTATCAACGCTGCCGATCCCCATCATCCCCGCCCCTTCATTCCCGCCGTTCTCCCCGTCGCCCGAGCCAAAAATGTGGGCGTTATCGCCATGAAAGTCCCTGCCTACGGACGGTTATTCAAACCAGGCGTACTCGATGGAATGCACCAAGCGTTTGGCTATACCCTCTCCCAACCGGGCGTTTGCTGCGCCGTCATTGCCGCCGAAAACCCAGCACAATTAGAGTCAAATGTCAAGGTTGCCCGCAGTTTTCAACCCCTGTCTGCCGAGGCGTTGGCAGAGATCGAACAGCGAACGGCGAATAGTTGGGAGGATAACACATTTTTCCGCGCTTGGACGTAAATTCCCACCTTTATCTTTGCCAGGAGGTAATTATTCATTATTCATTATTCATTATTCATTATTCATTATTCATTGTGAAGGTGGGCATTACTAATGTGAGATAATTTCTTGAGTTAAGCAAATCAACGGCAATTCCCACCCTACTGACTGCTAATTCCTTGTTGCAAGACTTCCAATACTTTTGCTAAATTCCCTGTCAACAAAGCATTGAGATCTAACCACAAACCCCGGTAAACTTCACTTTGAATGATTCCTTGTTCGTCGGGTTGTAGCTTGACATACTTTTCTTCTTTCAGTCTAAACCAGTCAAACTCACTGTCATAAACTCGCCACACTAAATACTCTTGAACTTGATTGCGCTGAAAAGCCCTTTTCTTATCTCGCAAATCAATGGAAACTGTAGAAGCCGCAATTTCGATAATTAATTCTGGCGCACCTTCTACATATCCATCTTCACTAATTGTTGATTGTCCGCCTTCTTTTCTTCTTAGTAAAGCATCGGGTTGAGGTTCATTTTCTGCATCCAGTCTTACCGTACAGTTATCTCCCGATTGAACTCCCGGAGTTGCTGCTTCATAAGTTCCCAGCCAAGTCATAACATGAGAATGAGGATTTCCGTGGCGATCGATTCGTAAGGGAGATGCCATATAAACGACTCCTTCGATTAATTCTGCCTTTTTTAAATGAGGCATTCTATCATAACGGGTTTCAAATTCAAGACGAGTCAGTCGATCTCCATTTTCCAAGGGGGGAATCAGTTTGTTGAGTTTGGCGAGGGTTTGAGTCATCATTGGAGTAAAGGCAACAATAAAAAATATTTATGCTACTGAATAAGCTGTTCAGCTTTTAAACTGTGTCGTCAAATTCTCCGAAAGGCAGAGGGCAGAGGGCAGAAGGCAGAAGTTAATTCCCAATTTAAATGCACAACAGCTTACTGAATATCTATATAGGAGATGTCTTTTCAGTCATGTCGGGGGGCAAGGCTATTTTAATTGAAGGCGATCGCGCTTGACTTAAGTCATCTTGTCCACCGGGAACTTACGGTGGGCATTGCTAATGTGAGATTATTTCTTGAGTTAAGCCTTAAACGGCAATTCCCACCCTACATTTTTAGTTTGATTTCTCTGACGAGCAATGTCAATAATCTTACAGCAACTTTAACTTTAAATGCGATCGCGCCTCTCAACCAACGCTCAACGCCTCGTACTGTTCCTCATTGATTCGCCCTGCTTCGTACAGCGTTTCCGTGATTTCAGAAATACTCAAAACCGAATGTCCCCGGTATCCTTGCGCTTTTAACTTATCCTTTGCGCCCCCTCCGTGGTCGATAAATACCACAATATCTTCTATAACTAAACCGCCCGATTTCAGTTTTTCCGATCCCTCCATTACACTTTTCCCAGAAATCAAAATATCATCCACAACAACAACTTTTTCGCCCGGTTGAAAATGTCCCTCAATGACGCGGCGCGTTCCGTGGGCTTTCACTTCCTTGCGCGGGAAAATCATGGGGTGATGCAGGCGTAAGGAGAGTCCAGTGGCAGTGGGAAGAGAACCATAGGGAATTCCGGCGATGCGATCGAAAGTTAAATCCTTGAGTATCTCGGCGTAGGCGTTGAGAACCTGATGGAAAATTTGGGGCTTGGAAATGATTTTGCGCAAGTCGATGTAGTAAGAAAAGGTTGCGCCCGATGCTTGCACGTAATCGCCAAATAAAATACAGTTAATATCAAACAGTTGTAAAATTAAGTCTTGGTGGGGATGTTGGTTTAAAAGGCAGACATCGGGCATCCACAGGTCGCAACTCGATTCGGTTTGTTTGATGTCATTACGAACGCGATTAATTTCTTCGTTTAAGGTTTGGATGTCTTCAGATCGGCGATCGCTTTCCAAAATTTCTAGGGGAACGGGAATCAGTAACCCTTCCCCGCTACTATTCAACCCAGCAGCGAGGATGGCGTTAAAGTCCACCCCTTCAGTCCAGATGCTTCTGGCTAGGATAACCCGCTCGGGGGCGATCGCGCGAATACTTGCCAAGACCTCCGGCTGCGTCGTCCCCACCTCCAACGCCAGTTGTTCGGGGGTTCCCCAAGTTTTCGCCTCCTTCACCACTTGCAAGTACAACGGGGCGTTGGGCGAGGGATAGTCCTGAATATTCGCCGCCATCGGGTTGGAGGTACAGCAGGAAATAAACACTGCCGCGTCGGGATCGACTAAAAACGGGGCGACGAGATCTTGTCCGGCGTAGGGGTTCAGCGTAACCGCATCGACATTCCACCGGTTAAAGGCGGTTTCGGCGAAAAGACTGCTACTGTTGAGATCGCCGTGTTTGGCATCAAGGATGACGGGGAGGGTTTCGGGAAGGATACTGAGAACTTGTTGGAGCAATTCTAGTCCCTCCGGGCCCAAGGCTTGGTAAAATCCGAGGGTAGGTTTGTAGGCGCAGACGCGATCGCGCGTTTGTTCGACAACGCGGCACATTTCTTGCCAAAGATCGCCTCCCTCGGGCAACAACTCCCGATTGGGATCCAGTCCAACAACCAGCAAACTCTGGTTTTGCGCGATCGCCCGATTCAATTTCTCGAAAAAACTCATTTGTCCTCAGTCATTTGTCCTCAGTCATTTGTCCTCAGTCATTTGTCCTTAGTCTTTCTGCCTTTTATGATTCAAAATTTCAATTCTACAAATTGTACCACAGATATTGTAAACACGAGCAAAATAAGCTATAATTAATTAAAGCAAATCGCTCATATCGGGCAGCTAACTTCGGTCTTTAATTCCTGAAAATTATGTCCTCAGATCGATCTCAATCCACGCCTCAAAGCACCTCAACTTTAGAAGACATTCGCGCCACACGACTCGATAAAGTCGAACAACTCAAATCCTTGGGATTGAATCCCTACGCCTACAAATGGGAATCCACCCATAACGCCGCCCAATTGCAAGCAAAATACGCCGATCTCGCCGCCGCAGAAGAAGTTAACGTCTCAGTCGCGATCGCCGGTCGAATCATGGCGCGCCGCGTCTTCGGGAAACTCGCCTTTTTTACCCTCCAAGACGACACGGGAACGATCCAACTCTACCTCGAAAAAAAGCGCATCGACGCAAAAATGGATGAGGTGCCCACCGCCTTTAAAACCCTCACCAAACTCACCGATGTGGGCGATATTTTAGGCGTAAAAGGTACCATTAAACGCACCGAAAAAGGCGAACTTTCCGTCTACGTCACCCACTACGAAATCCTCACAAAATCCCTGCTTCCCCTCCCCGACAAATGGCACGGATTAACCGATACCGAAAAGCGCTATCGTCAGCGATACGTAGACCTCATTGTTAACCCCGACGTGCGCAAAACCTTTCGCCGTCGCGCCAAAATTACCGCTGCCATTCGCCGCTATTTAGACGAACGCGACTTCATCGAAATTGAAACCCCCGTTTTACAAAATGAAGCAGGAGGTGCCGACGCGCGTCCTTTCATTACCCACCACAACACCTTGCAGATGGATTTATATCTGCGCATTGCCACAGAATTGCATCTAAAGCGATTAATTGTAGGCGGGTTCGAGAAAGTCTTTGAATTGGGTCGTATCTTCCGCAACGAAGGCATTTCAACGCGCCACAATCCCGAATTTACTTCCATTGAAATCTATCAAGCCTACGCCGACTACAACGATATGATGGCGCTGACCGAAAACTTAATTGTTGCCGCCGCGCAGGAAGTCGTCGGGAGTTTGAAAATCGAATACGACGGGCAAGAAATTGACTTAACTCCTCCTTGGAAGCGCGTCACCATGCACGACGCGGTGAAAGAAGAAACGGGTTTAGATTTTGGACAATTTCAAAACTTTGAAGCAGCAAAAACTGCTGTTAAAGAAGCGGGGATTGAAGTACCAGAGGAGTGTCAAAGTATTGGGAAGTTGCTCAATGAAGTCTTCGAGCAAAAAGTTGAGGAAACCTTAATTCAACCCACCTTTATTCTCGATTTCCCCGTTGAAATCTCTCCTTTGGCCAAGCCCCATCGTTCTCAAACCGGTTTAGTCGAACGATTTGAATTATTTATTACCGGGCGAGAATTAGCCAATAGTTTCTCCGAATTAACCGATCCCATCGACCAGCGACAACGGTTAGAATTGCAGGCAGAACGGAAAGCCGCCGGAGATTTAGAAGCCCAGGGCGTAGACGAAGATTTTTTAGCTGCGTTAGAGTATGGAATGCCGCCGACGGGAGGGTTAGGAATTGGCATCGATCGCTTAGTCATGCTGCTGACAAATTCAGTTAGCATTCGCGATGTGATTGCCTTTCCCCTGCTCAAAAATACGAGTTCTGCCATTCAATCGGTGGACTACGACGAGGAAAAAAAAATCTTGCGCGTCCAGTTCGATCGGGGGGGAGTTTATCAATACAACGACGTTCCCGCAGCGGTGTATAAGGAAATGAAAGAGTCAGGTTCGGTAGGGCAGTATTTCAATGCAAAGATTCGGGATAAATATGGTTTCGATCGCGAAGTGTAACCATTGACCCGGAATCAAAATTAGGGCTAAGTTGTACGGACGTTTAATTGAACGTCCGTACATTAAAACGGGTCAAGGGAATGCAATCCGCGATTGCTTTCTTCGTGCTTGTTTACAGCATCGTCGTCTGTTGACGTAAGTCAACAATGGCACAGTTACGACGATATCTGTCAACAAATATTTACTCGCTCGCGCATTTCTGGCAACATATAGGCCTTGACATCCTCACCGCCGTAAACGGACGGTGATTCCTAGACCTCACGATCTAAGTTTCTGCTTCAATGCAGTTGCCACCCCCCCTTCGGGGGGTCGTCTTACACTCGCTCCACAGACTGACACCGCAAGCCCTGCGGTCAAAATGTTTTGAGCTGCGTTAACATCTCGGTCGTGGTGTGTCCCGCACCCAGGACATTGCCACTCTCGGACACTTAACGGCATTTTCTCAACAATATACCCACAATTACTGCATCGTTTGGAACTAGGAAACCATCTATCTATCTCAATATAGATTCTCCCGTACCAACGGCATTTGTAAGCTAATTGTCGCGTAATTTCTCCCCAACTCGCATCTGAGATCGCCCGTGCTAGTTTACGGTTTCTGACCATATTTTTTACAGCTAAATCCTCAACCACAATCGTTTGGTTTTCGCGAACTAATTGAGTGGTTAGCTTGTGTAAGTGGTCTTTTCGAGTCTCGGCGATTTTGGCGTGAATTCTAGCTACTTTTCTTCTCGCCTTTTCCCGATTCTTCGAGTCTTTCTGTTTCCGAGACAATTTTTTTTGTAATTGACGGAGCTTGTCATAGTATTTTTTAAGAGGTTTAGGATTAGATATTTTGTCCCCATTACTGGTAATTAACAAGCTCCTAATTCCTAAGTCAATTCCTAGAGCTTGGTCAGTCACCGGTAAAGGTTTAATTGTCGGGTCGTCAAATCTGATAGAGATATGCCAACGTCCTGAAGGGTGGAGTTTAACCGTTACGGTACTGGGTTCGCACCCTTCTGGTATTTGTCTTGACCATCTAATTGCCAATGGTTCTTTGCATTTAGCGAGTGTAATCTGCCCCCCTTTATATTTAAAAGCGGACTTAGTAAATTCTGCATTTCCTCCTTGATGTTTCTTTTTAAAGTTAGGATATTGAGCGCGACCCACAAAAAAGTTAGCAAAGGCTGTTTTTAAATGTCTTAATCCTTGTTGTAAGGGGACGCAACTTACCTCGTTTAAAAAGTCTAAGTCTTTTTGTTTTTTCCAAGACGTTAACATTGAGGATGTTTGAGCGTATCCGGTTTTTTGCTGTCGTTCGTACCATCTTTGGGTTCGTTCATGGAGAGCTTTGTTGTACACCAATCTCACACAGCCTAATGTACGCCGCAACAGCGACTCTTGTTCGGGGGTTGGGTAAAATCGAAACTGGTAAGCTTTTTCCATGTCTCACATTTTAGTATACTTTTCTGTGAAGTGCTAAAATGGAACGGCAAAGCCGTCCTAATTAATCTTGATGCGGCAACAGAGTTTATTCGCCTGTATCTCGAAGAACTTGATTTTCTCGATCGCCAATTGCTGTGTCGTTCTTCGGTCTGGGACGAAATCAATGCCATTGTCGAACAAGTTCCCGAACAAAGTTGGAACGAACTGCCAACCGATGGAGCTGAACAACACGACCATTATTTATATAGGATGACTAAAGAAAATCCGTGAAAACTGTATTCGTGGATACATTTTATTGGATTGCAATTACAAATCCTCAAGACCGATGGCATCAAAGAGCAAAAGCGGTGCGAGAGACGCTCAAAGCGAGGAAATTTGTAACAACAGAGCTGGTCTTAATTGAATTTCTGAACTACTTTTGTGCCTATAATGCTCAAATGCAGCAAACCGCAACCCAGGTGACGCGCAGGATTTTGTCCCATCCGGAAGTCGAAGTCGTTTGGCACGCCCGCGACTCTTTTGAGTCTGGATTAACGCTATATGAAAGGTGTATCGATCGCCGTTATAGCTTGGTGGATTGTGCTTCGATTGCCGTCATGCGACAGCGCGCGCTGGTAGATGTATTGTCTCGCAATCGCCATTTTGCCAGAGAAGGGTTTAATTTGTTACTTTAACCCCAAAACCTTGAATTTTTAATTTTTAATTTTTAATTTTTAATTCATTGGACTTGCGCTGCCCCAGAAAAGGATGGCAAAATAATTAAAAGTTGTATCGCAATCAAGGCAGGTGCAGGTGAGCGAGAATCAAGGAAGTCCTCAATCAACCCGTCGCCAACTTCCAGAGCGATCGCGACTTGCCAATAGCTATTATGCCCGTCTCGGACTGCATCCGTCAGCATCGGTCATCGAAATTCGGCGCGCCTATCGGGAGTTAAGCAAGCAATTTCATCCCGACACAACAGCGTTACCTCCCGCGATCGCAACAGCGAAGTTTCAGCAGTTGAACGAAGCTTACGCAACTTTGAGCAATGCCGAGCGCAGGCTGTTGTACGATCGTAAGATTGGCTATTCTCGTTTCAATGTCATTCAAGCGCCCCAAGACTTAAATCGCCCCAGAAGTTCGGCAAACGAGCGTTGGTCCAACTCAGCATACCTCGATCCCAGCGATCGCCCGCTCTCGGCTGGAGAAATCTTTGCGCTATTTATCTTGGGGATAACGTTTGTCGGTTGCTTGGTGTTGGTTATTGCCATCGGGTTAATGCGAGGCGACGGGGCATTCCAAGTTCCCAATCTCGGTTAGTTGTCGGGACGCGATCGCGGTACAATACTCCTACAGCTCTGGAATTCTCAATGTGTCAACTTTGAAATTGGGGAATGACGAGGAAAACTCGCCCTTATCCAACCCATCTGTTGCATTTTGAATGAAGACATGAGTGAATGAGTAAATTTGATGGGTTATGGTTCTCCCGACTGCCGATACGCCATTGTACAATCATCCCCTTCCCGAAATCGAGGATTGGCTCATTAACTTGGGATGCGCCCAAAGTTCTGAAAGTCCCAACTGCTGGAAAATAGAACGGGATACTTGGAAAGCAGAACTTTGTTTGGAAATTGAGGAGGTGGCAGTCCGCTATATCAATGCTGGCGGAGGAACGAAGGATATTCGGCGATCGTTTAAGTATTCTCTCAGTCGTCGAGATATTGAATCTGCGGTTTTTGCGGGACCTTAATATGGGAAAACAACGAACGGATTGCTCCAAGCAAAGAAATGCAAGCAATATTACTGGTGTACTTTGCTGCATGGATAGCGGTTGGGGCGCACAAACTTAGGAGAAAACCATCGTGAAAATTGGCATTATTGGCAGCGGCAATATGGGACGCTCCCTGGGTATTCTTTGGGCAGAGCGAGGCCATCAAGTCTATTTCGGTTCCCGAGAAGCAGCCAAGGGACAAGGGGTAGCAGAATCGGTGGGACAGGGTACTAAAGGGGGCAGCAACGACGAAGCAGCGGCTTTTGCAGACGCGGTGCTGTGGACGGTACGGGGGATTCCACCCTCTGAGATTCTCTCCAAGCCTGACGTGCTAGATGGAAAAATCATTATCGACTGCAATAACTGGGAGATTCCAGAGGGGTTTGACTATGAGGCGATCGCGGAATCTCTGGCTGAAAAAATGGCGCAAGATGTCCCCAATGCCCGCGTCGTCAAAGCATTCAACACAATGGCGCAGGAAGTTTTTGAGTTAGCACCAGAGCCGCTTAAGAACTATAACGTCTCCGTTTTTGTCGCGGCAGATGAGGAATCAGCCAAACAAACCGTTATGCAGCTTGCCGAAGAAATTGGATTTGCGCCGGTAGATTGTGGGGGTTTGCGCAACGCCCGTTTGATTGAAGGATTAGGGAATTTCATTCGGCTCATGATTATCGGTCAACAGCAGGGAAGCTACGCCACAATTTCGGTCAACACCTTGCCTGCTGCCAAAACTCAGCGACTTGGCGGTAGGCAAGCACCCAATTGACTAATAATACAAGGTTTTGCCGATCGCGGGTCGTTATAGGGGCGGGGTAACCCCGCCCCTACATTAGGTCGTTTGTTGAGTTGGCATTGAGACACAACTCTAGAATTCAGAGGCTGAAACAATACGCGCGATCGCCTTCAATAACCGTAAAATCTCGTACAACTCAAACCCTAAACCCGAAAGCGAATAGGTTTCAGAGAGAGCATACTGAGGAGTTTCCGCGCCAATGAGTCGCACAAAAAGACTTTCCATACCATTGGTTATTAAAGCAAACCGCGCGCCGTCGTCGAGCGCTCGATCCATCATCGTTTCGAGAACCAAAGGTAAGGCTGTTTGGGGAGTCACCGTTGCCCATTGACTTTCAACCGTCGCAATCCACAACTGCTCTTGGATAACGAGCATATTTATCTTACCAGAAGGCGTTTCTTCGTCGCTGCCGGGGAGCAAAATAGAGTCCCGAGCGCTGAAGGAAAAAGGTGCGCCATAGAACCCTGCTAAGTCGAGTAAAGGGGAAAGGAGAACCAAAGGAACCAAGTCTGCGATCGCCGACGAACTCCCTAAATCGAAATACTGAACCCGCGCGCGTTCCAACCGTTGTTTTTCGGTACCAGCGAGTTGGGGAGTTTCAGCCAACTCCGTCGAAAAAAAAGGGTCGTCGTAAACTTGTTGAAAGTCTTGTAAACTGGCGTTAGTCGAGAGAGACATCTGTAAAAATGGGTCTTGGGCTAGGGAGAAATGCGATGCTTTTAAAGCGAGAGAAGGAAGTTCTAATTTTCCCATCTTACTCCTCTTCGAGGGTGCGGAAATAGAGAACCACGGGAATGACCACAACCGCCATCATCACAATCGACAGCACCGAACCAAAAGGCCAATTGCGCGATCGCAAGAATTGATTTTGGATTAAACTGCCAATCATTAGCGTTCTCGCACCGCCCAAAATATCGGGTGTAATAAAAGCACCCACCGAGGGAATGAAAACCAACAGCGAACCGGCGACGATGCCGCGCAAAGTGAGGGGTAAAATCACGCGAAAGAACGTTTGCCAATCATTTGCTCCCAAATCGTGTGCAGCTTCGACCAACGAAAAATTAAAACGTTCGAGCGCCGAATACAACGGCAAAATCATAAAAGGTAAGTACCCATAAACCAAGCCAATGACAACCGCAAAAGGCGTAAATAATCTAAAAATCGGCTGGTCGATAATCCCCAAACTTTGCAGTCCGATATTAATCGCCCCCTCAGTTCGCAATAACACCATCCAAGAATAGGTTCGTACCAGAAAATTCGTCCAAAAGGGGATAATAATCAACAACAGTAAAGCATTGCGCCAACGAGGAGAGCGCGTTGCAATGAAAAAGGCGACGGGATAGCCAATGAGCAAACACGCCACTGTCGTTATCAAAGCCCAAAGCACCGATCGCCACAAAACAATCCAATAAACGACTTCGTGCAAGCGCTGGTAGTTTTCGAGCGTAAATTTCCAGACAACCCCACCGTAAGTTCCCCGTTCTAAGAAACTATAGAGCGCAATGATGAGTAAAGGTACGACAAAAAAGAGCAACAGCCAAGCCGTACCGGGGAGTAACAACAGAGAAAGGTACCTGCGCTTGCGTCGCTCGAGGGGAGAGGAAGGTGAGGATTTAGGGGGTTGCAAAACGGTCATCGCGATCGCTAACTATAAATGAGTTCTTAACTGTTGAGATTGTATCCTTGCTCTCAACAAAGGACAAATTAGACGAAAAACAAAAGACAGCTTGTTGATGTCCTCTGAGTTTCTCCGCTACAATAGGCACAACTCTGCTCAATTTTTAAGGAAGAAATTCTTAAAGAATGGGCAGGGGTGAGGTAAGATTGCTGGAAGCAGATTGAAGTTCTTTGGCAACTGTGTAGGAATTGTAGGAATGGATACGAGACTTTTATCTGAAGTTGTAGCAATGGCTGGCAGTTCGACTGTCGCACCCGATCGCGAAAGCAAAGTCGTTCGCAAGACTTACCCCAACTATCGAGTAATCGTTCTCAACGACGATTTTAATACCTTTCAGCACGTTGCGAACTGTTTGATGAAGTATATTCCGGGAATGACGAGCGATCGCGCTTGGAAGCTGACCCAGCAAGTTCACAACGAAGGTCAAGCAACCGTTTGGGTGGGCCCCCAAGAACAGGCAGAGCTTTATCATCAACAGTTGAGTCGCGAGGGTCTGACAATGGCACCCTTGGAAGCGGCTTAGAACTTGGATATTGGTACATTCAACAAGTAAGGGTCGAAAAAAATGGGTCGCGATCGTCAAGGAAGATTGGTCTGGAATCATTCAACCCACATTTCTGGGTTGATTCCCATTTTAGAACGACTCATTACCTATGAGGGCATTGGTACGGTCACGCCGGGGGTTATCGCGCGCGCCAAGGGTCACTCGCCGAAAATGAAGTTGCGGGTTTCGGTTCCCATTCGCGGCGGGTATAAGGCGATCGCGCGCCAGGGAAAGACGGTTCAAGAAGTGTTTATTTTGACCGAGTTGAGTCAGAAGGAGTTGGAAGGAGCTATTGCCAAGGCAATGGGGTAAGCAAGGCGCGATCGCGCATTCCAAGCTCGATCGCCGTCAGGGAACCTGCGTCCCTAGTTTATAAGCCCCGTCCACCTCGTCCCGTTAGGGCAGGTGGTAGTAGTTCATATAGCATTTCTGAATGGGATGTAAACCATTTCAACGTAGGGACGTTCAATTGAACGTCCCTACAGAACGCGCGGTGGATGAATTCTGGGCCATTTATTGTTTCCGTTTCAGAGCGAAAACGCTATATAACGGATTTGGCTTCTTATAGGCGAATTGGGTATAAACGTCGAATAGCTTACTATTTTATACCAAAAAAAAGCCCCACGATTGACATGAGGCTCGAGCGAGAAGAACTCTTTCAAAGGAAAAACGAACCGTAGAAACCTACTTCAGCTTCCGCCGCTTGAGCGCCAGTCCCAACGAACCCGCAGCCAGTAAAGCAATGACTGTACCCGGTTCTGGTACATCTTTCTTTTTAATCAGTTTATCTTTGCTGATAATCACCGAACCGCCCCGAGCAATATTGAAGTCCCATTGCCAAGCAGATGTCGCATCAACCGGACCGAGGGAAGTCCCGAAAGGCGGGGTATTTGTTAAGTTCGTCGGAGAACCATCATTGAGTTTATCGAGCGTGTCGGGGAAAATGCCGGCTTCATAGGCTGTCGCATCTGGGATGGCACTAACCTGAGCCATTGTTGCATTATCCATTTGTGTAAAGACGTTGATGTTGTTGAACGCAACCGTGTCGTCAAAGAATGTATCGCTCAAGTCGAAGTCGGTATATTCAAAGAAACTGAGGTCTAGCGCGCCGCCGCTGATGTTGTTAATCTTGATGGACTCTGCGATATCTGAGGTTCCAGTCCCCACCGGAGCGCCGGTCAAACCCCAGTTCAACTCCACTTCAAAAACGTCTTTGAGAAGATACTTAGCAATTAGGTTATCATTGCCCGGATCGAAGTCCGTATCGGTGAGTTTATAGTCTACCAGCTCGAGGGTATCAATCGATTGCTCCGGTCCGTCGTCACCCAGCCGATACCAAAACCACTCTTGGAATATTTGATCGACTCCATCTACAACCCAATCAAAAAGACCAGCTTGGTTACCTAAGTCAAACGTAACCGTTGAATTTTCGTCCTCTAGGGTAACGATGGGAGAATTTCCGGGAGCTAGGGGACAGGTTACTTTGTCAAAGCAGGCTGCTTTCGCAGGCGATGCGATCGCTCCCACTCCGGCTAACATACCGGCTGTGACGGCAGCAGGAACTAAACGATGGGAAATTTTGAAATTTTGGAACGTGCGTACCATGAAATACTTCCTTTCTCTTTTCGAGATGCAATGATGAGCGAGCAAGTCCAATCAGGAAGTACAAGGAAGATGCTATACTATTCCGAGTACCCTAATTTAAAATCACGAATTAGGTTAAAAACCGCTAGGTATCAAATCCAGCCGCAATTTCGGCACAAACCGATAAAATTCCTGTATCAGTTATTGCTACCCACAATCTCTGTCAACAGGTTGTAACAGTTTGTTTAGGATTTATACTGAGTGGTTTTTTCTTTGCTGTTGATTTATGTGTTTTAGTTAACTGTAAATTAAGAGTCGAGTCAAGTTGCGCTATGGAGCTTTACCGTATCTTTAACAAGTTTCTCTGTTAAAAAACTTACGCAAATGCCTCATGCTACAAGGATTGCTTGGGTGAAGAGCTGATAAAATTGGCAATCTGATGCCTAGATATATTTTTGATTAATACTTATCCTTGTAAATACTCATTACAAAAGCACATAACTTAACAATTGCTATAGTCCCCAGAGAATAAGAAGATTGGCTAAAACAGCTCGACAACTTTACAATTCGATGTCAATGAATTTACAGAACTTAAATTCGGTGAAATGGGGTAACAGCGCAAACTCGTCCGACGCATTAATCTTCCTTATACTGTAGTAATTGACACGAACTTTACACGAACTTTAAAAAGTTTTGTAAAGTACCCAGTTCTGAAAAGGGCGATCGCGATTCTAACTCCCTCCCTCACCCTCGACCAGAACCCGAACTTTCCTTAAGAAATTCAACTGAAGCGATCGCCGTTTTCATATCCAAAGCTTGGAAACGGTCAATGGACTGATACATCCAAGAAATCCCCAAGACCACATCGGGGTAAGTTTTGTGAAATCCCACCGCAACAGCGAGCTGCTCTAAAATCGGGTGGAGTGAAAAGGCATAGAGATCGCACAAATTGGGAAAATCTTCCTGCATCTGTTGGAGAGTCAACTGACAATCCTCGAGCAATTGACAGACTTGGGAATACTTCATATAAGGACGGTCGATACTCCAACTGCGCACCAACACTGAAGTACAATCGAGATCGCCCGGTTCTGCCATAGCGATCGGATCTTGCTCTTGCGTCGAACTCAAATGCAAACTCAGTCGCGGCGGCAAGAAAAAGTTCGGCTCCGAGCGCGCGGCAGTGGGATAAAATAGATAGAATCCAACGGGTTGAAAATTATCGCAGCGACGCAGAACCCGCATTCCTTTCGGGTATTGTTTAGCCCACTGACGCAACAAGCGTGCAATGCGATGGGGAGCCGCAGTTATATTGCTATTCATCCACTGGTAATTTTGCGCCAAAAAATTAGCTACCAAAATCCCATCGGTTCTGGGATCGAAGGCATCCAGCTTAAACTGAGGGGGATCGCTCTTGGGTTCGGAACCAACCAATTGGGGTGTGGGGTTAATTTGCAGGCAAATCGTATTACCATCGAAGACCTTATCGATCGCTCCCAACGCCACCAGTTTATCGATAATCATCCCCGCCGCGCGATCGCTTCCCCGTTCTTTTCCAGCGTAGAACAGGCGCGCAGCTTCGCGATGAGTGCAGGAAATAAAGCCCTTGGGAACGCTCAGTTCGCTCAGAGGTTCTAGTTGAGTTTCCTTGGAGGCAAGGTGCTTAAGCAGTAAATAGGCCCACAGACGTACGAAATATTCAGCACGACAGCGAGTCAATCCGACGAGACGGCGCGAAGGTTCGATTAGCCGCGCCACATAACTCAACTGGCGATCGCGAGGAAACCATCGCTCAATTTGTTCTGGCTCGACGGATTTTGAAGACATACGCTTTAAATTCGACTCTCTGCTATCTGCCTCAAAACCGCCACTTTCGGATAATCCATCCTTCTGACTGCCCGAAAAACTTCACCCTACTTCAGAAATATTCTGATGAAGGTAGTTTAACACGGTCGCGTCGCGATCGCTCGTTGCAGCTCTAGGAATGCCACCGAGAAAATAACCCTACAAGAGAATTTAAAAAAACGCCGGTTCATTGCCCCATAAAAAAACATTTTTGAGGAGATTTTAATAATGTTCGAGCCCGCTTCTACCACCGCCACCCTCGACCGCTCCACCTTTTTCCAAACCGTGCTAGAGAGTTTAATCGATGGGGTGGCAATTTTCAGCTCGCGCGGCGAATTTATTCATGCTAACAAAAAAGGACAGATGCTCTGCCAACAGTTTCCTCCCAACCCCTCCCATCCTTATAATGTACCCAAAGCGATATGGCAAGTTTGCCAAGCCCTGATCGAAAGCCGCAACCTATTTCCCGAACGCCAGCTCGTCGTCGAGTCAGAAGTCGA
Organism: Cyanobacteriota bacterium; assembly: GCA_034189065.1. Classification (GTDB taxonomy): domain Bacteria; phylum Cyanobacteriota; class Cyanobacteriia; order Cyanobacteriales; family Spirulinaceae; genus FACHB-1406. The sequence continues at coordinate 22,357 of JAXHVQ010000074.1, forward strand.
AACCTCGCTCCCGACTCCGTTGCGACTGCGAGGACAGTGGCTTCAGTGGGCAGACCGAGATTCAGGCTACCTCTTAATTGCCCTCGAAGATAAACATTGCGCTCTCCAAAGGCAAGTGATTGCCGACAGCCAAACCTACAGTCTCACCCCGCGCGAAGCCGAAGTCTGGTCTCTGCGGCGCGATCGCTACTCCTACAGCGACATCGCTGCCAAACTCTACATTTCTGAGAATACCGTTAAAAAGCACCTGAAAAACATCAACGCCAAACGAAAAGCCACCGTTTAGCCATTTCCCAAATTTATCCGGATTGCTCTCTCCTGTGAGTGTCGTTAAAAATAGGCGCAATAATCGCTTCCGCACTTACCCAAGGCGATCGCGCCCCCTCACAGCGTACTTCAGGAGAATCGACCGTGAAAGATTCCGGCCTACAATTCATCTTAAAACTCGCACAAACCATCAATCCCCAAGTCAACACCGACAACCTCATCGAAATCGACCTCAATGCCCTGCGCCAACTGCCTGCCGGTACCCTGGGACGAGAAGTCGCCAATTTCCTCGACCAAAACGGCTTTGAACCTCTCAACTCGGGCGACTGGATTCAGCGCACCCACGACGTTTGGCACGTCCTCACCGGTTTGTCGCCCTCCACCGAAGACGAACTGATGCTTCAAGCCTTCACCCGCGCCCAACTCTTCCGTCCCTCCTGTGCCATTATCGTCCTCTTGGGACTGCTTTCCCGTCGTTGCAGTTGGCGCGACATTTTTACCGCTCTCAAGTACGGTAAAATGGCAGAGCGCATCGTTGAATGGGACCTTGAAGCAGATTGGGCGACTCCCCTCGACGACGTTCGCGCCAAACTCAGAATTGTGCCCTTGAGATTTCAGCCCGAACTCTCGTCCGTCGTCTCTTCTTAAGCCGAAACGCGCGATTAGAAAGTTGCGATTATAAAATAAAGATAGCTGCTCTCAATCGAGGGCGGTTATCTTAATATTAGTCCTTTGTCATCGGTCATTGGTCATTTGTGTTTGACTCGGCATTTCCCGTTCGCGTAATTTCTAATTACCGTCGCAAGAGTAAACACTGCCCACTGCCCACTGCCCACTGCCCACTGCCCCACTACCCACTGCCCATTTCCCCACTGCCCACTGCCCCACTACCCACTGCCCATTTCCCCACTGCCCACTGCCCACTGCCCACCTGCCCACTGCCCGCTCCCCCTGCTCCCCCTGCTCCCCCGCTCCCCCGCTCCCCCTGCTCATCACAACACTATAATTCAGCAAACCCTAATTGTGTCCTTCCCCCGTCTCGTCACGTTAATTGTCGGTATCAGCTTCATTTTGGGACTGATGCTGTGGTTGGTGACTTCGATTTACCGGCTTTATATTCAAGTTTCTTTCACGGCACCGCTTCTAGCCAATTTACTGCTGCTGTTGATTATTGTCCTGTTGGGGCTGGTTATCGCTGCATTTTTCTACTACTTTAACTTGGTTTACGGTTCGGGGACGCGCAAAGGCATCAAAAAGCGCCGTTTGAAAACCCTCAAGGTTCCCGAACAGAAGGCAGAAGCGGCGACGGAAACCCTCAAAGCGGTGCGTCAACAAGTGGGGCAAATTCAGGATCGGGTGGCGCAGAAGGCGCTGTTGGAGAAATCGCGCGAAATCGAAGCAACGCTGCAACGGGGGGAGTTGCGAGTCGTTGTTTTCGGCACGGGTTCGTCGGGGAAAACTTCGCTGGTGAATGCGTTAATTGGCGAGATGGTTGGGGATGTGGGCGCGCCAATGGGAACAACGCAGGTGGGGGAAACCTACGCCCTACAGTTAAAGGGGTTAGAACGACAGATTTGGATTACCGATACGCCGGGGATTCTCGAAGCGGGGGTGATGGGGACGCAGCGGGAGGAGTTGGCGCGACAGTTGGCGACAGAGGCGGATTTGTTGCTGTTTGTGGTGGATAACGATGTGCGTTCGTCGGAATACGTGCCGTTGCAGATGTTGGCGGAAATTGGCAAGCGATCGCTGTTGGTGTTTAATAAGACGGATTTGTATGGCGATCGCGATCGCGAAACCATTCTCGCCCGTTTGCGAGAGCGAATTCGCACCTTCATCCCCCCATCCGATATTGTTGCCGTTGCCGCTAACCCCCAACCGGTATTGTTAGAAACGGGAGAATTGGTTAAACCCGATTCGGAAATTTTACCGTTAATTAAGCGTCTGGCTGCGGTTCTGCGTGCGGAAGGGGAAGATTTAATCGCCGATAACATTCTCCTGCAATCCCACCGCCTGGGGGAAGAAGCGCGCCGTTTAATTGACAAGCAGCAAAAGCGCCAAGCCGATAAAATTATCGATCGCTATCAGTGGGTGGGTGCGGGAGTCATTGCCGTAACGCCGGTTCCCGTTGTCGATTTGTTGGCAACGGCGGCAGTAAACGCCCAAATGGTGGTAGAGATGGGGAAGATTTACGGCGTGGATTTGGACATGGAAAATGGGCGAGAATTGGCGCTTTCGTTGGGGAAAACGTTGGTGAGTTTGGGGGTGGTGAAAGGGGCGGTACAAATGCTGTCAACTGCGCTACAATTTCACGTCGCCACTTTTTTGGTGGGGAAGGCAATTCAAGGGGTGACAGCGGCGTATTTAACGCGGGTGGCGGGGAAAAGTTTTGCAGAATATTTCCGACGCGATCGCGATTGGGGCGATGGAGGAATGACGGAAGTGGTGCAGCGTCAGTTTAAGTTGGTGCAAAAAGAAGAGTTTATGAAAGCGTTTGTGAAAGATGCGATCGCGCGCGTGGTGGAACCGATTAAGGCTTCTTTGGAACCGGAGGAGCTGGAAGGGGTTGAAGAGAGTTTAGAAATTGAACAAATGGAGGCGGAGTTGATTCCCGCTTATGAGGAAGAAGAGGACGATTGGGAAGCGCCGCGTCGCACGGTTCGGGATGATTGGTAGATGACGGAAAGGCGCGAACCGATCTAGAAATATTAATTATATCAAGCCTTTCCAAGCTTTTTAGGAGCTTATTTCTAATTTCCTAGTCTTTTTCAACCACTTTTTCTCTCATTTTCCCAGATATTTTACTGAAGAGCCTTTCAAAGGCTAGGTGATTTGGATTGAAGTGGGCAAGGCTAAAAGTCTAATAAGGTTCAAATCTCCTGCTATCGTAATAAAACGTTAAAAAGATTTTATCGTCGGTTAACAAGCCGAGAACAATATCTAAAGGCTCCAAAAAATAGGGACTGCCCGAATCTTCCTCGTTGCTGACAACAGGTTCGTCTAATAGAGATACAACAATAGCGGGCTGATTGCTGTAGGGCAACTTTCTGTTTTTTAAGTTTTCCTTCCACTTAACAATCTGTCCGACTTCAAAATTCTCTTTTTTGAGAAGATTATGATAAGTCGCTTTGAGTAAGTCGATGTCTTGTTCTCCATAGCTTTTAGGCTCTTCCTGCTCGAAAGATCGCTCCTCAAACTTTCTTGAAAGCTCAGCAATTAGGTCATTTTGTAATTCGTTCATATTTTGATTTGATAGTATTTTTTGACGGCATCTAAATAACAGTTTTCGTTTTTTAGAAAAGTATTAATCTTTCCATAAGCATTGGGTTTAGCAACTGTTGGAATGTTTGGTTTTGTCGGGTATCGATTGAAAGAAGCTTGACTTTCGGGTAACCTCGCAATAGCAAACTTCATTTCGTAATAAATCCGGTTTAATATTTCTAGCAAATATTGTGCTGAAGCTTCTCCCGATGACGAATTTTCGACTTGATAGATTGACGCGGGCGGACGTAACTGTAAACTTGCTGGAACGACATCGCGCAACCACCAATTGAAAAGTTCTCGCCTTCCCGATGCGCCTGGAAAAATTGCATATCCTTCCAAACAATCCTCTAATATCTCTAGCAAAGCTTCTAGGGATTTATTGCGATCGAGCATTTTTACCGCATTTTGATAAACATCTAAAGCTTCATACAAAACTTGAAAAGATGCAATTTTTCGGTTCTCTGATAAAGAAGCCACAATTCGCTCGGGTACAATCTCAATTTCTTGTATTCCAAGACTCCCGCTTGCTCGATTTTCAGTATCTGGAACTTGCTTAATGACTTCTACAAGCCACATTGCCAATTGGACAATTGTCTTTTCTGCGATCGCGCGATCCGGAAAATAATAATCGATAGCTGGTTTTACGGTTAAAGCCAGAATCAGCGCCATCCAAACGTAGCGAAGATGGGTAGTTTCTGGATTTTTATCTTCAAGCAATCTCAAAATTTTTTCTAAGTCTTCTTGTAACTCTACTTCTCCGGTTGCTTCAGGTTCATAGAGTTCTGCATAACGATGCTGCGAGACTTCGTTAGCAACACAAAGATAATGAAGATAATTTAGTCTGCTATCGGATTGATGACTTGAGGTAATGCTTTCTTGTAGAATCATAGCCGCTCCTGCTTTTCCAAAATTAGGGTGGATAGGGGTAGTCCCAGAAAACTTCTACCTCATAGTGAGACCTATTAAGCGGAGTTCGGGCAGACTGAGCAATTACACATTCGGAGTCGAGACCGAGCTGATAAAGGTAGCTAAACCAAACGCTAGAGTCGTACAACGAGTTGGATGTTTCATTATTCTGTAAAGTTTATCTGCAGCACTCTATTTTACTGCGTTCACCGGAACCAGAGCAAGGTAGGACGTGGGAAAACGCTAGTTTATAGGAGTTGGGGAGTCTCCTGGGATGCGATCTCGCTGCGGGAAAAACTGACGAGACAACCGAAAGAAGGACAAAATAACGCTTTTATCGATTTCCTCAAAGAGAAGGGTCGAAATTATTAGATGATAGAACAATAAGCTGTCCTCAGAGACTCTCAAGCGAGCTATGAATCTACGTACAATTTCCACAAAGCCCTTCTCGGATCAAAAACCGGGCACCTCGGGCCTGCGCAAGTCCGTTCCCGCCTTCCAAGAACCCCATTACCTCGAAAACTTCGTCCAATCCATTTTCGATAGCCTCGACAACAAAGACAGACAAACCCTCGTCCTCGGCGGCGACGGACGCTACTACAACCGCCAAGCTATTCAAACCATCCTCAAAATGGCAGCAGCTAACGGCTTTGGGCGCGTCCTGGTCGGTCGCGATGGCATTTTATCCACGCCCGCTGCCTCCTGCGTCATTCGGGAAAATCAAGCCATTGGCGGCATTATCCTTTCAGCTAGCCACAACCCCGGCGGCCCTGAAGGGGATTTTGGCGTGAAGTTTAACACCTCCAATGGCGGTCCCGCCCCGGAAAAGGTCACAGAAGCCATTTTTGCACGCAGTAAGACCATTGACAGCTATAAAATCCTTGAAGCAGGCGATGTCAATCTCGATCGCGTGACTTCGTTTAAACTGGGAACGCTGGAGGTCGAAGTCATCGACTCGGTAGATTCCTATGCTAAATTGATGCAATCCCTCTTCGACTTCGATCGCATCCGAGACCTCCTCAGTTCCGGTCAATTCCGGATGCGTATGGACTCGATGCACGCTGTCACCGGCCCCTACGCCTGCGATATCCTAGAAGGACGGCTGGGCGCGCCCCAAGGCACCGTAATGAATGGAACGCCCCTGGAAGATTTTGGCGGCGGACATCCCGATCCCAATTTGGTTTATGCCCACGATCTCGTGGAGATTCTCTTTGGTCAAGATGCGCCCGACTTTGGGGCAGCTTCCGATGGAGACGGCGATCGCAATATGATTTTGGGACGCAACTTTTTTGTTACCCCTAGCGATAGCCTCGCGATTTTAACCGCCAACGCTACCCTCGTCCCCGGCTACAAGGACGGACTGGCAGGGGTTGCCCGTTCCATGCCCACCTCCCAAGCAGCCGATCGCGTCGCTGCCCAATTAGGGATAGACTGTTACGAAACGCCTACAGGATGGAAGTTTTTTGGCAACTTACTCGACGTGGGGAAAGCGACACTATGCGGCGAAGAAAGCTTTGGCACCGGTTCTAACCACGTCCGCGAAAAAGATGGATTGTGGGCGGTGTTATTCTGGCTCAATATATTAGCCGCGCGCGGTGAATCTGTCGAACAAATCGTTCGCCAACACTGGCAAACCTACGGACGCAATTTTTATTCTCGCCACGACTACGAAGAGGTGGATCAAAAACGGGCGACGGACTTGATGAATAATTTGCGATCGCAACTCTCTCGCTTCCAAACTAAAAATGTCGGAAACTATGAAGTGGAATATGCCGACAATTTCAGCTATACCGATCCCGTAGATGGCAGTACGAGCGAAAATCAAGGGGTGCGTTTGGGTTTCTCTGACGGATCGCGTATTGTTTTTCGCCTTTCGGGAACGGGAACCAAAGGGGCAACGCTACGGGTCTATTTAGAAAGTTACGAACCCGATAGCAAAAAACACGATGTCGATACGCAAAAAGCACTCGAACCCTTAATTTCTTTGGCTGAGGAAGTCGCCCAAATTCGTCAGTTTACCCAACGCGACGAACCGACGGTCATTACTTGATTTAGGAGAGTAGGATATGGGGAATGGAACGCGGTCTTTGTCTATCAGTTCTCCCCGTGTCACAACACTTATTCAGCAAACCCTATTTGGGGCTTACTGAATAAAGAAGAAGAAACCAATAGAGGGAGCAAGCCGTTTTCACTCCTCCCATTAAAGTTCAGTTGCTATTAGAGTTGGCTTGCTCTATTATCACCTTGATTAATCCTTAAAGCCAAATTGATGGGTTTCGACTTGAAATAGTCGAGCCTTAAACTTAGCATTTCTACTAACCCAGCATCATCGAAAGCGTTGGCCGGAGTACAGTACGCAAAGAAAGGGAAACCCAAGAAATCTAGTACAGCCTTTAGCTTAACTTTCAACAAAACAAAGCCCCCTCCACAAGGGAGGGGACTTTATTCAGCTAGATTCTAGCTTGAGCTTGGCTCTTTCTTATCCGTTAATAGCAGGAGCGCTTAAAGCTACAGGAGCTTGTTCGCCACTTGCCAAATCCAACGGGAAGTTGTGAGCATTGCGTTCGTGCATTACTTCAAATCCCAAGTTGGCTCTGTTGAGCACATCAGCCCAGGTATTCACCACTCGTCCTTGAGAATCAAGAATCGATTGGTTGAAGTTAAACCCGTTGAGGTTAAACGCCATCGTGCTGATGCCCAACGCCGTGAACCAGATTCCGACCACAGGCCACGCTGCGAGGAAGAAGTGCAGGCTGCGGCTGTTGTTGAAGCTGGCGTATTGGAAGATTAAGCGTCCAAAGTAACCGTGAGCTGCAACGATGTTGTAGGTTTCTTCTTCTTGTCCGAATCTGTAACCGTAGTTTTGCGATTCGGTTTCAGTGGTTTCTTTGACTAAGCTCGATGTTACCAAGGAACCGTGCATGGCGCTGAATAATGCGCCTCCGAATACACCGGCG
>JAXHVQ010000075.1:0-29469 GCA_034189065.1 Cyanobacteriota bacterium
GAGCAGGGGAGCAGGGGAGCAGGGGAAGCAGGGGAGCAGGGGAGCAGGGGAAGCAGGGGAAGCAGGGGAGCAGGGGGGAATTGTATTTAATTTTTAATTTTTAAGCAACCCTAATACACCGCTTCGCGCATTGATTAATAGGGTTTGCTGCTTTGTACAGCAAGCCCTAATACCAGATTGACATGAAGCTGCACAGAATCAAGTAAGTAGGTGGGCAAAAATAAACGCATAACCTCGAAATTCGTATTCCTTGCCAGATAAGGGTTTTAGCTGGAGACATTGTTCTTTTAATTACGCCCACCTACTTAGGGTGTGTTAGCGGAGCGTAACACACCATTACACTCATCGCGAATTTAGGGGAAGACAATCTATGCAACGTCATCTTAAATTGGTATAAGTAGTAGTCTTTTCCTCCTGACAAAGACCAACAGCCGAATAACCACGCGCCGCGATCGCTTCGGTCATTGTCTGTTGGGGTAGCTTTTGGTACCCTAGTTAACAGCTCAATCATTCATTCAGAGGTGCTTTCTGTGATACAGCAACTTAATTCATCAACTGCCGAGTTGCCCGCAAGCTGGTACGAGGTGCTTCAAGAAGGGAAAGTTCGCGATCGCGATCGCTATGTCGCCCTCGCCGCCCAATTCCTCGCGATCCCTAAATCCTACGACCCGACTCTCGCCCTCAACGCTGTCGAAGCCTACGGCCAAAGCTTTCTCGCCTCGGCCTATCCCGATTTCTCGCAACTCAAAGAAAAACCCCATCCCCAGTTAGAAGCAGCCCAAAACCTGGTGTCTGGCGTGGAGTTGCTCTTCCAAGACTTGGGCTACGAAGTCTCTTCTTGGCTGTACTGGGCTTTACTTCACCCCTTGGAACGCAAAGACATTTTTGAGCCTGCGTCCCTTCGCCTCCTTGAAGATGTCGAACTCGCTCGGGCCTTGGATAGTGCTAATCACGGACTCAATGTTTCAATGATGCGTCGTCGCGTAGATAGTGCCACTAGCCAGTTTGGGCTTTTCGTCGAGCATGGGTGCGGTTGCGACAAACACGCCTTTCGCCTCGATTCGACGACAGGGGCGATTGACTACGAACTTCCTTTGGAACACCGCCTCAAGCAGCTTCGAGCCTATTTCTGGAACACGCTCGAAGAATACGCTCTTTTTCCGTTCCGAGTCGCAACGACTTTAGTCTACGCCGACTGATTTTTTTACAACATTTGTACGGTTGGGCCATCGACCGTAGGGACGTTTTATAAAACATCCCTACAGTTGATGTTAGACAGGATATTCGGTGCAATTGCTGGAGCGAGCGAAGACAATCCCCGTGCGTTCGCGCCGGGGAGTCTGTCAAAACTGCACTCGGTGCGTTTGATTTTCTACCTTTCCAGGACTTACGCAAAGGCGCTATAGGTGGTGTTGAGGTTAGGGGTATTACACCCGTGCGAATGCCCCTACAGGTGCCTATTGTGCGTAAGTTCTAATTTCCTGACTTCGCCCATGCAAAAGCGGGAGCCGAACAAGTCCCTGCCGTTTTGAACTGCAACGAACCCGTTGTAGAAGCAGTGGAAAGTGGTGTAACGCCGTTCAAAGGCGGAGATAAGCTGACGCACATTTAAAGAGCGGAACTCACCACTGCACTCGCTGCCTTTTTTGAGAATTTAACATTACGATCTAAAAGCCGAACAGCTCTTCGGGTTTCATTGCTGCTTGGGAAAGTTCTACCATTCTTGACAAGCTAGCAGATTTTACACGCACTATTTCAAATTAGACAAAGGGAGAAGGGTAGATTTAGCCTTTGATACCGCTGGCGATCGCACCCTTTTTACGATACCGATCTCCCCCGTCCCTCGGTCAAGGGGTGTCAAACAAGCGTAGCCCAATTGGACGCGGCGAGACAAACCCCACGCCCCCAAATTTGAGGGAACCTCACCGTCCTAACCCTTTCCCAAAACCGAAGGAAAACAGCAGCAATAAGGCGCTAAAAAGGACAAAGAATCAATTATTGCTCGGTGAGAGCAAAATTTTGCAAATTCCTTTTTCTCTCTCGATTTTCGATTGAAGTGTTCTGTACAATACGTTCGCGATCGGGTTTTCTTCGCTATGATGAACCCGAGCAGAAAACTCGCACCAAATTCATTTCTCCCTACTATAATCTTTTCTATAAGTCCCTCCACCAGTTCTTTGTAGAAGCCTTTCATAGAAAATAGTCTCTCTTTTTAGAGTACTTCAAGGTACTCAAAAAAGTTTGATTTCCATAAGCTTCCCAAATCTATAAGAGTTTGTTAAAATTTCGAGGAATCGTTTTTTTAAGCATTATAAGGGTTCATCTAAAATGAAACGTACCATTAGGGTTATTACTTCAAGTCCGTCGATTCGTCTTGGAGATCGAGGTCGCAATGAATATTCACCGATTCACAAAAATTCACTTCTCGGAGCAGAAGCTCTTGAAGAAAGAGAAGATCGCGCCGTTTTGCTCGAAGCAATGATTCACTTCAAACAAGCTCGAAGAAGACCTGAAAAAGTTATTTTTCTTGACTGGAATGATGTCAAACACGAGTGGGAATGAACAATGTATACTGTTAAATTGTTGCAATCTGTTCATCAAGAACGAAGCTCAATCCCTGTCGGAGAAATTCATCAAGAAATCAAACGAATTGTGACAGCGCTAGCGGAAGATCCTCGTCCTTCGTACAGCACAGAAGTCCAGTTTAAAAAGATTGAAGCGTTAAACTGGCAACCTCGGAAAATTCGGGTGGAGTCGTGGCGAATTTTATACGCGGTGGATGATAGGGCTAATCAGGCAGTTGTCCTTGCTATTAAGCAAGGGGTTTTGGAAGAGAAAAACAAATGTTCTTATCTCTTGGGCAACTGGGAGTATCATTATTGTTAAGTAAGCTGTTCGGCTTTTAGCGAAAGCACTACAGCTAACCCAGGTTTAAAGATTATGGTGCTGGGTTTCCCAAATCAATTGGACGCTTTCTCTTGAGCGTCTTGAAAAAAGCGTGTTAATCGTCGTAGTAAAATGGGCGCACTCGATGGGTAAATCCAGCCGCCTTAAATTGTTTGAGTTGTAGCGGTGCGGGTTGATTTCCGGAAACAGTAATGCGAATCTCAAAGTCGCTAACCCCTGGCGGCACTTCTGGCAGCGCCCCCACTCGGCCCCGATTTTGGAAGACGGGCTCGCCGTTGGCATCGTAAATTCGCCCGAATACATCGGCATCGACTAAGGTTTTGCCAGAAGGGTTTTTGGCTTTGCCCGATACAATGAAGCAATTAGACGGTATGCTTCCTCCCCCACTACTAACAACTCCTTCTAAACTGTCAGACGTACATTCGCGAGCGGAAAGGTTAGTCAGTTTGATGGGAACCGAGGCAAGCGCTGTTGGCGCAACTGCGATCCCCATTAGCCACATTATGCCCGAAAGTACAATGGCTGTCAGTATCTTTTTCATCTGCGCCTCTTTATCTGTGCGATCGCCTCGAATTTTCAGTGAGAACCTAGCCAATGCCGAGCCCCTACTTAGCTTAACCTGGATTGAGCGATCGCGGAAAGCCGTACCCGTTAAAAATCAAAAGATCTAGATATAGCAATCCTAGACTGGTTGTGGGACGGTAGAATGCTGAAACCCCTGTGTGGCAAGATTTCTGGAAACGAGAAATGTGGCAGCCTATTTGGGATTGCTATAGCTTCTGGGATTCGACGCGATGTACAAAGGTTTCGCCCCAACCTGCCTACTATTTGCTGCCAATTATCACTCGGCAAATCCGCCACTCTTGAAGAATCGTCGCGCCCATTTGCTTATAGAAAGCAATTGCAGGTTCGTTCCAATCTAACACGCTCCATTCCAAACGCCCTGCTCCTCTTTCCTCAGCTAACTGAATTAAATGAGTCAGCAAAGCTTTGCCGATTCCCCGGCGGCGATATTGGGGCAAAACGAATAGGTCTTCTAAATAAATACCCGGCTGGGTTAAAAATGTAGAATAATTGGGAAAAAATAAGGCAAACCCCGCAGCTTCCCCCTCCCATTGTGCTAAAATTGCTTCTGCATAGGGGCGATCGCCAAATAAATGCTCGTGTAGCGATCGCGCGTCCCCCGTCACTAAATGGGTCAATTTTTCATATTCCGCCAGCGATCGGATGAGGTCGAAAATAACAGGAACATCTTCGGCAATTGCGGAACGAATTTTTAAACTCATTTAAATCTCTATAAATTCGGTAATAATGCCAAGCTAGCCTTCAATAGCTGAATCCAAATTTAGGCGATCGCACTCGTGAATTCTTGAATCGCCCGAACATGGTTGGGAATGTCGATACACTTGGCGAGTAGAGCGATATCGAGTTTCGGTAGCAATTGAGAGCGAGCAATCCGTTCGTACCCTTCCTCTCCCAAAGCATACAGAGACAGTTGTCCTTTTTCCCAAAACCAGACTTCGGAAATATTTAAACGCTTGTAAGCTTCCAATTTATCAATGCCACCGCTCGTGACAACAATCTCAATCGCCAAATCTGGACGTTCGCGGTCGCTTCCCAGCTCGTAAGACTTATCTGCTTCGCGCCTTACCAGTCCGATTTCACTCTCTAAAGTTAGAGACTCCGTAGGAGTAAAATCAATGGCTGCTGCTAGCATATACGCCTCGACCAAAGCACCAATCCGTCCCTTTGTTGTTTCGTGTTTCCTTCCAGGCACCCTCCGCACCTCTAAGACTCCATCCAAAAAAGAGAGCCGCACTCCAGGAATATCCAATAGAGGTTCCAAGGTCTTAAATTGTTGCCAACTCAGACCTGGAAAGAGCAACGGCTCTTCTAATCTTGTTTCAACAGTCCCAGTCATAACGCCTTCAGCTCAAAGCTTCTCCTCAAGTTAACCATCCCTTGAGGCGGCGAGCAACTTGGGGACGGCGCAACTTGCGCATTGCCTTGCTCTGAATTTGGCGCACCCGTTCGCGCGACAAATTGAACATTCCCCCCACTTCTTCGAGGGTATGGGGTTGGCTCGTATTTAAACCGTAGCGCAAAGAAATCACATCTTTTTCCCGCTCTGTCAACACATCGCTGAGGACATCCCAAATTTCTTGGCGCATCATGGTTTCGCTCATCTGATCTTCGGGAAGTTGCAATTCCCCATCTTCGAGCAAATCCACCAGTTCTGTATCTTCGCCTTTCCCCACGCGATGGTTCAGCGAGAGAGACTGCCGTCGCAATTGAAGCAATTGGCGCAGTTGGGGGGTTGTAACTTCTAATTCGGCTGCCAGCTCTTCTTCTGAAGGATTGCGTTGGAGTTTCTGTTTGAGGGTTCGCTGTGCCTTCTTGAGCTTGTTGAGTTTCTCGACGATATGGATGGGTAGGCGAATGGTGCGCGCGTCGTTGGCTATGGTACGGGTAATAGCTTGACGAATCCACCAATAGGCGTAGGTCGAAAACTTATAGCCTTTGTTGGGATCGAACTTTTCGGCGGCGCGATTTAAGCCAATTGCACCTTCTTGAATCAAATCGAGGAAGGGAACCCCCCGATTGAGGTAGCGTTTGGCAATGGAGACAACGAGGCGCAAATTGGAGCGGATCATCTTCCGCTTGGCAACTCGTCCTTGATAGAGGAGTTTGTCGAGCTGCCGCTCGCTGATGTTGAGAGAACGAGCTAATTCGGTTTTGCTCGGATAGCGCTGGAGTTGCTCTTTGAGAAGTTCGCGCTCTTCTTCGACGCGAACCACAGATTTAACGCGCTGTGCGAGTTCGACTTCTTCTTCGGGTTTGAGGAGAGGGTAGCGCGCCATTTCCTTGAAAAACGCACCTACCGTATCGTCTATATTCCCTCGGCTCGAGCTGGGAGGACGACTTGGGGTCATCTCTTGGGCTGAAAATTCGATATCAACTAGAGGGCGCTCGAAGTCGTTTTGGGGATTTTCTAGTAGCTGGGTATTCACGCTGGATTTCATAGGGTTGCTTGTGTTGAATTGAGCGGGTTCGTTGGCAATCTCGAATAGAGGAATAAGGATAAAAATCGGCTCCAACTTCTCATTGATTTCTCGCTGCCACAACAGATTTTCTTACTGGGTTTCCAAAATTGTTAAATGAGTTTCCTTGTTTTTTCGGATAGGCTTCCTTTTCTCTTCACTAGGATTTTTACTGAATTGAATCGGACGAGCCGTCGCTCCGGCTGAGGTCGAGTTTTTGGAGAAATCAACGATATCGTCCCGATTAAGCTGGAATTGCGACCCACTTGCGCCAAACCAAACATCTTTATCAGGCTAGCAGAATTGTCTCAATAAGATGTTTGCCTGATTACAAAATGGACAATTATCGAGGGGGCAAACCCATTGGGAATTGGGGAATCTTCGCTCCACCGAAGGAAAACCGGTTTTTTTTAAATTGGGTTTGAATGGATTTAAATAATCGAGCATTTGACTAACACCACCACCGCCAACTCCGATTTATACGCAAAGTTGGCTGGTCTCCGCTATGATTTGTCAGTTGTCCTACTCCTTCTTTAACATCTCATACGTTGCCGAATTCGGCGATCTGTCAAGAGGCAGAAATCGCGCCTTGAAAGTGGCGCGCACCTCCAATATAACTGCCGATCGCGCCTCGTCGAGATCGATCCAGCACGCGATTGCTGTTACCCTGGAACTCATAACCCCAAAAACGACTGTCGTTTAGTCCTCGCTTGCTTTATGCTCGAGTGTAACTCCCCTATGCTTCTAGCGGAACCCTCAGCGTCTTACCGGTCGGACGCGCGATCGCCAAGACCTCAATGGGTTGAAGTTTTGGTCGATTGCCCGGGTATCGAGCAATTGCTGACCTACGAACTCCCATCGGAGTTGTCAGTACAGCCGGGAGATATCCTCAGCGTTCCCATCGGAGGACGAGTCGCTGGAGGAATTGCCATTCGGTTGTTAGAATCGCCGCCAATAGATTTAGCTCGCGATCGCATTAGGGCGGTGGAAGAAGTCATTGCTGCCGGATTTTTCCCAAGCTTTTATTGGCAGCTCATCGAGCGCGTCGCTCGCTACTATTTTACCCCAATCCTCGCCGTAATACGAGTCGCCCTGCCACCGGGCTTACTCAAGCCATCGCAACAACGCATTCGTCTCATCCGCGAAGCGCTCCCCCCTGGAGCGGAATCCTTTTGCCCTGCCGCCGCCCGAGCCTTGCTCCACCTGCTACAGGAGCAAAAAGAGGGAGACTACAGCGTCAAATATCTCAAACAGCAAATTCCCGGCGCGCAACAAGGTCTTCGAGAACTCCTCAAGCGAGGTTGGGTGCAAAGTTATCTCGAACCGCCCAAACCGCCTCGTCCCAAACGCCAAAAAGCTGTCACGCTGCTCGAATCTCGGCTGTCTGCCGAGCTCACGCCGCGCCAGCGAGACGTACTTGAGACCTTGCGACGTAGGGGGGGCGAGTTGTGGTTGAGCGAACTGCTTCACCTTTGCCGAACCAGTTCCTCTGTGGTCGATGCCTTAGAACGCAAAGGTTGCGTTATCGTCCAGGAGCAAGAAAGATTGCGCCTTTCACAAGACACCTCAGTTGCAGACGAAGAGCCAAAAACCCTTACGCCCGCCCAACGCGAAGCGCGCGATCGCATCGCCCAATTAACAGGATACGCCCGAGTCCTCCTCCACGGCGTAACCAGCTCGGGCAAGACCGAAGTTTACCTACAATTGGTTGCCTCCCTCCTCGAAGAAGGAAAATCCGCCCTCATCCTCGTTCCCGAAATCGGACTTACCCCCCAACTCACCGATCGCTTTACGTCCCGTTTCGGCGATAAAGTGTGCGTTTACCACAGCGCCTTGAGCGAGGGAGAACGCTACGACACTTGGCGACAAATGCTCAGTGGCGAAGCCCAAGTCGTCATCGGAACGCGCTCTGCCGTCTTTGTCCCCCTCTCCTACCTCGGCTTAATCGTACTCGACGAAGAACACGACTCCAGCTTCAAACAAGACCGACCCGCCCCTACTTATCATGCCCGAACCGTTGCCCAATGGCGCGCCCAACTGGAAAACTGTCCCCTCGTTTTAGGGTCTGCCACCCCCTCGCTGGAAACTTGGGTCGCCGTTCGCGGCCATCCCTCGAGCGAGTCGGAAAGTTCCGAAGCGCCAACAGAAGGCTCAACATCCCATTATCTTTCCCTCCCAGAACGCATTCACTCGCGACCTTTACCCCCCGTAGAAATCGTCGATATGCGCCGGGAATTACATCGAGGCAACCGTTCGATTTTCGGTCAATCGCTGCAAATCGCGCTGCGGGAACTAAAACCTCGCAAACAGCAAGGCATTCTCTTTATTCCCCGACGCGGACACAGTACCTTCGTTTCTTGTCGCAGTTGCGGCTACGTGGTTGAATGTCCCCACTGCGATGTCTCTCTCTCCTACCACTACGTCAGAGAGGGAGCGACAGAATTGTTGCGCTGCCACTATTGCAACCACGTCCAACATCACCCTTCCCAATGTCCCCAATGTAGTTCTCCCTATCTCAAATTTTTTGGCAGTGGGACCCAGCGAGTAACCCAGGAGTTGACCAAAAATTTCCCCGAACTGGAGGTGATTCGCTTTGATAGCGATACGACGCGCACTAAAAACGCTCACCGAACTCTATTGACGCGCTTTGCCAGGGGAGAAGCCGATTTATTGGTGGGAACGCAAATGCTGACTAAGGGGTTGGACGTGGCGCAAGTGACGCTCGTGGGGGTTGTGGCGGCAGACGGACTGTTGCACCGTTCCGACTATCGGGCAACCGAACGCGCCTTTCAAACGCTAACGCAAGTCGGCGGTCGAGCGGGGAGAGGAAGCGATCGCGGCCGGGTGATTATCCAAACCTACACTCCCGACCATCCTGTCATTCAAGCGGTTCGCCACCACGACTATCATACCTTCACCCGCGAGACTCTCGCTCAAAGGCAAGCCCTCGACTATCCTCCCTACAACCGTTTAATTTTGTTGCAGTTTAGCGGTTTGGACGAGGGGGAAGTCCAAGGCACCGCCGAACTGATTGCTGAGGCTTGTTCCAATATTTTACCCGCTTCGGTGGAACGGTTGGGACCGGCACCAGCAAGCGTTATGCGCATTAATCGCCGTTTTCGCTGGCAAGTTTTGTTGAAGTTCGACGCGGAATTGGGGGAAGAGTTATCCAACCTGACGGAGTTGCGCGCCCTTTGTCCCCAAGCCGTTCGACTGACCATTGATGTCGATCCCCTCAATATGGACTAAATGTTTCAAGTTGCGCTCTTATTTGAAGTCAGTGCAGCAAACTGGCGATTTTTGAGCAAGCGCGATCGCGCTTGCTACACCACATATAGTGACAAAGAACCGTTCCGTTCCCCTAACACACCCTACAGATAGAGTCTTTGCGTAAGTTCTATGAAAATAACTCTTGCTAATTACAAAAGTGCCGATTGCCTCTAAAATCAGTTTCCCCTAAGTGCTCAAATTCCGTTATCTTGGGATAGGGATCTACACCGATAAACGACTTTCCCCACACAGACTCGCAATGGGCGCGAAAACTATGGAGGTAGAACCTTGAGAACCCAACCCACGCAAAACTTACAATCCTTAATCGGCGGAGTTTTTGCCGCTTTACTATTAGTCCTTGCTTTTAATTCCTTTGTGATTATCAATCCCGGTCAGGCCGGAGTATTGAGCATTTTAGGAAAAGCCAGAGACGGGGCCTTGCTCGAAGGCATTCACTTCAAACCGCCTCTGGTTTCCGCCGTCGATGTCTACGACGTAACGGTACAAAAATTTGAAGTTCCCGCTCAAAGTTCGACCAAAGATTTACAAGATTTATCAGCAAGTTTTGCCATTAATTTCCGTCTCGATCCCCTACAGGTGGTTGAAGTTCGACGCACCCAAGGAACGTTACAAAATATCGTAGCAAAAGTCGTGGCTCCCCAAACCCAAGAATCGTTTAAAATTGCAGCAGCAAGACGGACGGTTGAAGAAGCCATTACCAAACGCACGGAATTGAAAGAGGATTTTGATAATGCGTTGAACGAACGGCTACAAAAGTACGGAATTATTGTTTTGGATACGAGCGTCGTCGATCTCGCCTTTTCGCCGGAATTTGCGCGGGCGGTTGAAGAAAAGCAAATTGCCGAACAGCGCGCGCAACGAGCGGTTTACATCGCTCAGGAAGCATCGCAAGAAGCCCAAGCCGATATCAATCGTGCTAAAGGGAGGGCAGAAGCGCAACGGTTGCTAGCAGAAACGTTGAAGGCCCAAGGCGGACAATTAGTGTTGCAAAAAGAAGCGATCGCGGCATGGCGAGAAGGCGGCGCGCAGATGCCCAATGTTTTAGTAATGGGGGGCGATTCTCCCGGCATTCCGTTCTTGTTTGATTTGCAGGAATTTCAAACAACTGCTACTTCTGACCAAAATTAGGTTTTAGGTTTTAGGCTTTAGATTTTAGGCTTGATAAGCGAAGATCGATCGCCGCTCGCCAAAAGTTAGATTTTAGAACCAAGAACTAATGACGAATGACCAATGACAAAGGACAAATCCCTAATTTTATCCCCGCTGAAGCCGAACAATTAGTCGAACAAACCTCCATCGATCTTGTTAGGCAAATCGAGTGCGAAGCGATCGCGACTCCTTTAGGCGATCGCGCCATTCAAACCACCTACGCGTGCCTGGGAAGCGGCGGTACGCCCATTCTCTTGCTTCACGGCTTCGACAGTTCTTTGCTCGAATTTCGCCGTCTCCTGCCCCTCCTAGCGGCGGATAACGAGACATGGGCTGTCGATCTCCTTGGATTTGGATTTACCGATCGCCCCCCACAGTTGTCTTTTGGGGCAGAGGCGATTAAAACCCATCTCTACTCGTTTTGGAAAACGCTCATTCAACGCCCCGTCATTTTAGTCGGCGCATCGATGGGAGGGGCAACTGCCCTCGATTTCGCGCTTTCCTATGCCGAAATAGTCGAACAGTTAGTTCTCGTTGATAGTGCGGGATTAACCAATGCTCCTTTAAGTCGTAAGTTCATGTTTCCCCCTTTGGATACACTGGCAACCGATTTTTTACGCAGACCGGGAATTCGCCAGCAAATCGCTCGTGCTTCCTACTATAATAAAAGCTTCGCCAGCATAGACGCGCGGCTCTGCGCGTCCTTGCACTTGAGTTTACCTCAATGGAATCGCGCGATCGCTACCTTCACAAAAAGCGGTGGCTACGGTTCTTTTGCCAAACAACTGTCTCAACTTCACCAGCCAACATTAATTGTTTGGGGCAGAAATGACAAAATTTTAGGGACCAAGGCAGCCGGACAATTTGAACGCGCGATCGCGAATTCTAAATTAGTTTGGATTGAAGAATGCGGCCATGTTCCCCATTTAGAAAAGCCCCAGGAAACGGCAAGGACGATTTTGAATTTTAGAAGAGATTTGGGGTCTAAGCTGTTCGGCGTTTAAAGACGCTTACTCTGTCTGCGTCTTAGCTTTTACAGCGCCTTGGGCTGTATCATAGTACAATCGATTAGCAAGGCGTGTGGTGGGCATTGCCAAGGGTGAGAGAATTTGTTGAATCCAGCTTTTGAGCGGCAATTCCCACCCTACACTTATTGTTTACGTTTCATTTGAAAACGCTATATAACGATCCAAACAAACGATGAGGCACAAATGACCTCATCGCTAAAAGTAGGGCGTTCATTTTCGCTACATTACACCCTTTCTGCTGAAGCTGAAATTACTCAGCCGTTGCCGTAACTACAACGCTTTTAACGCCTTGAACTTCTTTAACCAACGGTTCGATCTTCTCCACGTCTTCAGCCGTAGCAACCTTACCGTCTACCGTTACTGCACCGTCTTCCGACTCCACAACTAATTGGCTTGTTGGGAAAGCTTCTTCGAGCTTGTTACGAACTAAACTGGAAACATCGTTATCTGCCAATTCTGTAGGATCGCCTGCCACTTCATTGCGTTGCTCGATCGCGCGATTGTCCGACTCTATCTGATCTTGGCGGATGTCGCTCGTTGCATCCTCAGCATTTTCTTGAGCATTTTCGGCGCTAAGTTCGCTCCCCGTATCTCCCGCCTCGTCGGGTGCTTCGTTACTGGTTCGCGCAGTGCCGCAGGCGACAGAACCCAATAAAAAGGCGCTAGTCAGTAAGTACAGAAAGATTTTTTTCATTGCGTGTTTTCCTTGCGCGATCGCATTTAGGCTTTTAGTTAAGTGACTTGGAGTCGGGTTTGGAGGTCCAGACTTCAATTGTAGACGGCTAGATGACTGTAGAAGCGCTGGGTGGTGTCGTCGGAGAATGGTAAACTCCCCATTCCTCAATTCCGCGCGTATTTAAAATCAATTCGGCTTGACGCAGTTCGTCTTCGGTGCCATCGACAATAACGACATAGTGTCCTCTGTTCAGACGTTCGCCGTACACTTTAGCGCGCTCCTCTGGGATGCCTAAACCGACTAATGCACCGACGAGACCTCCTGCTGCTGCACCTAACGCCCCTCCAGTCAGCGTTGTTGCTAGGGTCGTCGCCGTTGCGCCAGCGAGCATCACTGGACCCACCCCTGGAATGGCGAGCGTGCCTAACCCTACGAGCAGACCCGTTAGGGTGCCGAGCGCGCCGCCGGTAGCTGCTCCGGTTGCCGCCCCTTCGTCAGCTTTGTTGCCCGCGCTATCGCTAACGCCGGCATCGGCTATACTATCGCCTACGTCGGCATCGCGAGCAATGACAGAGACATTATCCATCGCAAAGCCAGAATCCCTTAACTCAGCCAAGGCAAATTCTGCGTCTTGGCGAGTGGCAAACGTTCCTACAGCGCGGCGGTTGCGTACAGTCATTTTTCCTCCTGAAATCTTTAAGATATTTACAAGCAAACTCAGATTTGAGCTTTGAATCTTTCCCGGTTTGACCGACAAGTCTTTACCTACAAGTAATTACTGAAAACTGGGTTGCCATTTTTGAATGGCCTCTCAAAAACTTTCTCTTTTACCAACGTATAACCGGGAATTTACGGTCTCCAGAGCGATTCTACTTCCAGCTATCAGACTCCAGCTTTTTTCCATACCGAATGGTGCCGGAGCAAGCTGCGTTTCTTTCCAATCGTCTCAAAGCTAAGGCGAGTTGACATCTTCCTCTGGAAATAATCCCTAAGCACGACTTGTCAATTCACTCTGCGGGTGTCTTTATTAATGAATAATTAATTAGTTGGGTCTAAGCTGTTCGGCATTTAAATTGTGATTGGGGTCTGACGGGGAGACACCGGAGACGGGGGGATCGAGGATACCCAATTTAGATGCGTCTTAGCTTAAGACCTCTTCGTAAAGGAGAAAAAGAACACGGGTCTTGAAATCTCCTGTTGATTGCTGTAAATTGTCCGGGCACAATCGTAAATTTTTCTGAATTCAAATCTTCTTGTTTTAAGGAGAGGTGATTTTTCATGATTCATTAACTTACGGTAAATTGTAACATTTATGTCTGATTGAAGGTATTTCGCACAAAAAATGCGACGATAGCAATGAAACCGCAGACTACGGCTGGAAGAATTGAACCTACAATAATTCCTCTGGCTGTAAGTAAAGATAAAGTTATCGGTAGAGAGCCATTGCTAATAAGATATATCGCTGCGAGACCTCCAGCCAATGCGCCCGTAATTCCCCAAATTGCTGTGCTGCGAAAACCACCGCCTCCAGGGTAATAAGCTTTGGCGATCGCGGCAGCTAGTAAGCCGACTATAACCCATGTTAAAATAGTCATGTTTTTCTTCAAAGATTATCGTGCAAATGTGGACTATCTTCTGTCAACGAAAGTCAAATTCCTACCTTCTTGGATTGTCCGCTGCAAAGCTCTACGCTCGACTCTAGCGTTATAGCATTCCGAACAAAAAATGTGTAATAGCAACAGAAATACTGAATCCAACTACAGCAATTATACTAGGAAGAAGTACGCCTGGTGATAGGAAGCTCATTGTAATTACTGGCAAAGCACTGCTGGGAAGAGAGACTGCCGCAATTCCTCCAGCCAATACACCGGTTACTGACGCTACAACTGAACCGCGAATACTACTACTATTAGGGTAACAAAGCTTAGCGATCGCAGCCGCGAGCAAACCGATAGTAACCCATGCTAGAATGTTCATGCTTATTCTAAAACTAAATTGTACAAATTTGATTTATATTGCATCCCATCGTGTCAAAGCAAAAAGAAATTGGCATCTGCCTCTGGGAATAAGACTCAAAAGCAAAAGAATCGTTCCCAAAGAGCAATTTAATATTTGTAAAAAAGAATACATAATGTCTAAAATTAGGCTCGTCCATATCCTTTATTAAATCTAAAGGAATGTCGCTCGATCCAGTGCCTTCCAATCAAAATCGACGGAGAAGCGATCGCGCGATCGCAATAGCCCCGACTACAGCTACCTTAACCCACCTGCGATCGCGAAGCGCGTATCGGAACGACATCGCGCGCGCTGCTGCAAAAATAGTTGCAACGGTCTATACTACACTAACTGTTCTCGCACTCGAATAGACTCGCCCTGCTTCCCTTTGCCAATACCCATAGCGATACAAACTGTAACAAACCGGGATCCACTGAAAAACTCATCGTACATTGAGGCCGCGGCGCGTTACCCTAGATTATATTTTCTTTTCATTGGCGATCGCTGCGGGTCAACTAACAAACTATCTATGAAACTTTTCGTCCCAGGTCGCCTTTGTTTGTTTGGAGAACACAGCGATTGGGCGGCAAAGTACCGATGCTCTAATCCCTCCTTGGGAAAGGGCTATGCCCTGATTGCTGGCTTAAATCTGGGTCTCTACGCCCGAGTAAAACCCCACCCAACTCGCCTCCTGTTGCGCGCAACGGGAAATGGGGGCGCGCAAATAGGAACCATTGAATTGCCAATGGAACCGGAAAAACTGCTAACTGTTGCTCGAAAAGGGGGTTTTTTCAGTTATGCTGCGGGTGTCACCTACCAAATCCAGCAACGCTACCCCGTCGGCGGCTTAGAAATTGATAATTATCGAACAGACCTTCCCATTCAAAAAGGACTGTCTTCAAGCGCGGCACTTTGCGTCCTCGTTGCCCGCGCTTTCAATTATTCGTACAATCTAAAATTGACGATTCGCGAAGAAATGGAGCTTGCCTATCTCGGCGAGATCGTAACCCCTTCAAAATGCGGACGAATGGACCAAGCTTGCGCCTATGGCAACCGACTCGTAATGATGATATTTGATGGGGAGCACATTGAAATTGTGGAGTTAAGTTTGAGGTGCGAGTTATTTTTTGTCATTGTCGATTTGGGGGGTTACAAAAATACATCGAAAATTCTAGCGGCTCTCAACGAAGCCTATCCCGTGGCGAGCAATGAGCGACAAAAGGGCGTACAGTATTATCTGGGTGTCGCGAGTGCTGAGATAACTCGATCGGCCGCGATCGCCTTGGAGCGAGGAGAGGCAAAGGAGTTGGGCGAACTGATGCGTAAAGCTCAAGGCGCATTGGATCGTTACCTCCAACCCGCCTGTCCGTCCCAGTTGACAGCCCCCCTTCTCCACGCACTGCTGAGCCACCCGCCGCTACAACCGCATCTTTGGGGCGGCAAGGGAGTCGGTTCCCAAGGCGACGGAACGGCACAATTGCTCGTTAAGGATCGCCAAGGACAAGCCACCGCGATCGCAATCCTCCAACGAGATTTTCCTCAAATGCGGGGTTTTGAGCTGACGCTGAAACCCAAATTGTTATCTTAATTGCTAATTTTGGATAAACTACAATTGGTATGAACGACGTTATTGCTCGCTCTTTCGTTCGCAAAGCTGTCATTCCGGCAGCGGGTTTTGGGACGCGAATGTTTCCGGCGACGAAAGCGATGAAAAAAGAGTTTTTTCCGATTATCGATCGCGATGGTCGCGCCAAACCTGTTATCCTGTTGATTGTCGAGGAGGCGATTCGGGCTGGAATTCAAGAGGTGGGGATTGTGGTTCAAGAACGCGATCGCCTGCTATTTGAGGATTTTTTCAAAAAGCCCCCTTGTCCGCAATTATGGCAAAAACTGAAACCCCAAGACCGAGAATATGCAGAGTATTTACAAACCTTGGGCGAAAAAGTTACCATTTTAACCCAAGATCGGCCTGAAGGTTTTGGTTATGCTGTTTTTTGTGCAAAAGATTGGGTGGGAAATGAACCTTTTCTTCTGTTATTGGGCGACCATATTTATACCTCATTTTTTGAGAACAATTGTGCGGGTCAACTCCTGAATGTCTATGAAAATTTGAAGAAAAGCGTAATCGGAATGCGAGTAACTCCCGCTTTAGAGATTCATCGATACGGTTGTATTACGGGACAGTGGCAGGCGACAGATGCCGTGCTGTCAATTACTCAAATTTACGAGAAGCCTACGTTGTCCTATGCTAGTAATTTTTTGCGCGTGAAAGGAATGGAAGAGAATGAGTTTTTATCAGTTTTTGGGTTATATGTTCTAACTTCAACGATTTTTGAAATTCTAGAAGAGCAAATTAGGAACAATCGGAGAGAGGGAGGGGAATTTCAGCTCACTGCCTGTCTGGAGCAATTAAGAAAGAATGAAGGAATGATAGGATATTTGATGAAAGGGCGGTGTTTTGATATCGGTTTGCCCGAGGTCTATCGCCACACCACGATCGATTTCCCCAATGCGCGATCGGATTTTAGTAGTGCGGGAAATCGGTAAGCTAGGTTTTAGGTTTTAGGTTTTAGGTTTTAGGTTGGGATGCTGTTAATGACCAATAGCTGAACTAGGTTTTAGGTTTTAGTGTATAAACTCCCACTGCCCACTGCCCACTGCCCACTGCCCACTGCCCAATGACCAATAACTAAGGACAAAAAATTTATGTTGCGTACAATTCTTCTTGCCAAAATTCACAACTGCACCTTAACAGGATCGAATTTAGAGTATGAAGGAAGTATCGGTATCGATCGCGCGTTACTCGAGGTGGCAGGCATTCAACCCTACGAACAAGTTCAAGTTGTGAATAAAAGCAATGGCAATCGTCTAATCACCTACGCCATCGAAGCACCACCACGTTCGGGAACCATCGAACTCAACGGTGCAGCAGCGCGGTTGGGAATGAAAGGAGATGCTTTAATTATCATGACCTACGGGCAGTTAAACGAACAAGAATTAGCAACCCACTCGCCAACGGTTATTGTCGTCGATCGCGATAACGTTCCTCTCAACGCCGATGAGAGTCGCCGTCGCGATCTTCAACCGGAAAGGCTATTATATTAGAGATCCAACTCAACGGCGATCGCGCGATCGCGACCCCCTTCCTTCGCTTGATACAGGGCGCGATCTGCTCCGTCCACCAAGTGCTGGGCAACCCCCCCCGGAGGCGGTACCACCGTCGCCCCTCCCAAACTCAGCGTCACGCGATCGCTAACGCACGAGTCCTCGTGAACAATATTTAAATCCTGAATCGCCCGTCGAATCAACTCCGCAATCCACATCATCCCCCGCCGATTGGTATTGGGCAAAACAATCGCAAACTCTTCCCCCCCGTAGCGCGCCACTAAATCCCCAGGGCGCTTGAGGGTTTTCCGCAACACGACAGCGACTTGTCGCAAACAGGCATCTCCTGCCGGATGCCCGTAGGTATCATTATAGTTTTTAAAATAGTCAATATCGCACAAAATCAAAGACAGAGGCGTTTGTTCCCGTGCCATGCGCCGCCACTCAGCATTAAGATAGAGATCGAAACAGCGACGGTTGGAAATTTGGGTCAAACTATCCACCGCAGCGAGGCGATGCAGTTTGTGATTAACTTCTTTGAGTTGTTCGTACAATTGAGATTGTTGCGTCGCTATCCCCACCTGAGTTGCCAGTTGTTTGAGGAAATCGATTTCGACTTGTTGCCAAGGACGCGCCGCAGCACAGTGATGGGCTACCAATAAACCCCACAATTGTTCCCCTTGAAGAATGGGAACGACGAGATTCGCCTTCACCTGAAACTGCGCTAGCAGATTATAGTGGCAAGGGGCAAGATTGGCGATATCGAGATTGTCCACCACATGAATGCGTCCTTCTTGGTAAGTTTGGACAAATTCTTGAGAGAAGCAGGGATCGTAAATTGTCGTACCCAGGACGGCTTGCCAAGGCTGTCTCACCGACTCAGCCACAATTGCACCACTCCAGTCCTTATTAAAACGATACACCAACACGCGATCGCACAGCAAAAATTGCCGCACCTCTTCAACCGTGGTTGAAAGAATGGTATTCAAGTTTAACGACCGACGAATTCGCCCCTGTACCGCCGCCATCAAGCGTTCCCGTTGGGCTTGTCGTTTCAGATTTTCCTCTGCCCGCTTGCGCGCCGTGATTTCGAGAACTGTTCCGATTTCGCCTTGATAGTTACCCTCTCCATCGCGCAAGGATGCACTATTGCAAACAACCCATAACACTTGTCCGTCGGGTCTTTGGAAGCGAAATTCGATATTTTTAGTTCTTTGTTCGGGTTCCTCGTTCCACTGTGCCAAGACGCGCTCTCGGTCTTGGGCATGAAGAGCTTTCATCCATCCGCAACCGTGGGACTCTTCAGGGGACAATCCCACAATTTCGCACCAGAAGGGGTTGACAAATACGATCTCTCGATGTGCGTTGGTTTGATAGATTCCGACCGGTCCGTGGGTAGTCAGAATGCGATACTGCGCCTCTCGTTCGCGCAAACTAATGTAAGCTTCCTTAAGGGTTGCTTCGGCGGAAACGCGATCGCTAATATCTTGAATGATGGCGACCAAATAGGGGTTTTGGCTGTCTTGTCCGTGCAACAATGAGGCGGTAAAGTTGACCCAAACTGACGTACCATCTTTGTGGCGATAGCGCTTTTCGAGGGAAAATGTCGGGAGTTCTCCTTGGAACAGGCGTTCGGTATAGAGGTTGGACTGAATGCGATCGCTTGCCACGGTCAGTTCGCTTTCTCTCCTACAGTCTAACTCATCCTGGGAATAGCCGATAATTTGACAAAATTTCTGATTCATCCGAAAAAAGCGACCCTCGCGCGTCAGCAGGATTATTCCTACTGCTGCTTGTTCAAAAATCGTCCGAAATCGATTTTCGCTCTCCTTGAGAGCCATTTCCGTTACCTTGCGATCGCTAATATCCCTCACTAACACTAAGGCTTCGTCCTCGCTGCAGGGAACGATTCGCGCTTCGTAGTCAGTCAGTTTTCCCTCATTAATTAATTGATATTCGCAAACTTGAGCGTCCCCAGTTAATAGGGCTTGTTCGATACAACTTATACCCAATTGCGCAACATTTGAAGGTAGCACATCCGCAAGTTTTTGCCCAATTAATTGTTCGGGCGGTTGTAAGGGATTCGCTGCAGAACCTGCTTTACAATTGACATAAGTCCCGTCTCTCCTGACGCGCAGCATTAAGTCGGGAATGGCATTCAGGAGCGCGCGGTTTGTAATTTCGCTTTCAAGTAAGGCTTGTTCCGATTTTGTTGATTCAGTAATATCTTCGGAGATTTTAAATAAATATTGAGGTTTTCCATGTTCGTCTAAAATCGGAATTTTCCGAGTTTGCAAAATTCGACTTTCCTGATGTCCGTCGGGAATCACTTCTTGCTCGATTTTACGTTGCGCGCTTTCTAAGGCTTCCCGATCTTTTTTTTCTAATTGTTCTGCTATTTCTAGTGGAAATAAATCGCGGTTTGCTTTGCCTACAACCTCTTGGCGGGAGCGACCGAGTAACAGCTCTGCTACTTTATTGATACTAATAAAACGCAGTGTTTTAGCATCTTTCAAGAAAATAGTATTGGAAACATTTTCAAATAGAGACTGAAGAAAAACTTCGGTTTGAACTGCTCTTTTTTTTGTTTCTTCGTGCGCCTGAATTTCTGCCTGAAACTTTTGCTGAATCCAACGACATTCTAAAGCATTTTCCCGAATTATCTCGCGATAGCGATCGCGCTCGACTTCGATATGCTTGCGCTCGCTAATATCTCGACAACAATATAGCCTCATTCCTCCCCAAATTGGAACAGATTTGACATCGATCGATAGCCAGTGGAAATTTCCAATTTTATCGGCGACTTCCCGTTCAATTCCCCTCACTTCTCCACATCTTTCTAAGCGATCGCGCTCGAATAAATTATCGCCTAATAAAGCCTGTATATTTCCAATTTCTTCTAATTCAGCTAGAGAATAGCCTAAAACCTTTTGAATATTTGGAGAAGCAAAGACAAATTCGCCTTCGTTATTTGTAACGAAAACTGTTTCAGAAATACGGTTAAGAATAACTTTGTAAAAAGCATTTTCATCCCCAAACTGACTATTATAAGATTCTGGAAACTGAGGGAAAGAGTGTAATCCAGGATTTTGCTCTCCCATAGAAGAGGAATAATTCTCAGATTTCATTAAAACCTCCGTTTGGAGGTTTTCACCTGACTGAATTGCGAAAGGGGAGACAATCCCAGCGAAACAGTCAGTAAAAAATGCCAATTACAGGGAATGTCAATCATAAGAATACTAACTTAAAAAGGCTAAATTTAAGCATTTGTCTTTAGCGGTCGGAGGACGAATTTACGAGGATTTACTTACCAAGTTAGCGGCTAGATGTACAATTAATCCTATAAAGAGCGGGGTCGAGAACGCTCTAACCCCTTAAAAACAACCCAATCTGTTTTGGCGCTGATAGGTGCGAACTCAGAAAAAATAACCTTCAACACTAAAGCTCGATGAGCGATGGGAGTAAGCGAGAAGAATCGAACCCTTGGTTCAAAAAAAGTATGTAAAGATACAACTATCCTAGCAGACTCCTGTTTCGATCCCCTTGCGTGCAAGGAAGGTTACATATCTAAAACTTAACATCCCGAACCCGCGGGAAAAATTTGGGTATGTGCATAGATTTGACATTAGATTGAAGGAAAGAGTCCATGCTAAAGAAAGGTTTCGGACTTTACTCCGTCCGCAATCAACGGTAAGGGGGGTAAATGGCATACAATTGAGACGAAAATCGGTTTGGAGACTATTGCCCATGCCACAGTTTATCGTCACCTGGATTGTTACAGCGATATCACTTCTCATCACAGCTCGGCTTGTTGGGGGGATCGATATCAGTAGTATTCCCGCTGCTATCGTTGGAGCAGCAGTATTTGGATTAATTAATGCAATCGTCAAGCCCATCCTAATTTTTTTGACCCTACCCCTGACGATTTTAACGCTAGGCTTGTTCTTACTGGCGATTAACGCAATGTGTTTCGCTCTCGCTAGCTATTTTACGCCCTCGGGATTTACGGTAGACGGGTTAGGAGCAGCATTTTTGGGTTCTATTGTCCTTTCCCTCGTATCGGGATTGCTGGATGGGTTATTTTTCCGCGAGAGAGAATAAAATATAGATCCAATTCTACTGATATCCTCGAGGCGTAACCAGCCAATTTCCGTACCGATAGGTATTGGAGTTGCCGAGAATGACGGTTGAAAGCATATCGATGGGAGAATCGAGCAGGTGTTCGAGGGTCGTGAGGATAATGTGTTCGTCAAGGCGATAGGCACAACGGACGATGGCGACGGGAGTTTTCCGACTGCGGTGTTTTAAGAATATCTCTCGGGCGATCGCGATTTGTTGGGTGCGTTTTTGCGATCGCGGATTATACAATGCAACGACAAAATCCCCCACAGCCGCCACTTCCAATCGTTTCTCAATAACCTCCCACGGCGTTAATAAATCGCTCAAACTAATGGCGCAGAAGTCGTGCATCAATGGCGCGCCAACGCGAGAAGCCGCCGCTTGGAGGGCGCTAACGCCGGGAAAAACCTGAACTTGGGGCGTTTCCCCATCCCAGTGGTTTGCCTGCAATTCCTCAAAAGCTAAACCCGCCATTCCGTAAATTCCACAATCTCCCGAAGAGAGAATCGCCACCGATAATCCCCATTGTGCCAGGGCGATCGCTCGTTGAACCCGCTGTTTTTCTTGGGTAATGGGAAAGGATTCGATAATTTGTCCGGGACGGCATAAGGGTTGAACGAGATCGAGGTAGAGAGAATAACCAATGATGGCATCGACAGATGCGATCGCAGTTTGGGCGGCGGGAGTGATGTGTTCGATGGCCCCAGGACCGGTTCCCACGAGCAAAAGTTGCCCAGTTCGTGCGGTATACTCAATCTTGCATCGCGCAACGGCAACGGTAACCGCACCTTTATTGTCCCCCGCTTCACCTGGAGGCGATCGAAAAATTTGTTTGGGAACGATTAAAGAATGGGAAACGGCTTCGCATTCCATCCCCGACGGCACAGTTTGACTGGCTAAAATCGCCGCTGCTTCAGCCACACTCTTGCTTCCCACCTCGCGTTCGACAACCTCAGAAGGCGTGGGAACCTCCACCGAGTTCAATTGTTCGGCGCGGAAAGTTCGCAAGGGCAAATCGTAGAGACGGCACAGTTCGAGGATACCCGCCTCGTCTGCTTTAAGGTCGATTGTCGCAATTCCCGCGATCGCCTCTCGCGCCAATTGAAATTGCTCGAAAACGCGCGCGATCGCCGTTTCCATTACCTCCAAAGACGTTCCCCTCTCGCACCCCATCCCCACCCACAACACGCGCGGATGCCAATAAACGGTATTGGGTATGGGGCAGGTGGGCAGGTGGGCAGGTGGGCAGTGGGAATCGGTAATGGATAATTGGCAATCAATCTTACTTCCCCCCGTCTCCCCCTCTCCGGTTCTCCCCCTCTCCGGTTCTCCCCCTCTCCGGTTCTCCCCCTCTCCCCATCCCGTCTCCCCATCCTGTCTCCCCATTCCCCCATCCTCGAAAACAAAAGGATGATTTTGAGGTAAATGGCGCTGCCAAAGGGTAGAACCGGCTTCTTGGACGACTCGAACGGACTTTTGAGAGGCGATCGCCGCGCTAACTGCCGTCCAATCTCCCGCACCCTTCTTCCAACCAAAAGGAACGCCTAAAACATCGACTCCCGGCAATCCTAAATTTGCCGATGCGCCCGTAATAACCGGCGTTGCGTCCAACTGACGGGCGATAAGTTGGGCAAAGCGATCGCCGCCGCCTTGGTGTCCGCCGCACAAACTGACGACAAACTTGCCTTCTGGATCGAGAACGACTACTGCGGGATCGGTGGCTTTATCTTGAAGGAGGGGTGCAATCAGGCGAACGACGGCACCTGCTGCCATGCCAAAAATAAAAGCGCGCTGGTTGGGCCAAAGGGCGGCAATCTGTTCTTTGAGGGACACTGAGTAGAATTGGCGATTCTCTTCTTCGGTTTCCTCGTTTCTGTGGGTTGAAGGAAGCCAAAGCGTTGCACCGCTGGCTTGACAAAAAGGTTCTAGAGTTTGGATAGCGGTGGGAGTTGTCGCGATCGCGGCCAGGGGACAAAAGTCTTGGAATAAATTAAGCATCGACAGGTTGAGTTGCGCGTACCTTAAAAGTGTCGCACAGAGAAATAAGAATCATAACTTTCTACTAAACGAATTTTCCTTGCGTAGCATTTTCAAACGAAATATGACCCTCGACGGCGGTTTTAATGCTATAGTAGGCAAAAGGAAAGAATGCGGTGCATAATGAAAGTTAAGTTTGAGTTAGTTAACCTTTAAATGCTTTCATCTATAGCACAAATTTATGTATTCTCCTGCAACTAGACCCATAAAAGTCTATCTCTTCAGACTTTTAATCCTCTTGCTTTCACTTTTAGAATTAAGCCCCAAAACCCTCCCTGCAATTGCTCAATCCATCACCGCAACACCCGATGGCACAGGCACAACTATCAACCACAACGGCAGCACCTACAATATCACCGGGGGAACCCAAACAGGGGCTAACCTCTTCCACTCCTTCATTGAATTCGGCTTAAATCCCCAAGAAATCGCCAACTTCCTCTCCAACCCAGACATTAACAACGTTTTAGGCCGAGTAACCGGAGGAAATCCTAGTGTTATTCAAGGGTTAATTCAACTGAGTGGGGGCAACTCCAACCTCTTCTTGATGAACCCTGCCGGATGGGTATTTAGTCAAGGGGCGAGTTTAGATGTACCCGGTAGTTTTGGTGTTACCACCGCTACGAGAATGGGTTTTGGGTATAATTACTTTAACGCCTATGGAGACAACGCCTACAGCGAATTAACAGGTAATCCCACTAGCTTAATCTTCGACCAAAGCAACCCCAGTTGGATAATTAACGAAGGGAACTTAGAAGTTAACCCAGGAGAAAGTCTCTGGGCAGTCGGAGGGGGAATTATTTCTACAGGAACAATTACAGCAGAAGGAGGGCAAATAACCCTAGCGTCTGTACCGGGGAAAAGTCAGGTGAAACTTTCCCACGAGGGGATGGTATTAAACCTCATCCTCGAAGCTGCCCCAGCAAGGGGGAGTGCCATCTTACCCAATACAGTAACCGGAATTCGGGCTGTAGATATTCCCCGATACTTAAGTGGGGGTAGCAATGTTGGTCATGTTAACAACGCTATTGTCGAAGCAGACGGTACTGTACGCCTCGTAAATAGTGATACGGTTATTAACGAAGGGGATACAATCATTGCTGGGATAGTTAACGCCCGACATATTACTTTCGCCGCAACAGAGAAGGTAAAACCCACCGCTAATGATTTAGTTAGTAACAATCCTGTAGTCGTTTTATTCCCTGAAGAAATAGGAACTAATGTAGAAACTACCTTTATTGATGAAGGGATAGAAGATTATCAAAACTTCCTTTACGGCGGCAAAAAAGGAACGATTTCCCAAGTTATCGCCCGCCAAGAAAATGGCATTAGTAGCATTACCGAAGCCCTAGCAGAAATAGCCAACCAAGGAGGAAAAGTAAGTGCCATTCACCTCCTAGCAGAAGGAAACGAAGGGGAGTTTTGGTTAGGAAGGGATTATATCTCCTCAGAAAATGTTGGGGACTACGAACAGCAAATGCAAGCCTGGGCTGGAGTTTTAACGGCTGAGGCGGATATCCTTTTGTATAGTTGTTTGACTGCTTTGGGATATACAGGAGAAGAGTTAATAAATGCCCTAGCTGGGTTTACTGGGGCTGATGTAGCAGCTTCCACTAACTTGACAGGTAGTGAGGCTTTAGGGGGAGATTGGGTTTTTGAGTCTCAAACCGGAACGATTGAGGTGGGGCTAGGGTTTGAACAACAGGTGTTAGAAGACTTTGCAGGTAAGTTACAGGTGTTTACTGCTAGTGATGCGGCAAGTTTGATTAGTGCAATTGATACAGCAAATAGCAATAGTGAGACGGATACAATTAATTTAGCTGGGGATATTACTCTGACCGCAGTAGAAGATAGTACCGACGGAGAGAATGGCTTACCTTCGATTACGGCATCTGAGAAACTAACCATTAATGGCATGGGAAATACCATTGCACGGGATACTTCTGTATCTGCTACCTTCCGTTTGCTGCATATTGCAGGAGAAGCCGAGGTAGAGATTAATGAGACTACTTTTTCTGGTGGGGTAGCTGATGGTAGCAGTCTAACTCAAAGCAGTGGTGGGGCAATTCTTAATCGAGGAAAACTCACCCTAAACGATAGCACTATTTCTGGTAATACATCAGATTTCGGTTACGCTGGTGGCATCTTTACTGTTAGGACTTCTAGAGATGATACAACGAGTTTAACTTTGAATAATAGCACTGTCTCTGGTAATACGACAGAGGGCGGTCCTGGTGGCGGCATCGCCATCTTTGGTCGTTATCAAACGAGTTTGACATTGAATAATAGCACCGTTTCTGGCAATTCTTCTATTACAAGTAGCAGCGTTGGTGGTTTCGGTGGTGGTATTTTCAGCGCTGGATTAAGAGCTAATGCAGTTACGGTTACATTGAACAATAGCACTGTTTCTGGTAACACGGCTACGCGAGATGGCGGTGGTATTTACAACTTTGGAAGTGCAAATTCTGGAGTTAAGTTGATTGTTGGCAACAGCATTGTTGCTGATAATACGGCTAATAGATCGGCTCCCGATGTCGCCAGAAATAACGCCTCCAGAGTTCCCATCACTGACCGAGGAAACAACCTGATTGGTATCGACACTACAGGGGCATTTACCACCAGCACCCTGGTAGGAAGTTCAAGTACACCTGTTGATGCGAAACTTCAACCCTTGGGGGACTATGGCGGCTCTACCCAAACCCATGCCATCCTATCTGATAGTCCGGCTTTTGATGCTGGAAGCGAGACTCTAGCAACAGGATTAAGCACTGACCAACGTGGCGAAACTCGCACAAGTGGCACAGCCGTAGATATTGGGGCATTTGAATTGCAACAACTATTAAGTATTTCGGGAGGGAATAACCAAGAAACTACCGTTAATACTGCTTTCACCGATAATTTAGAAGTTAAAGTTACCGATGAATTTGGTAATGCTGTATCAGATGTAACCGTCACCCTAACTCCTCCGGGAACAGGAGCGACGGCTAGTTTAGGTAGTACCTCTTTGATAACCAATGCTTCTGGTATTGCTACGACTAACGCCACAGCTAATACTGTAGCAGGAGACTATCAAGTTGAAGCGAGTTTTAGTGGACTCAATGGAGTTAACCTCAATCTTACCAATAATCCTGGTGCAGCTAATCTTCTCAGTATTTTTGGAGGAAATAACCAAAGTACAACTGTTAATACTACTTTTACCGATAACCTAGAAGTTAAAGTTACCGATGAATTTGGTAATGCTGTATCGGGAGTAATCGTCACCCTAACTCCTCCAGGAACAGGGGCGACGGCTAGCTTAGGTAGTACCTCTTTGACAACCAATGCTTCCGGTATTGCTACGACTAACGCCACAGCTAATACTGTAGCAGGAGACTATCAAGTTAAAGCGAATTCTACTGGACTCACTACGGTTAATTTTGACCTCGCTAATAATCCTGGTGCAGCTAATCTTCTCAGTATTCTGGGAGGGAATAACCAAGAAACTACCGTTAATACTGCTTTTACCGATAATTTAGAAGTTAAAGTTACCGATGAATTTGGTAATGCTGTATCGGGAGTAATTGTCACCCTAACTCCTCCAGGAACAGGAGCGACGGCTAGCTTAGGTAGTACCTCTTTGACAACCGATGCTTCCGGTATTGCTACGACTAACGCCACAGCTAATACTGTAGCAGGAGACTATCAAATTAAAGCGAATTCTACTGGACTCACTACGGTTAATTTTGACCTCGCTAACATTGCTGATGACTCCGACGTAACTAACGACCCCGGTGACTCTGATACAACGATGGATAGTAGCGATACTGACCCAATTGCTGATACTGGCATCTTCGACGCAGTTACAGACACTGACATTACTGACTTTTCACCCATCTGGCAATCTGTTTTAGACGAGTTGTCAGAGTCAGAGTTAGGACAAACCGCCTGTCAAACCATCCCAGAAATAGAAATAGAACTTGCTAAAGATGAAGAGGACGCGATCGCAAATGAGAAAATAGAAGCAGGAATACAATGGGACGAATATTGTCGGCCTGTTGTTAACGAGGAGAATGAGTTAAACATAGAGTAGCAGTGGCTGTAGGGTAACGCACTGTAAGCTTTAATATTCGGTGGGTTATCTCTCCCCCAATAACCTTAGTCCTGACCACCAAATAGAGAATCAAAAAAAGCCTTGACAGGATCGAGAAGATAGTTTAGCGTATCTATACGCAAATACTTAAATATAAATACTCATCCTTTTTTGACTATTCTCAAAAATAGTAGTTGATTTACGCGATCGCAGCTTATTTTACGCGATTATATTTATTGTCTAGGAAAATCCAGCTTCTATCCTAATTGACTCAAGGTGCCTGCGTCTTCAAATCAAGACGCTCTGCAAGTAATAACACCCCCATCAAAAGGAATTCCCCTCTCCGTCAAAAGAATGTTCAGAATCTACCTTGTCAGAGTACTTGCTCTCCTACTTCCCCTGTTCGGATTCAACGCCAAAGTCCTCGCCCAATCCATCACCACAATACCAGGAGGAGAAATCACTCTAGCTGCCGCACCAGGAGAAAGTCAAATTAAACTTTCCCACGAAGATACATACGGTACTGAACCCGATCCTCGAAGCTGCTTCCGTAAAAGAGACCGTGTTGTTACTCAACACAGTAACCGGAATTAGGTCAGTGGATATTCCCTTGCCTTTTACCTTCAATATGAGTTTTTTTATGAGGTTTTACATGAGTTTTATGAGACCCAGGAAGCTCAGAAGTCGGGTAGTATATTTCCACAGTAGTAAGCTCTGCTCTGGTCTAATATGAAATACTACGTCGAGCGGGAAAAAGACCTTGACAAAAGCAGGAAAACAGTTTATCTACTTAAGTAGACATATTTATATCTTCTGACAAAAAAAGCATAATCATCAATTAGCTAAGCAAAAATCACCTCCTTAGCTGTAACAATACTGACTTTTTTTATCGCGTTGGCTGTATCTTCACTCAAAGAACACTCTAACTAGATAAAAAACGCCCTGACCACCAACATCTTCTCGAAAAATGTCTTCCTCTGCAAA
Organism: Cyanobacteriota bacterium; assembly: GCA_034189065.1. GTDB lineage: Bacteria > Cyanobacteriota > Cyanobacteriia > Cyanobacteriales > Spirulinaceae > FACHB-1406. Next base: position 28,399 of record JAXHVQ010000075.1, read on the forward strand.
AAGAGTCTTCTCAGTTCACCTTCTCAAAGTACTCACTCTCCTACTTCCCCTCTTGGGAATCAACGCCAAAGCCCTCGCCCAATCCATCACCGCAACACCCGATGGCACAGGGACAATCATCAACCCCAACGGCAACACCTACAACATTACCGGAGGAACCCAAAGCGAGGCCAACCTCTTCCACTCCTTCGCCGAATTTGGCTTAAACCCCCAAGAAATCGCCAACTTCCTCTCCAACCCCAACATCAACAACATCATAGGAAGAGTAACCGGAGGCAATCCCAGCATCATTCAAGGCTTAATTCAACTCAGTGGAAGCAACTCCAACCTCTTCTTAATGAACCCTGCCGGATGGGTATTCAACCAAGGAGCAAGCTTAGACGTACCCGGTAGTTTCGGCGTGACAACAGCCACCCGAATGGGTTTTGGAGATGGATTCTTTAACGCCTATGGAGACAACACCTATAGTAACTTAACAGGTAATCCCACCCACCTAATCTTCGACCAAAGCAATCCCAGTTGGATAATTAACGAAGGGAACTTAGAAGTCAACCCAGGGGAAAATCTTTGGGCAGTAGGAGGAGGAATTATTTCCACAGGGACAGTAGAAGCAGAAGGAGGAGAAATCACCCTAGCTGCCGTACCCGGAGAAAGTCAAATCAAACTTTCCCATGAAGGGATGGTATTAAACCTCATCCTGGATGCTGCACCTATAGAAGGGACTGTAGTATTACCCAACACGACAGTAGGGATTCAATCCGTAGATATTCCCCGCTACCTAACTGGGGGGAGTAATATGGGTCATGTCAACGAAGTTATCTTTGATAAGAATGGTAATATCCAGCTAGTTAATGGGGACAACATTATTGCCGGGGAAATCAATGCCGAAGCAACCACATTAATGGCAGCAGGGCGAGTAACTCCCACCCAAGAGAACTTAATCAGTAACCCTCCCACCGTAGTCCGCTTCCCCGAAGAAATAGGAGCCAATGTAGAAACCACCTTTATTGATGAAGGAATAGAAGACTATCAATCCTTCCTGTATGGCGGGAAGCCAGGGACAATTTCTCA
>JAXHVQ010000076.1:0-29137 GCA_034189065.1 Cyanobacteriota bacterium
TATAGCGTTTCTGAATGGGATGTAAACCAAGGTTCCTGGAAAAAGTGAACAGGGAACGGGAAACGCCTGAACCGGGGTTGGATTGGAGCATTTTACCGAAGTCGAAAAACAGCGATCGAGTTTCATGTCTCGTTTGAAAATGCTATATTTAACCGATCTTTCGTCAATTGCTAAATTTATTTAGTATAAAATCCCTCAAAAAATACTACAGATATTTTCCCCCATCCCCGGTGTTACCTCGTCTCTTCGTCAATAATTTGTAGCAACCATTGAAGGATTTCACGTAACGCCTCTTTCCAACTCTAAATATACCGTGCTTTTTCGCAGAACTTTTATTGACTTTTATAGGACTAAAGCAGCCTATTTAGCCTTACTTGCGGGGCAAGAGGGGTTATCCTTCAAATATTCTTCAACAGTATCACTCCAATCATCTTGTCTTCGCCAACGTGCAATCCAGGTATTCGCTGGCTCTAGATAGTCAGAATCTTCAGGAATTTTGCAAAATTTGGCTAAAGCAATGGGAACATCCCCGCTTCTAGCATCGTCAATAGCAGATTTATAGAGCGAATCTTCGTTATTAGACTGATTCTTCTGGGTGAACTGAGTAGGATTACGATTAGAACCTCTGCCAACCCGGGAATTTTCACTTCTCAATGACATGAGTAATACAATTGTGAAACCGAAACCTATTACTATCAAACCAGCAAATACTAGCAGCACAAATAATTCATTATTTTGACGTGGCGGAGAAGCCTTCCCCCCTTTTTGTGACAACTTTCGGTCAATACTTTCCAGTTTTTCCTCTAAGGTGTCTGAAGGACTGCGATGTTTCTCCTGGATTTTTTCTTCAGATTTTTCAGTAATATCTAGACGCTCTTTGTCTTTAATATCTTCCTTTTTTCCATATAATGTTTCTGCGCGATATAATAGTCCATCTAATTTTCTTTTCAAGTCTCCAGCTTCTTCAGGAATGCAGTCTTTAGCAGATCCGCATTTTTCAATTACGTCTTGAAAGCGTTCTTGCTTGCAAAGTAGATCGGCTTGTTTTAATAAAAAAAGACCTATCCATTCTGAATTTTCTAAAGTGTGAGTTACTATAGGTTCTAACTCTTTGAGCAAATCAAATTCTGCTTTTGTACTGGCTGAAGGAAGTAGACCTTTTGTCAAAAGCTCCAATCTTTGTCTACCTGACCTAGTAAATGTAAATGGTTTTACAATTTGCAGAAGACTCACTGACCACTCAGGTTTATAATACCATCCTTCTACTAAGTAAGGAATAAGATCGTTCCAGGCTTGTTTGCTATCAATCCAGAATTTATAATAAAGTAAATTGCTAATTGTTTCAGTCACTTCTGAATCTTGAATTCTCTGTCCTGCTGTGGTTGATTTTTTTTTCAATCTATCTAAACGATCTTGAAAAAAAAGAACAGCCTGTATGCCAATTTTCTCCACTTTTGCTTTTTTCTCTCGCTCGTCTGATGCTCGTAAATCCTTCTTCAAAAAATTCGCATAGATTTCATCTAGCCTTTGCTGTTCTGGCAAAATAAATGAATAACGCTGATAGAGTTCCTCTAGCCTACTTCTAACATCTTGAACATTAAGCATCTTCTGTAAAAACTCTTGGTCAGGAGAGCGCATCATAGCTAAAAGATAAATGGCTTCCTCATCTGGAGAAGAATTAACACAATGAATCAGAAAGCGATTGACTGTTTGTGCCATCACTTCCTCATAAGGAGTTTGCCAATTTTTTTCAAGTTTGGGAGTAGGGGAAAAGATCTGTTCTATACTGCATCCTTTCGCCCACATTTTTGCCATGAGATTTACTATGAAGGGGATTCCCAGACTCTCTCTGGAAATTCTTTCTAGAGCTGAATCTTTGATCGGTCTTTCTTTAACAAAATCATTAAAATATTCTCTAATATTTTCTTTGTTAAATTCAGTAACAGATCGGCTGTATAATGTTTTTTCTGAAAAATCTTGATCGTATCCTCTAAAGTAGATACCAGAATTTAATTTGCCAAGGGAGCTGACAGCTTCATAGCACACTTCTCGATATAAATTTGATTTAAGTATATCTATAAGAAGATCGGTGGTTTCCGGTCTATTCAATTCACCTAAAGCGACTACTAGCTCAACTTTGGTTGGCAAATTTTCTTTGTATTGAAGTTGTTCAATTGTTTCTCTACTCTCTTGTAAGCGCTGATAAATATACTGAAAAGCAAAATAGTCTCTAAGTAAAAGATGTCGAAATCTATAGGCTCCTTCATTTTCCCTAGAGGCTGGAATTAATAAGGCAAGATTCCGAGAAAGTTTGATGAGTTGCTCCCTTTTTTCATTCTTTGGAATAACACGCTTAAAAATGTCTGGAAAAATCACGTTGTCATCTGGGCGATTATCACTCATCATTAATGTAGCTACTTGACCCAGTATTTTCTTAAAATCTTCTAGCTGGAAAGTAACTCTAAATTCAGGTTTCCTTTTCTCTCTTTCGTAGAATTGCTTAACAAAATTATCGAATAATTGATCTGAGCTGCTAATTTGTATTAACTGTTCAGTTCTATTTTCACTATCTATTTTACGGTCTATGTATGTGAAACTTACAACCGATAAAAGGAAAGGCCTGCGTATCATTTTTAGCAAAGCTAAATTTTTAGATATCATTTTCCAAAGTTCATCTGCTAAAGACTTTTGAGAAATGACTTCATGTAAATATTTTTTGATTTCTCCATAGCTTAGCTCTTTGAGATCGACTCGATTAAGATTTAGTCCTTTTTCGATTTCATACTTTTTAATAATGTCTTCATAGTCTTGTGTTCGGCAAGTAATAATGATTTGATTGTCTTGATATTCGTCTTGAAATTCTCTAAGCTTCTTGAGAAATTCGACCCGATAGTCTAAAGGTTCAGCATTGGGGTCTTGAAATTCTTCTACGTCATCTGGCAGCTCATCTAAGCCATCTAAAATGAAAATAACTTTGTTACTGCGAATTTGTTGCTTTAAAAAGTCTTTATTTAATTGTGGATTGATAGCCTTCACTTGGTTAGCCAACCAATCAATAATAGATTTCTGCTCTTTATTTTCATGAGTTTTGTTACCACACCAGGTTCTAATTGAGGCAAATATAGGAATTGATTCACTCTTGTTTTTCTGTTTTTCTTCGCCTTTCACTTTGGCAAAATGACGTAAGAGAACTGTCTTTCCTGCGCCGGGTTCACCCAAGAGTAGTAAGCGTTGTCTCCTACGCTTGAATATTTCCTCTAAAGTAGTTGTAGTATTTTCAGTATTTGAGCTTGAAACTTCTGATTGGGTTTCATAAAATGTTCGTAAAAATGGGAAAAAAGTAAGATTTTTCTGTGTTCCTTCAAAACAATCTTGCTCCACTTCACTTTTGAAATACTTACAGAAAGCTTCTATGTAGTTGTCGAAAATAATTTGGGAATTCATAATTGCTTTTTGAGATTCAGCTAGTTGAGTTTAGAGCGATCGTTTTCCAACTCTTCAGGAGTCATTTTTGTCAAGGCTTTTTGATAAAAAGCTTTATTAGGTTTTTGTGTACTAACCATGCTTTCAAGTAGAAGAGGATAATTACCTTCTGGGTAACGAGTACGCATAAATTCTGTATAGCTTCCTAGCTCATTGTAAGGAGTTTGAGAAGCTTCTACACTATAAAGAAGTATCTCTTCGCGCCCATGAAATCTATTATTTATAGGTTGTAACTTTTGACCCATTAACTGAAGTTTATCGTTACTCACGCCTACCGCAGCAGCAACTGCTAAAATCAATGCCACTCGTTCTTGAAAAGAAGCACAAGTACCACCAACGCAGAATCCTGCATGGGCATCATTTTCTCGTCCTTCTAATGCAGCAGTTCCACGTCCTATCATAGGAATGCAGCGTTTTTCACCAGTAATAGTTTGGAAACAAACTTTCCCTGCGAAGTTAACTCCATCTTCAATAAAAGGAGACAGAGATGCTTTAATATCAAGTGGTTTTGGAGGAGGAGTTTGAAGTGGTAGTTTGACTGTTATAACTTCCGTTGTTTCTTCACCTATTTTCGTGCGATCTTCTTTGGGCTTCGTATAAGGCTTACCAGTCTCGATAAATTCAATTGTCAAGATGCTATCGCTGAATTCAATGCCTAGTTCATTTAAAGCTTCAGCCTGAGTTTGAGGGTCTGAAATTTTTCTCACCGTATCTATTATGGAAACTGTTTTTCCATCACGGCTTTTATAGGGACTTCCTGGTCTTGCATTAACTGGGAAACTCATTGAAAATTCCTCTGAATAGTAGTCGGTCGTTTTTTGGACAATTAAGTCGATTATTTTTTTTCTTTGATTTGACCGCTCGACTCTATTATACTTATACCATAAATTTGCTTTTTTGAAAAAGGTTAGCGAAAGCTGGTTTTTTGAGATAATGGATAGTCTTTAAAAAAATTGTCATACTTATCTTTTTGGTTTTTGTCTTTAAAGTATTGTGAGTATCTCTTCAATGCTTTATGAATAGTTGCGCTTCTTGTACTCTTATATATCTCTTTCATTGCGAATTCAACTGCGGTTCTGACATCAGAAATAGGATCGTTTCGCCATCGATCTATCAAGGTATCTATAATTCCTAAATCGTCTAACTCTTTTTGGGAAGCCCTAATTTTACCAATAGCATCAATAATTGCTTGACGAACAATCCGATCGTCTTCTTCTTTTAAACGAGCTAGTAATAGTCCCAGAACAGCAGAATCGCCCCTCTTCCCTAAATTAAGAGCTGCTACAGCGCGCTTGTCCGCATCTTGATGATTTCCTAGAGTCTTAACAGGATCGTCATCCTCACGATCGGCATCTAGCAATGTTTTTATGTCTAAGTTCATTTTCTTGAGGTACGTTTTTGCTAAATTCGTTAAAGCTGAATCTGTAGCACTATCTCCAATAGTTTCTAAGCTTTTTTTAGCAGCATTTCGTACATTACTAATGACATCTTGGCGGACAGCTTTGTTTAGAGCTTCTACAGTTGCTTTAGTTGGTGACAGCTTAGAAAGTGCTATTGCTGCGGATGAACGTACATAACGATCTTTCTCAGTTTCAGAATTTAGCGCTCGATAGAGGACTTTAAAAGTATTCTCATTGATTAGACCTATCTTTCCTATAGAAATTGCTGCTGCTGCTCGGACATCTGGATCTTCGTTTGGTCGATCGAGTAAATCAACAAGTATATCAGTAGCACCCTGATATTTACGATCGCCCAATAATTCAATACTACGTTCGCGAATTTCCTGGACTGGATATTGTAAATATGAAAGTAAATTTTCACTATTATCATTTTCAATTTCACTTACTGTTTTGTCTTTTTCACCTTTTAAAAGTTCCCAAGTTTTTTGTAAATCGAGCTTGTCTCTGTCCGCTTGACTGAGGTTATTCAATTCAGTCCATAAAGCACGTTCAACTTTCTTAAACTCTCGATTTGAGAGTAGTTGTTTTTCCCCAAATTTTATTTGATCGTGAAGTTCCAGTAGTGCATTTCGAGCTGCTTCACGAACATCGCTAATGTAATTGTTTCGCATAACTTGAATAAGAAATTCATGAGCCTCTTTCAAAACTTTGGCTCTAGCTACCTCGTACTTTGTCATACGACCTAATTCGCGAGCAGCAGCTTCCCGTACATACCGATCTTCATGATTTAGATATTTAACTAATGATTGAATAGCTAAAGCATTGTCATAATCACCTAATAAGCGAATTGCGATCGCAATCACATCAGCATCCTGATTTTCGTCAGATAACATACTTTGTAAAGCTTCTCTTGCTGCTGGATCTCTCAAACCTGTTTTCTTCAAATCGGTTCGTCCTGCGATTACCCATACTATGGGTTCTTTAGCACTAGAGATGACTTCACGTAATGTGTAGTCACATTCTGGTCGATCTACAATTTCGTAAGTATCAAAAAAAACAACTAGCGGTTTTTCTTTGGCAATTGCCGCCACTCCTTTCCCCAAACATCGCGCTAATCTGTCATTTGGCTCCAGACAAATTTCCAACTCCTCATCCGATAGATGCTTGTTTAGAAACCCCTCTGCCAATGTAAACTCTTCTTCTTCTTCATTGGCTTTAGTTTCGCGCAATAACTCGAGAATACCATAAACACCTAAAGGATGTAATTCCTGAACTATGGAATCTTCCAAATTAGGCTCTTCTAAAGCTTCAACTATTCTATTTTCGGCAGCCTCCCAAAATCTCCTATTTTTAAGATAATCAGACAGATACTCTTGCCATCCTTGTTCGCAAAAATATTTATAAATCTCTTCCAATACGGTCGTTGGTTCAATACGATCGTGTCCGACTTTTAAAGCATCATTTTGGTTGCGTCGATCTTCCCAATCTAAAAACAGAGTATTAAATTGGTTTGGGAATTTCTCTTCAACGATTTCCCTTAGCTTTCTCAAAAGACTTGTTTTACCAATACCTCCAGTTCCCTGTAGCAGGAAAATATAATATTTGCTGTCTTCTGTATCTAGGATGCGACGTAGAATTTCAGTAAATTTTTCCTGCTCTTCGGTACGTCCCAAGAAAACTTCACTCATTAATTCGCTCCTTTTTTATTTTGGATACTACATTTTTCAAGTTTCGTTACCAACGCATTAATTATAGCATAGTTAACTGTAACGTCTTCTATGGATGAAAGTGTTGGCAAATATCCTTTTATTTTTTTATAAGCAGCCCATTCAAAGTTAAGCTCAGAAGGGGTAATCCATTTATATCTATTACGACTTTTTTCCGTATACCAGAATACTTTTCTGCCAAAGTGCTTTTGTTTTTCTAAGAGAGTCTTTTCACAGATACTTTTCCAGATATGTGCTTGAATACTGAAGCCAAAGTATTCCTCACTTTTGTCTATCCATAGTCGATCAACTTTTTCTAATAATTGACATTCGACTCCTTTAATATCTTCTTCTTTTAAAGTATATTGTTCTGAATTTCCGGTAGCTTTTAGGATAAGAAGAGTCGTTTTGCGATTTGCATTTTTCCAATCCTTATTTTTTAAACAATTTTGTAATTCTTTAAGATTAAGCTCAGTATTTTCTTCACTCTTATCCTCGCGGTATTCATTAAGAGTGGAGGACTTTAGTATAATTATTTTGTCCGGTCTTTTTGGGTCTTCTCTTTTTCTAAATTCTTCACCGCTTTGAGGTGATAATTTTCCTGGCCCTTTAATCAATTCAGTACCGGAAGTATTTTCTTCTGAAGCAGGGGAAAACGGTTTTTGTGGTTCAACTTGAACTTTAAATTCCTCATAAACATCAGGATTAATTTTTTCAATTAACTTTAATAATTTAGAAATCTCTCGATGTTTTATAACCCGATCTATTAGCTTGCTTCTACGCTCGGAGAGTGACTGTCCATCAGCAAACTGTTCGTGTACAGAGTAAAAATCACCCTGAACTAACACATTAAACTCATCTTGAGTTAAAGCCTCTTCCATTAACTTGATAATAGCAGCAATATTGTACCCCACTTTTACCTACCCCCTAATTCTCCAGTAAGTTATAGTTCCCACTTGTATCGCTTGCAGTCCAAACCGTCGTTCAGGGGGGGTATTATCTACCAACAATTCGTGCATATCTTGAAGCAAATCGCGGGCATCGCCATAGTAACCATGACCGAGAAGCGTCAGATCGATATTAGAGACTTCTACTGTATCAATTCCTTCAACTATAGTAATTGGCGGGTAAAAACCAACGCGGGGATAATCGTGAATAATCCCTGATGTCGCTAAAGCTTTATCTTTGGCAGAAATGTACAAAGTTGTGCGTTCTGCTAACTGGCGATACGATCGCGCTAAATCTTTGAAAACATCTGGATCGACATCGGGAGCGGCGAGAAAAATTTGTCCCAAAGGTATATCGCTCTTGACTCGAACTCGTGCTAAAATTCGCTGCATGGCTCGGAGTAACCCTCGATTTCCCATGCTGTGAGCCATGATATGTATCTTTTCAACTCCACTCTTTTGGGTTAAGTTGAGTAAAAATTCAGCAATATGTTGCTCGCTGGCTTCGATCGTTGCCTCATCTGCGGTATAACCCACTAACTTTCCTTTAGACGGCCAACTATAGAAGGCCATAATCCCGCGCACTTGCAGATCGAATCCAATTTGCGCCGCTCTTTTGGCTGCATCTTCAAAGCTGACATTAAACCCATGAATGAAAACTAAAGCAGAGCGCTCATCTGGTTCGCGTTCTTGTAAAGCACGTTGTACGCCAGCCCAAAACGCTGCTTTTTCAAGAATTTTCAAGCTCTTTGACTCCAGTTTGAGGCGATCGTCTGTTAAAGTCAATAACCTTTGCCACCAAGGAGAACCCGTCGAGCCAATTTTATGAGATTGAGGCACGGCGACTTGACAAGTGCCATAGTGAAGTTGGCTATCCCTTTTTCCTGAAAATCCTCTAGAGATATTCTGTGAATCGATGGGTTTTCGATTGGTTCCAAACCAGAGAGGATATAAGGTGGCTGTGGTTGGTTGTGAGGAAAAGGTTCGAGTTACCCTGGGTTCCACTTCCTTTTCTTTGTGAAGAGTCGAGGTGTCGCGAGTGACGAAATGGGGGATTTGATAACCGGGTAAATTCAATAATTGAATTTCATTGTGACCCAGTTCAAAAGCTTGGTAATATCCCCGACCAAATCCTAAACCTCGATAAAAACCTGCGGCAAACCTAACAGCAGATTCGTCATCAATATCTCGATTCATCCCTACGATGCAGCTTACTCGCTCTACTAGAGCATCAGCTTTTTCTAGGGAAAAACAAGCATTGAAAATTGTACATTCGAGCCGTCCGCGAGTCACAGCTAATAATTTTGCTAGCGCTTCTGGAGAAACGGGTTGGGGCTGCCCTCGAGCGTTATTGAAAATAATGTCGCCGTTGGAATTGCCATGACCGCTAAAGTGCAGAATCACGGGGTCGTATTGCAGCAAATACTTGGATAAGTCTTCTGCTCGAGCAACGTTTTCTACCTTGACAACGTAGTTTTTTCCGACTTCTCCTTCTTGCAGTCTTTCCCGAATTGATGCAGCTTCCTGCTCTATTTTTAGCTTAGGAGTATTGATGGGATTGGCAGCCAAGACGAGAATGTCGCACTTTTGAATTTCTAAAGTTTGAACATCTGTTGGTAGAGGTTTGGGGTGAGCTTCTGAACCCGAAGGAGCGCCCAATTTGGCATCAAAATTCTGATAAACAGTTGGATTAATTTCCTTGATTGCTTTGAGTAATTTTTCTATCTCTCTATGCTTTTTTGCGTAGTCAAGTAAGATACGGATTCGGTAAGATTGTGTTTGTCCGGAAGTGAATTGTTCTTGTACAGAGGGGAAGTGGTCAAAGACTAAATCGTCAAAATCTTGTGAGGTTAGGGCTTTTCTGATTAATTGCCGAATAGTTACGAAATTATAGGTCATTTTTCACTCTAGTTTTTGCTGATTTCAGGCGACTTAAATGGATTAAGATTGAAGATTGGCGAACGATGCCGACCCTATGGCTCTGACTTTAGTGGAGGTTTGCTTTTGCCTCTAATGCTGCCAGTCGTCTTTCTACCTCTGCCACTTATCGAAACAGCGCGATACCCTCGGCAAACCCTAAATATAGCAGTTTTCGTTGGAGTGAGGTACGGACGGAGCGAGCCCGTGTGAGGGTTTCAGTTACCGTTCTGTATCTCACCCATTTGAAAAACTCTATACTGAGCCAAGGCTGCAATCGTGATTTCGGTTTTCGATATTCCCGTTTCTTCAACGTAATTGTTAAGTTGTTCCAAAAGAGAAGAAGGAAAATCCGGAGTTTAAGTAAAGTATAACATCAATACGGAGAAAAAGCCCGATTGCGCGCGTCCCGTTTTCCGCAAATTCTCGTAGATTCCCAACAGCGAGAACCTTAAGGATTCTTAAAGCCCCGAAACGCGATCGCACTCCCCCAAAACGCACTAGGATGATAAGAAGCGATCGCACATTTTTGAAATTCGCGCGGTTGGACAGAGAACCCTCTGTCGCCTCATCCTTATCGAACTAGCAGTCAATAGCATCAATGGTTAAAACTCCCCTATCCCCCCAAAACAAAAAACCCTCAAAAATCGAGGGAATCAAACAACGAAGCAACCATCTGCGCGAACCCGTTGCTAGCGAACTTCTCGAAGACACCACCCACTTCAGCGAAAGCGCCATCCAACTCCTCAAATTTCACGGTTCCTATCAACAAGATAATCGCGACAACCGCGTCAAGGGTCAAGAAAAGGACTATCAAATGATGTTGCGGACGCGCAACCCCGGCGGCTTCATTCCCCCCCAACTGTACCTCGAACTCGACCGTCTCTCGGACGAATACGGCAACCACACCCTGCGCGTCACCACCCGCCAAGGCTTTCAATTGCACGGCATTCTCAAGAAAAACCTAAAAAGCACCATCAGCGCCATCGTTAACGCAATGGGTTCCACCCTGGGCGCGTGCGGCGATCTCAATCGTAACGTCATGGCTCCCCCCGCGCCCTACAAAAATCGCCCCGAATACCAGTATGCTTGGGACTATGCAACCCAAGTTGCCGATTTGCTCGCTCCCCAAACCGGCGCGTACTACGAAATTTGGCTGGATGGGGAAAAAGCGATTAGCGCTGAAGAAGCGCCGGAAGTGAAGGCAGCGCGTCAGCGCAATGGCAACGGAACCCTCCTGCACGACGCGGAAGAACCGATTTACGGGACGCAGTATATGCCGCGTAAATTTAAGTGTTCTGTGACAGTTCCGGGGGACAATTCCATCGATTTGTATACCCAGGATGTGACGTTAGTCGTCATTGCCAACAATCGCGGCGAGTTGGAAGGGTTTAACGTTCTCGTTGGAGGTGGGTTGGGACGCACCCATAATAAGGAAGAAACCTTCGCGCGCCTCGCCGACGAACTGGGATACGTACCCAAAGAAGACGTACTCGACTTGGTGAAAGCGATTGTGGCGACGCAACGAGACTACGGCGATCGCAGCAACCGCCGTCATGCCAGAATGAAGTATTTGATTCACGATTGGGGCCTCGACCGATTTCGCGCCAAAGTTGAAGAATATTTTGGGAAATCCCTCGCGCCCTACCGAGAATTACCGTCGTGGAAATACCAAGATTATTTGGGATGGAACGAACAAGGGGACGGGAAACTTTTTCTCGGAATTTCTGTCGAAAATGGTCGCGTCAAAGACGAGGGGAATTTTTGCTTGAAAACGGCACTGCGGCAAATTGTCGAACAGTTTCAATTGCCCATGCGTTTGAGTGCCAATCATAATATTATTTTCTACGAAATTGACCCCGGACTCAAGGACAAAATTCAAAACTTGCTCGAAGGTAACGGTATCGTCAGCGATCCTGAAAAAATTGACCCGCTAACTCGTTATTCAATGGCTTGTCCCGCACTCCCGACTTGCGGTTTGGCGATCGCGGAATCGGAACGGGCAATGCCGGGAATTATCGATCGCGTCCGTGCGTTACTCGATAAGTTGGGCTTGGATGAGGGAATTGTCATGCGGATGACGGGATGTCCCAACGGTTGCGCGCGTCCCTACATGGCCGAATTGGGATTTGTGGGCAGCGCGCCGGATACCTATCAAATTTGGCTGGGGGGTACGCCGAATCAAACGAAGTTGGCTAAACCTTATATCGATAAGTTGCCGATCGCGCAATTAGAATCTTTCTTGGAACCACTGTTGGTTTGTTTTAGGCAGCAGCGACAGGCAACAGAAAGTTTTGGGGAGTTTTGCGATCGCGTCGGTTTTGAAACCTTGCGCCAATTTTCAGAGACCTACCAACCGGAAGCTAAACCCGCGACAAAGGGACGCAAAATTCGCTATCGCGTTGGGGTCTATGACGAACCCTACCAACGCCTCAAACAAGCGGCGCGCGATCGCGGAAAATCGATGACTGAGTTGGTTGCAGAAGCGCTGGATGCCTATTTGTAGGGCGTTAAGGAGTCAAGATTTCGAGATATCTCTAACCTCCACCCACCTCCTATAACTACAGGGGGTGGGTAAATAATGGGCGCACTTTTTATATCCGGGAAGGATAAAAAAATCTATCGAACTCGCGTTTCTCAATAGGACTTACGCCAAGCCTCTATCTGTAGGGTGTGTTAGCGCAGCGTAACCCACCTTTGTTGCTATATGTGATGTAGCTGCGTAAGTCCCGATGTCCTGAGAAAGCAGCGGTTTAGCGATCGCTTCGCCAAGGAAGAGCCCCAGGCTTCCCAGAATTATATTGTAAAGTTATGTACCAATCCGTAATAATTTTGCCGAAACTCCTATTTCTTCCTAGAAGTAACAAAAAGACAACCTAGTTAATCGCCAATACAACGCGGCAGAAATCAATTAAGCGATCGCGCTGTTGAGTTCACAGTAGGGACGTTTTATAAAACGTCCGTACAGAGTTTTGAGTTCTGAGTGTCTCAGAAGTGAGACTAGGTTGTAATGTTCAATTTTAGGAATTTTAAGTAAATGGCAGTATCCACAGTTGTTTCCACTTTCGAGCTTTTAGTTAAACCCTTAGTGCAACCCAATGCAGATATATTAGGGGCGGGTCGGACTATTATTCAAGGCTACTTTTTAACCATTACTAACCTCAATAGCCGACGCACTGCCAGACTGCGAGTCAATTTCACCGCTCGGTCTGCCGACTTAAATAGTCAACCGCTACTCGCCTTTTTTGATGTCACTGGTGTTAATACTCCGCTAACCCCCATCAGTCAAAGCTCAACGACTCAAACCTATAGTATCTCTATTCCTCCGCGGGATACCGGGCTATTCCTCTTACAACCCGACGTTACTAACCGAGAAGTCGTTCAAAACGCCGATACTGAGATTCGTGGATTTGTTACCCTTTCTTTAGCCCGTAGTATATTTGGCTGTAACTCCTTTGATTTATTGCTGACTCCTCAGCAACGAGGAACATTCTTGCCCAACAATTCTAACAGGACGGCAGACTTTGACCAACTAGCCTATGCACTGCCTACGGCTACAGGCGGTTCTCAAGTTACGCTAACTCAGTTTCCATTTTCCCCATTCCCAATTCAGCAAATTCCCTCTGAAGTTATTGAGCTTGACCCCGATTTAGCCCAGCTTATCAGAGAAAATCCCGATCGCTTTAACGATTCTCCGAATTTAGATAATGGAGTTGTTTCAAGTACGACTGATAGTTTGGAGCAGGTTTTAAGCACAATGATAGAGCGGATTAATGAATTAGAAAACCGTGCAGAGAACCATCAAACAACTACGAGTTAACTCTCAACTGAGTCGGCGTTAACTGAGTTGCTAACCTAAAAAAATAGTAGAGATATAGCCATCTATATCTTTACTATAGCGTTTTCAAACGAAACGTAAACAATTAAATCGCCCGGAATTCACTGTAGGGACGTTCAATTGAACGTCCCTACGTTGAAACGGTTTACATCCCGTTCGGAAATGCTATATGGCGTTTCTAATGGAAATGTCAAAGACTTACTCTTCCCAAACCCTCCCTTTACTTTCGGGGGGACAGGGATGGGTTTGACAATTTTCTTTGTCTTAACTTTAAAACAAAATAATGGACATGAATCAAAAAATCAAGTTTCAGCCCCTTTCCTTTAGCTGGGTGGCGATTCATCCCAATCCAAAAGGGGTGATTCAATTTATTGGCGGAGCTTTTTTCGGGAGTTTTCCGACAATTTTTTACCGCAACCTACTAAAAACGTTATTTAATGAAGGTTATACAATTGTTGCTTTCCCCTTCCGGTTTAGCTTTCGACATTGGTCGATTGCGCTCAGTTTATTACAAGAACAAAAAGTCCTATCCAAAGAAATATCCCAAATTGCCAAGGAATTAAATTACCCAACTGAAATTTATCAAAATTCGGAAAACTATTTTTGGATAGGTCACAGTTTGGGGTGCAAGTACATCGCTCTTTTAGAACTTTTAAGTGACGATAGATGGTCGGATAGTTTAAAGCAGTGTAATTTAGATGAAAATGGTCAAGTTCGGCAAATTGAACGGCGCTTTCGCGACTATTCCGAGCTTGAATGTTCTATTAAAAATCAACCTTCTTTACTTATCGCGCCCGATCTGAGCAATACCCAAAGTGCTATTCCTCGGCAATTGGCTTTCATTGCTCGCTTCCTCGACTCAAAGAAATTGGGTGTAATTCCTACAAGGAAACAAACTTTATGTTATATCAGTAAAAGCTCGTTATTCAACTTAACCGGTATTATTTCTTTCGATGGAGATATAATTGCTGGAAGTGAGAATGACAAATTCAAAGATGAGGTACAAAGAAAAAATAGCGATGTACTGTGGCTCATCGATTATTTAAGACAAAAAACTTTTCCCTTACTGCACCAAGAACTATCAGGGAAACATTTAGCGCCTCTGGGGTTTCAAGTTGGGAATAATGTCGTCGAACGCGGACGTTTTGTGAAACGTCCCTACTTTATAACTCAATCGACACACCGGGCTAAAATGAGACCCCTTGAAAAGGTGTCGATCCAGTTTTTGGAGAAGCTCAGAATGCGGAAACTATAGTCATTCCGAATAAGATTGGGACACCGGAATTCACCTCGAAGCTTGAATCATTCGGGTTAAGTAGGTGGGCAAAAATAAACGCATAACCTCGAAAACCGTATTCCTTGCCAGGTAAGGGTTTTAGCTGGAGATATTGTTCTTTTAATTACGCCCACCTACTTATCAGACTCCGAACTTGTACCACTGTTATTCAGAACAACTATAGCGTTTTCAAATGAAACGTAAACGATAAATGGCCCAGAATTCAAATCCACCGCGCGCTCTCTCCGGGACGTTAAATTTAACGTCCCTACGTTGAAACGGTTTACATCCTGTTCAGAAATGCTATATCAATCTGTTATTGACGAGTGACGCGGGCTTGATATAATTTAAAGTTAGGTTCGGTTGAGCCGTATTTGTGTTTTTTTTATGTCCTCCCTCTGTCCGCGCCAGCTTTTAGCCTTCTTCCCAACCCAATAGAATTACGTCGGATAATTGCTTAACAAAGACGTGAAAATATGATTCAATTCCCCCTTACAAGGACGCAGGGACGGAATAATTAATCCTGCACTAAACAAACAGCGCGTCCCGCTATAAATTTTGGCAAACGGGCGTGGATTCGCCTTGGCAATTGCCGTTTCGCGCGGTTCCCGATAGGCAATTTTTTGATGGCTTGCCTGCAACACTTGCAACCAAGCATCCAAGGTTGAAGGCAGTTTCGTCGTTAAACGCATGGGCAACTTTGCCGTTGAAAGCGACTGTACGTAGTCGGCGGTTAAAAAGGGTCGATAGCGATCGCGCTCCGGGGTTAACTGACTCACAAAGGCTAAACTCATGCCGCGTAAAAGTTGGCGCACCGGTTCTGCTTCAACGCCCATCACCTCCCGCACTAGCGTACTTTGTCCCACCATGCTATTAATATTTTTAACATCTGTAATGCTCATATGTGTCGCGCCGATCGCCGTTACCAAATATTTTTCGCCCCGCAGTTGCTCAAAGGGACGCAGTTGGTTGTCGATGGCAGGAGTAATGGCATCTTCACTACTGCTAAACAGCAGAACGGGGGTTTCCACTTGCTCTAACCCCCGAGTTCCAAACAGTTTACCCACCACCGGGTTGAGAGCGATCGCTTGCGCTATGCGCTTATCTTGCAGCCGCAGTTGACTATCCGGTAATTGCACGGCTGCGCATTGCAACCAATCGGCGGGAGAACGGCCTAAAGGCGATAGATTTTGACAGAAATTACGTAATTCTTTGAGATCGAGTTCCGCTCCTGCCAGTGCCAACGCCGTATAACCGCCGAGAGAATGGCCGATAACTGTCACTTGCTCTGTGTTGAATTTCCCCTTTAAATATCCCCAATCCTGGCTCATCCGCTCCAACTCGTCGAGAACAAAACTAACATCCTTGGGGCGATCGACAAATTCCGAGGCGGCGAGGATATCGTTGGGACTGAGATTAAAGGAAATTTCGGCAATATTCTCAATGTTGCTGCCGGGGTGCTCGAGGGCGACGACGCTGAAGCCGTGGGAAGCCAGGTGAAAGGCAAGATAGCTCAAAAAGTTGCGATCGGCGGCAAAACCGTGAGATAACACCACTAAGGGGCCGCGCGTTTCGGCGCTGTAAAATAAATCGACGGGAATTTGGCGATCGCGATCGCGGTCATACAACACCACCGCGCGCTGTCTCACCCGATGCTCCCCTTCAATGCGCGGATCGAAATCGGGCAGCCTAAACCCCTCCGACGCTGCACTCAACTCCCGTCCCAGCACTGGCGATAGCAGTTGGCTTTGTAAGTTAGACGTATTGAGTTGGAGAACGATTCCCAACGCAGCAGTTGCATCAATGGTCACGGTTTCCTGGGGATAGGCGCGCAAAAAGCTGAGGACGCTTAACCCGTTGGCTTGTCGCAAAGTTAGGTACAGCGCTGCCTTGAGTTGATTAATACTACTTTCGGGCAAGGCGCGCTTGAGTTGATCGAGCAGTTGCTCTCCGTCATCTCTCTCCAATAGTTGATTGAGAAAGGTATCGGCGACGCTGGGATCCACCTCGAAACGCTGGTTGAGCAATTGTTGGACTTGGGGCGTAAGCAGGGGGCGATATAATTTCAGCGAGGAGCGCAACTCTCCTGTTTCGGCAAAGTGTTCTAAATCTTCTACTTCGACGGTTTGTTCCAAGGAACCGGCGCGCAAGGTGAGGCGATCGGCTGCTGAGGCGTATCCGGCGTAGGTTCCAGCAAGGGTTAGGGCGATGGCTAGGAGGCGGTTTAAGGCGTTGGGAACGAGGTGGGGAAGGTGGGGACGAGGCGATGTTTTGTGTGGCGTGGAGGCTTCGAGGTTTAACGTCTCGCCTGTATATTGGTTTGCCTCGGCTTGTGTTGACGCGACTTCTTGTTGCCAACGGTTGGTCTCGGTTCGCGGTTCCTTACGCCTTTGGTTGGCGCACAGACTTGACACTCCTTTCTCTTGCTTGACTTCTGCAAGAAATCTAATGGGCCGAGACAAGCGGCGTACCAGACTGTTGGGTTTCCATTTCATCGTTTTCTTTGACTGAGTTTCCATGAAGCTCGAAGGGCGAATTTCATTTGATGTCTGACAGAAGTCTTGTAATGGGCAACACCAAAGCGCGCGATCTTGTCCCGATATACGCACTGTGCGATCGCAGTCAGGAAAAGCTGTCACTTTGATTTCAAGCTTACAACTCTTCGCTGCTAGGGACGCGATCGACCCGGATGAAAGCTCGCAAGTCGTTCCCCACATTTACTCCACGCGATCGCGCAGCCCGTATCGAACATTGCTTGCCCGTTTCTAGTTTACGCATTGAAGCATCTCAATGTTCATTTATTAAGTTTTATTGCGTCTCCCAACGTTTTTAACGAAGACTGCCCTCTAAACGATTGAGAGGCCAAAACCGAACCACCGCTTTGCCGATAATATTTTGCTCTGGCACAAAACCCCAAACGTGAGAATCGCAACTTTGATTGCGATTGTCGCCGAGGACGAGATAGGAATTTTCCGGTACCGTAATCGAGGGAAAAGGATAGTTCGGCGCGTCTTTAATGTACTGTTCGGGGAGGGGTTTGCCATCCACCCAAACTTGTCCCTCCTTGACTTCGACGGTTTCTCCGGGCAAGCCTACCACGCGCTTGATATAAGCATCGCGGATGGGCAGAGGTTGGTTGGGACTGCAAATAATTGCTTCGTCGGGCGGCCGAAAAACCACGATATCGCCGCGCTGGGGATCGGTGAAATGGTAGCTGACCTTTTCGATAATCAAGCGATCGTTGATTTCCAATGTCGGCAGCATCGACTCAGAGGGAATGTAACGCGCCTCGGCAATGAAACTGCGAATGCCAAAGGCTAAAAACAGGCTCAAACCCAGGGTTTTTGCCAGTTCTACCCAACCATTTTGCTGCGTTTCTTTTTCCATATAACGATATAACGATTTGGAGTGTTGGTGTCCACTACGATTTTAAGACTAAAAATACAGAAAAGAGGTTGCCGCCGGTAGCGATCGCATTTGTTCGAGTACGCAACAGCCACAGTTTAACTCTCTTCTCATACCATGTTCGCCCTTGTTGGGCTACAAATGATTGACGGGGTGACGGGGCGATCGATTTGTAGCCAGAGTTGCGAGATTTGGTGCAAAGTCGGTCGAACATTTAGGTTTCCAGCCTTTACGTAGAAATGCAAAGCACTAAGAGAGGTTCGCTTGCTGTTGAAGGGGCGCATTTCCCACAGCGATTCTAGCGCCAAATGGCTTGACCGGTTTGCGGATCGAACAGATGAATTTTATCTAGATTCGCCGATAGCCAAATTTCATCGCCCCCTTGCACCTCAAATTCCGGCGGGACGCGCACTTGAAGAAGGGTCGTCTCGTCTCTGGCGAGGTGGACGGCGATATAGGTATCGTTCCCCAAGGCTTCGATGCGATCGACGATGGCGCAAATATTTTTCGTGGCGGGGGGACTGGGCGCGAGGTGTTCGGCGCGCAACCCCAACCACAGCAGTTGCCCGTCGTACTCGCTGAGGTAGTCGGTCCACAAGGCGGGGACGGTGAGGCGAAATTGAGGATGTACCAGTCCCAAAGGTGCTTTCACCGTAACGGTTAAAAAGTTCATCGGCGGCGCGCCAATAAATTCGGCAACAAAGCGGTTGGCCGGTCGATTGTACAATTCTAGGGGTTTGGCAATTTGCTGGATTTCTCCTCGATCCATCACCGCGATGCGATCGCCCATTGTCATGGCTTCGGTTTGGTCGTGGGTGACATAAATGGTTGTGGTTCCCAATTGCCGCTGCAACTGTACGATTTGGCTGCGGGTTTCCGATCGCAGTTTTGCATCGAGGTTGGAGAGGGGTTCGTCCATTAAAAAGACTTGGGGGTTGCGCGCAATGGCGCGTCCGAGGGCGACTCGCTGTTTCTGTCCCCCCGACAACTGTTTGGGGTACCGTCGCAATAGGGGTTCGATTTGCAGCAATTTGGCGACGCTGCGGACCTGTTGTTCGATGGCGAGTTCTTTTTCGGTGGGGGCCTTCAACCTTCTCAAAATTGCTTCTTTTGCTTCTTCCCAGAGTTTTTCGCCCACAGACCGCGCCCATTTTTTCCAATCTACCGAGTCCGTTTCTTCGGACGCGCTCTTTTCTTCGCGATACATCCGCCTCAAGCCAAAGGCAATGTTATCGTACACCCTTAAATGGGGGTAAAGGGCGTAACTTTGAAAAACCATTGCGATGTTGCGTTCCTTGGGCGGGAGGGGGTTGACGAGGCGATCGCCGACGTAAATATTGCCGCCGGTTAAGTCTTCTAATCCCGCGATCGCGCGCAGCAGCGTACTTTTTCCGCATCCCGACGGGCCGACCAATACCATGAATTCCCCGTCTTCTACCGCTAGGTTAATACAACGTAACACGCTAACGGCATTGACCTGTCCGCGCGTGCCTTCGGTACCGGCAGCGATAGGTTCTCCTTTGCGACTGGGAAAGCTTTTGTAAATTTTTTCTAGAACGACCTTGGACACAGTAAACAGTTACCAGTAATCAGTAATCAGCAATCAGCAATCAGCAATCAGCAATCAGCAATCAGCAATCAGCAATCAGCAATCAGCAATCAGCATTGGTCATTAGTTATTCGTTCCTTTGCCCAATGTCCTTTGCCCCTTGCCCTTTGCCCTTTGTATTATCGCGATCGCGCTTCGGAGTTGAGATTGTTCAAAATCGCTTTTAAATTGGACTCAATATAACCGATAACTTGAGGAGACCGACCGTGCAACAGCGGTAAGAGCGTTTCGAGCTTTTTGGCAACTTGCGCTTCGTCGCAACCGAGTCCCCTGGGCAACGCTTTGACCAACCGAGGAAGGACTTGTACGGAGGGATGCGTTTTTTTCTCAGCCCCAGTTCGAGTAATGGGGGCGTGGGTTTTGAGGACGCGAAACGACTCGATATCTCGATTGTCCAGCACGGCTTTAATTTCCGCAAGACTTTGTTGAGTAAAGTTTTCGCTGACGTATTTCATGACGAGGGGTTGGAGGGTAAAGCGAATTTCACCCTCGTTAGAAATCTTATCGATTAACGATCGCCTCTCTAACGCTGCCAAAGTTTCCAACAAATGCGATCGCGGCGGCGAAAAGAGTAAATACGAGTGCAACTGTTCTACCGGCAGCGGTTCGGGATCGAGGGCTAACCAGTACAGGACTTCGGTTTCCCGATGCGAGAGACGATCGAACTGTTGGGCGAGGAGTCCGCGCAAGCGATCGCCCAAGACGAGGGTATTTTGGTGGAGAAAGGCAGCAGTATTTCCGCCAAATAATTCTTGAATGGTTGTCGCGATGGTTTTGAGAGCGAGGGGGTTGCCGCTATAAAAATCGGTCAACAAGCTCAGTTCGTTTTCCGACACCGAAAGTCCCTTGGTTTCGAGTACGTGGAGGGCTTCTTGGCGTTTGAGTCCCCCCAATTGGAGGGAACGCACCGGCAGCATTTGCCCCTCGTAAGCGACAACTTCGCCCGGTTTTTCCCGACTGGTGAGGAGGACGCAGCTTTGATGGCGATCGCTACCAACGCGCTTGAAAAAGTCGCCGTAACCCTCGTAACCGGGGCAATAAGATTGACCGCCACCGCCCCCTAAAATCGCTTCGGCTTCGTCGAGAACGATTAAGCAGCGATGGCGATTCAAGAGCGCGATCGCCCTTGTAATGGCTTGTTGTAAGTTTGAAGAGGCGAGAGTTTCCGTGCCTTGGGAGACAAATTGAATGAGTTGTTCGAGTAAAAAATCTAGAGGCGGCGCGCCAAGAAGCGATCGCCACCACACGCACTCAAATTGCTCTCCCAAACGTTCGACAACGGTGACAGCAAGGGAGGTTTTTCCCGCACCGCCCATTCCCAATAGCGTCACCAGTTTGCAGCGATCGCCGACGATCCAGCGATCGAGTTTTTGCAGTTCTAAGTCCCTTCCGTAGAAAAATGGCAAATCAGGGGCTTCTCCCCAGTCAAGTCGGTTAAATTGCGTAGGAGCCTCGGTAGAATGGACAACAGGTCGAAGTTCCTCAACAGAGAAATCGCGATTTTCATCTTCAACACCTTCCGCGATCGCCTTCCAATTGGGCAATCCTACGGCTTGACAAATGGCAATAAAGTTCTCCCGTTGAATGGCAATTCCGCGCCAAAAGCGCTTTAACGTCGCCTGGGTCGTGTAAGCTGAATCCCACCACGCCGGCGTTCTCGTTTTCGTCCATCCCCTTCTGCGTCGAGCGCGATCGACAATTTCTAACCCCTGTTTCGATGCTTTGAGCGTATCGGCCATGCTATTTCGAGGGAGCTCTTTTTTTGAGTGATATTGCTAGTTTAAAGGACTCTCGATTCTGAAGAATTGGGAAACTTGGGGTTCACACTGTGCTTGATGTGGATTACAGTGGTTTACGATCGAGTTGGGATTGAACAGAGAGCTTTGCGTCGCTCATTCCTATCTATAATAATTCCCATAAATTAAATCATCCGCATATATTTTTCAAAATACTTCTTTCCTTCTGTCTCCCCTACTCCCCTACTCCCCTACTCCCCCTCTCCCCCTCTCCTGTTCCCTCGTTATCCAAGCCCCTATGTCACACATGAAATGGGTCAACGCCTTCTCTACCCGTGCCTCCCTCGAAGCTGCGATTGAGGAAGTCTGCGAAACCGCTCAAAAATCCCTTTCCCAACCCGCCGACTTAGGCATTATTTTTATCTCCTCTGCCTTTGCCAGCGAATATTCGCGTTTAATGCCACTGTTACAGGAAAAATTAAAGGTAGCAACTTTAATTGGCTGTGGCGGCGGTGGAGTCATTGGAAGCGGTTCGGAAGGGACGCTTCCCCAGGAAGTCGAAGGATTGCCTGCCTTGAGTTTAACCCTCGCTCATCTCCCTGATGTTGCCGTAGAAGCCTTTCATCTCCTCGAAAGCGACTTCCCCGACCTCGACGACCCGCCCGAGCGCTGGGCTGACTTGATGGGCGTTTTTCCTGAAGCTCAACCCCACTTTATTTTATTGGCCGATCCCTTCAGCGCTAAAATTAATGACCTGCTGTCGGGACTCGATTATGCCTATCCCGGTTCTGTCAAAATTGGAGGATTGGCGAGTACGGGAATGGGAAATTCGGGTACGAGTCTGTTCTGTAATTTCCGCCGCTATCAGGAAGGAACCATTGGAGTTGCTCTCAGCGGCAATATTGCCATTGAAACCATTGTTGCCCAAGGCTGTCGCCCGATTGGTCAACCTTATCGCGTGACCAAGGGCGAACACAATATTGTTTTGGAAGTTCAACCCGATAGTGCAGACGGAGCAACTCAAGAACCCCAAACTCCCCTGATTGCGCTGCAAAATTTGCTACAAAATCTCAGTCTCGAAGATCGACAATTGGCGCAGAATTCTTTGTTTATCGGTTTGGTTCGCAATGAATTTAAGCAAGAGTTGGGTTTGGGGGACTTTTTGATCCGGAATTTAATTGGAGTCGATCCGGGTATGGGGGCGATCGCGATCGGCGATCGCGTGCGTCCGGGACAGCGCATTCAGTTCCACCTTCGAGATGCCACAACCTCTGCTGAAGATTTGGAAATGTGGTTGCAACAACGGTGTTGTTCGGCTGCGGGGGCGCTGATATTTTCCTGTTTGGGACGGGGGGAAGGACTTTACGGTCAAGCGAATTTTGAATCGAAGTTGTTTGACCGCTATTTTAATAATACTGCGCTAGGAGGTTTTTTCTGTAATGGGGAAATTGGACCGGTGGGAACGAGTACATTTTTACACGGCTATACCTCTGTTTTTGGAATTTGTCGCCAACCTTAGTAGGGGCGGGGTAACCCCGCCCCTACAGGTCATTAGTCATTAGTCATTGGTCATTAGTCAACAGAAAGTCTCTTCACCCTCAACCAAACTTGTTCTAATAAATCGGGATCGTTGGCATCAAACCATTCAATCTCAGGATAAGCTCGGAACCAAGTTGTTTGACGTTTTGCAAACTGGCGCGTATGGGAAATGGTCAATTTTCTCGCTTTTTTTAAATCGATCTCTCCCTTCAAATACTGCTTTATTTCCCCATAGCCCAACGTTTCCAATAAAGGTAAATCCCAACCATACTTTTGACCTAGTTTCTCAACTTCTTCAACAAATCCCATCGCGAGCATCTTATCCATCCGTTTCTCGATCCGTTCTCGTAACGCTTCAGCTTCACAGTCCAATCCAATTTGCAGAATCGGATAGCTTGGAGGATTTTCTCCTTGTTGTTTGGAAATTGGAATTCCGGTCACATAAAATACTTCTAATGCTCTTAAAGTCCGCACAGAATCGTTGGCATGGATTTTAGCACCTGCACTGGGATCGACCTGGGATAAAAAAGCGTATAATTGCTTTTGACCTAATTGTTGTAAACTTTTTCTCAATTCGGCTTGTGGTGAAACTCGGGGGATTTTTAACCCTTTTACAACTGATTTGATATATAATCCTGTTCCACCTACTAATAAGGGAACAGGAGAGGCTGAATTCAATTGAGAGTTAGGCTGATTCGCAGAGTCGCACTCGAAACAATATTTGATTAGGGATTGAGCTTGTTCTTGATACTGGGCTAGAGTTAAAGTTTCTGTTGGAGCGCAAATGTCAATTAAATAATGAGAAACTAATTGTTGTTCTTGAAGTGTGGGTTTTGCGGTTCCAATATCAAATTCTTGATAAACTTGGCGAGAGTCAGCACTGAGGATAATTGAGTTTAAACGTTGGGCTAATTTTAACGCTAACCCCGATTTTCCCGTCGCCGTTGCCCCACAAATAACAATTAAAGTATTGGTCATTGGTTATTGGTCGTTGGTCATTAGTCATTAGTTATTAGTCGTTGGTGACTCCACACTCCAAAACTTATCTGTTGTTCTCGTAATTTAACAAACACAATTCCTATTTAGTGAAACACCGCTAATTGAAATGTCTATATTTCCCATTTCTGTAAAGGCACATTTTTAAAATTCAACGATCGCCAATTGCCGTTAACTCGCATTTTCCGAAAATAGCTTCATAATGGCGATAAAATTTAAACTCCAAAAAATTGTAAAATGGGTCTTCTAAAAAGAAAGTTCTATGTTCCGTAACCTGTCCAACAAAACGGTGCTTGGGCTGTTGGTAAAAGGCAAGTTGATTGCTTTTCGCTTTTTCAAGAAGCGTTTCCCAATCTTTCTCTTCGGGAAAAATTAATCCAAAATGTCGCGGATAAATTCCTCGTTGCGGCGTTAAAGGATCGTTGGTCATGTGAGCGACAACTTGATGCCCGTAAAAGTCTAAAATTACAGCGACTTCCGATTCTCGACCTAAGCCGCATCCTAAACCTTCGACGTAGAATGCTTTCGCTTTAGCAATATCGTTGATGGGAATCGCTAGGTGAAAAATAGGTGAATTCATAGACAATTTTAAAGATTAGAAAATCCGATTGCTTGTAGTTCTTGACGAAGGCGCTGAGCTTCTTGAGGATTTCGTTGTTGGTGAAGCGCGATCGCCTTTTTAAACGCTTCCTCGCTTTTCGCAAAATTCCCGCATTTCAGCCAGATAACGCCGAGATTTTGATAAGCTGACCCCCGGTCGGGGTTTAATCGAATAGACGCTTCGCAAGCCGCGATCGCCTCTTTGAAGTTCCCGATCGCCTTATACGTCATAGCTAAATTATAATGCGCGATCGCGAAATTTGGATCGATTTTTAGCGCTTCTTTATAAATTTTCTCGGCTAACTGATATTCCCCCGCTGCCTGCAACAAACCGCCTAAATTGTTATACGCGCCCAACTTCAACTGCGGCAGAATCGGTTGCGCGATCGCCTCCTGGTAATGGCGTACAGCTTTATTCGGGTTCGACAAGCGCGCATAACCATTTCCCAAATGATAATGGATTTCAAATAAAACCGGTGCATCAATCTGCTTTTTTGTCAAGGCGCTTTCTAACAATTGAATGCCCTCTTGAAAACGTCCTTCTTGGAGATAGAGCGCCCCCAATTTATTCTCGGTATAAGCATCATCGGGATGAGTTGCTAAAAACGCCTCCATCGACTCCCGCGCGCGCTTAAATTTACTCTTTGCAGCAATTGTTTCGGGTTGGTAGCCATAGTGAAAGATTGCAAGAGAAGGCAGCGAAACAACTTTCCAACGGGGTTCCTTTTCCACAAGTGCCACTACGCTATCGTCCACCATTGCATGGTAGGGATGAGAAAATTCTAGTTCCGGTCGATTGCGAAAGAGTCGAGACGTGAGAGAATAGGGAGATTGAGTCGCTCCCACTTCTTGACGAAGGAGATTAATTAATAGATAGTCCTCATTAGCGATCGCCTCTTTGAGTTGGGGGATAATTTTAGGGTTTAACACTTCATCCGCATCGAGAACCAAAACCCATTCTCCGCGCGCGTACCTTAACGCTTCATTGCGCGCCGCTGCAAAATCATTGCCCCATTGAAAAGAATAAACGCGCGCGCCTTCTTTTTTCGCAATTTCAATAGTGCGATCGCGCGATCCCGTATCCAAAACAACCATTTCATCGACAACATCTCCAACGCTTTCGAGACAGCGAGAGAGAGATTCTTCTTCATTGAGGACGATGGCGCATAAACTCAGTTTCATTGACCCTTAAATTTAAATATCAGCAGATTTTTACAACAATTTTGCAATCAAACATTCAGCAATTCGTCGCGCCGCACCCGGCGAACCCATTCGCAACCGACCATTTTCAGCAATTAACTGAAGGCGATCGGGATCGTTTAAAAGCGATTGAATAACGGCTGGAACTTCCTGCGGCTGTCGTACTAAAATCAAAGATGCTCCTAAATGACGCGATTGCGCTTCGGCAAAAGCATAGGTATACTGGGGTCCAGAACCGGGGATCGCGATCGCGGGTTTCCCCAAACCCACAAATTGTTCCGTCGCCGTCCCTGCCATCGCGATCGCCAAATCAGCTTGCCGTAAAAAATCGCGATACGCATTTTGCGCCAAAACGACTCGCGCGCGATCGCCTTTAAAGAAAAGTACATCGCAACTTCCCTCCCTTTGTCCCTCCCGTTGCAGTCGAAATCCCCGTTCCGTCAAAGGTAAAGTAAAAGCATTCAAATCCAAAGTTGGCGAAATTGCTGCCAAAAACACCACCTCAAACCCGCGCATTTTGCGACTGACTTCCTCAACCGCTTCGAGTATTCGTTCCCAATTTCCATAAGCTTCAGGAGGACGAGAGCCCGGTAACAGGATAATGCGGAGCGATCGCGCGGTAGAATGTGCCTCAATATTCGCCTCACAAAACGTCGGTGTAGGTTCTTCCGGTTCGAGTTTATCCATCATCGGATTTCCCAAATCGAAGACTGGAATTTCCCCTTTCTGTTGCAAAATTTTTGAAGTCAAGCTATCTCTAGGAAAAACAGCCTTACAACGTCGCCGACTCATTAACCAGCGCTCCCAAGGATAATACACCGAACCCGCCCAACCCTCTCGGCGCGTCTTAGGAGATAGCCAACCCTCCGGCGAATCGCGTAAATAATACTCCGATTTTGCCGTTCCCACAAACCCATAGGGAACGCCACTCAACCCCACAAATAAAAGCGGCACAACATCGCCAACTGCTAAAATTGCTGCCGGTTCTGTCGAAGCGCGAACCCACTGACGCATTGCCTTGTATTGCGTCCAAACCAGTTGCAACAAACCCCCTTTCACATCTCGCCACAACTGCTTTCCTTCCATGTAAACAAATCCTCCCGACGGCATTTGTTTGACGGCACCGACAATGGAAATTTTTGAATGGAGATAAGCGTCCCCCTCGCCCACAAGAGGAAGTGCGGCGATTTTTAATAGCGGGGACTGACGTTGAAGTTCTTCTAAAATCCGAACCGCGATCGCGTCTTCTCCATGACCGTTGCTCGCGCAAAGTAGTCTCATAACTTATAGCATTTCTATTTGGGTTGCAAAACTTTAGCTTCGGAAGAATAGAAGAATGGAAGAATTCAGAATGAATGCAGCAATAGCTTATATCTCTTGCTGCCGCCGGTTTTAACACAATTGCTAGTCAGCCAACGCAACGCAAACAACATTATATAAATGGAATTCATTGCGGGCTAAACCTTCCCAATAAGGTTGGTTGGGATTAAATCCGGGCTGTTTAAGAATTGCCTCAAATGCCTCCTGGCTCTCCCACTGACCGTAATTAAACATTCGCGTTCCGTCCAAACTGCGATGAAATGTCGCCGAAATGAGTCCGGGGGAATTATCCATTGCTCGATCCAGTTCTGCTGTCGTTCGCTTGACCATTTCGGGTTGATTGGATGGTACCATGCGAAACTCGGCAAGATGGGTAATGCGATCGCCTTCAACAATCTCAACTTCTGCCGATAACGAACGACTGGCGGAAACTTCTAACTGGAGGGAGTCGGGCGGAAAAAATTCGCTCAATACAATTGGACGGACTAAATTGTTGCGATCGAATTTAGGATGCCATTGGCTGTACACAAAGGCGCGAACCCCGTCCAAGCTCTGATGCACGGCAGCCGATAAAAAATTAGGATTAGACTTCCAGGAGGGGATTTGCTCTCCAACAATAGCTTCAACTAAACCCGACTGATGGCGTTCTGCAACTGCATACAAATCTAATCCGACAATAACAGTATTGGTTCGATCGATCCGTAGCATAAACCTCCTTAATGTCTGTTGGTTTCTCTTGGGCTGACAGAAGTGTTAAATGTTTCAAGTCTCTGACGATTAACCTCAACCGAAAACGAAGCCAGCTCAACGCGCTACTTATTTAAATTACCCGTTCCAGCTTCCAAAGGAAATCCCAAAGCCTCTCGCTGCTGTAGATAGAGTTGAGCCACTTGTCTGGCTAAGTTCCGAATCCTCGCAATATAACGAGTGCGTTCTGTCACCGAGATGACTCCTCTCGCATCCAGTAGGTTAAAGGTGTGGGAGCATTTGAGAACGTAATCGTAACTGGGAAGAACGAGGCCGCGATCGCTCAGTTGTTTCGCCTCCTGTTCGTAGAGTGCAAACAGATTGAACAGTAAATCGGGATCGGATGCCTCAAAATTATACGTACACTGCTCGACCTCTCCTTGGAAATGAATGTCGCCGTAAGTCACGCGATCGTTCCATTGAATCTTAGTTAGTGCATCTACATTTTGGAGGTACATCGTCAATCGTTCCAGTCCGTAGGTAATTTCAATGGAAACCGGACGACAGTCAATGCCCCCGCATTGCTGGAAATAAGTAAACTGCGTCACCTCCATCCCATCGAGCCAAACTTCCCAACCCACGCCCCAAGCGCCCAGCGTCGGTGCCTCCCAATTATCTTCGACGAACCGAATATCGCGATCTTCTGGATGAATGCCCAAGGCTCTAAGAGAATCGAGGTAAACCTCCTGGATATTGGTCGGCGATGGTTTGATCAAAACTTGATATTGATAGTAGTGCTGGTAGCGATTGGGATTTTCCCCGTAGCGCCCGTCCGTCGGTCTTCGGGACGGTTCGACATATGCCGCCGACCACGGTTCGGGGCCGATCGCCCTTAAAAACGTATGGGGGTTCATCGTTCCCGCCCCCTTCTCCGTATCGTAAGGCTGAACGATCGCGCAGCCGCGATCGCCCCAAAACTGATTCAAAATTGTAACAACCGACTGAAAAGATACAGACACCTTGCCCTCACGTCCACAATTGGTTCGATCGATTGTACACAAATTCAGGGGTTTCGGTGCCTTCGATCGTCCCCCGAAAATTTTTTTCAAAAAAGGGGTTGACAAATGCAAGAGGGGGGGGCTAAATTAGTAAAGCGCCTGAAGCGAGGCAAACGCCTCAAAGCCAAGGGCAGAACCTAGACAAAGCAATAGGGATTGAAAGCATTATCGAAGGGAACCCCCTTTGAAAATCATACTAAAGTTAGCAAAAAATCAAGAGCCAAAATGGAGAGTTTGATCCTGGCTCAGGATGAACGCTGGCGGTCTGCTTAACACATGCAAGTCGAACGGACTCCTTCGGGAGTTAGTGGCGGACGGGTGAGTAACGCGTGAGAACCTGCCTTGAGGACGGGGACAACAGTTGGAAACGACTGCTAATACCCGATAGACCCACGGGAGAAAGATTATATCGCCTGAAGA
>JAXHVQ010000077.1:0-28404 GCA_034189065.1 Cyanobacteriota bacterium
CGGCTTTGATTAGACCAATTTTAGGCAACTTAAGACTATCGTCTTCAATAGACGTATGCTGGGGAAATCCAACTGACTGTTTTCTGTGTTTAGATTTGAACCTGGGAGAGCGCGCCCTCTTTTCAAAGAAGTTGATGAAAGTGCGAGATAGATTTAGAGTCGTTTGCTGCAAAGATTGAGAATAAACATCTGTTTTCAACCATTGGTGTTCTTTCTTCAGCTCGGGCAGCAAAGCATTCAAACCGCTACGAGATATTCCTTTACCCGTCTGTTTATACGTCTGATTACATATATTCAGAGCATGATTCCACCAAAATCGACAACAGCCCATAGCCCTAGCTAATTGCTGCTGTTTTTGGGGGGTTGGATATAATCGTATCTTTTGAGCGACTCGAATCATTTTAGCATTATAAAATAAAGTAATAAAAACTCAAAAGGTATTTTGTCTGCTGGCTCGATTCATCTCACCACCCGAGCGCGCGAGGTGGGAGAATTCTCTCGCATCTTTAGTTAAAAATTAAAAATTAATCGCCATTCCCTCATCGAGAGGTTGCTAATTGGGCGGGGAAACCCCGCCCCTACTGCCGCGCCACTAAAACAACTGTAATGTTATCGGACCCGCCATTGCGTTTGGCTTCCTCAACCAAAGCCCCAACTGCCTCTTCGCAAGTATCATTGGCGCTTAGACAGGCAGCGATCGCCTCATCGCCAACTTCCTCAGTCAATCCGTCGCTGCACAACAGAAGACAATCTCCCGAATGCACCTCCATCTCTCCCACTGCCACTTTTTGTAAATCCTTGCGACCCAAACATTGAGAGAGAACGTGCCGCCACGGGTGCATCCTGGCTTCTTCCTCGGTCAAATCTCCTTGTTTGAGGGCGCGCGCGACCCAAGTTTGGTCTTCGCTGAGTTGTTCCAGGCTGTTATCGCGCATTTGATACAGCCGAGAATCCCCCACTGCCGCGAACCACGACTTGCCGTTGCGAAACGCGATCGCCACTGCTGTCGTTCCCATGTCTCCGCGTTCGGGATGGTCGAGTTGGTCGGACAAAATTTGTTGATTCGCCTCGAAAATGGCTTTCTCTAGCAACTCTAGCGATTCCACCGAAGAGTCCCAATGCTCCTCTAAATACTTGCGAATTACATCCGTTGCGATCTGACTGGCTTCTTGTCCGCCAGCATGACCTCCCATCCCGTCAGCCACTATAAAAAAGCGCCCTTCGAGTTCGTCAATGTAAAAATTATCTTGGTTGACCGAACGAACCACTCCCGTATCCGTCAGACCCGCAAAACCCGGTTTCATATAATATTGTTTGCTTAATTTGCTTTTTGGAAACTCAACAACTAAGGCATTCGGTCGAGGCGATCGACTCGCCGCCAAAGACGGAACATCGCAATTGCTGCTCCTCCCGCTGCCAAGGCCGCGATCGCGGCTAGCCAAATTTTACCGTAGACGAAGAGGATCGTCGCCGACAAAATAAAAGTCGCAACTAATAAAGTATAGTTGGTTAAAAGCTGGATCGTGCTAATTCGACGCAAAATTCGATCCGACTCCTGCGATCGCACTCGCACTCGAATGTCTCCTCGTTCGAGTTTTTCGAGGGTATCTTCGAGGCGGCGCGGCAGTCCCAGGGCGCTACTGCCCACCCGGGCGGCTTGTCGCCCCAACTCATCTAAAATACTATTGCCGTTGGTGGTGTTGCTATCGGTCATCACTTGCATGGCGAAGGGCCGGGCCACTTCCATAAAGTTGAACTCGGGATCCAATCCTTTCCCCACGCCTTCTAAGGTTGAAAAGGCACGCATAACGAAGGTGAATGTGGCGGGAAAGCGAAAGGGTTGGTCGTAGGCAATTTCGTAGAGATCCTCGCTAATCGCGGCTACCGACTGATTTTCAAAGGGTTGATCCATGAAATGATCCAGCATATACTGAACCGATCGCCGGACTGGACCCATATCTCCGGTCGGTGCGAGCGCGCCCAAGGCGACCAATGATGAAATCACGCGATCGGCATTTTTCTCAGCAATGCCAAACAGCGTTTCCATCAACTGTTCGCGCACGTTGCTCTTAATGCTTCCCATCATGCCGAAATCGTAGAAAATCAGCTTGCCATCGGCACTCACTGCCAAATTGCCGGGATGGGGATCGGCATGAAAAAAGCCATCGTTGAGCAATTGTCGCAAATAGGCTTCTGCCCCCAAACGGGCGAGCAATTTCCGGTCTAAACCCGCCGCTTCCAACGCTTCATAGTGGCTAATTTTAATGCCGGGAGCATATTCGAGGGTAAGGACGCGCGGGCTCGTATAGCGCCAATAGACGCGCGGAACCTTCACCCAATCAAATTCGCGGAAGTTCCGACGAAAAGTATCGGCGTTTCGCCCTTCGCTGAGGTAGTCGGTTTCTTCCCACAAAATCCGACAGCACTCTTCATAAATACCCAACCAATCTCTCCCGCGCCCCCATTTGGGGTGATTTTGGAAATATTGGGCAATGCGTTTGAGAATTGCCAGGTCGATAGTGAATAACTTTTTCAAACCCGGACGCTGAACTTTAACCACAACTTCTTCTTCGCTGAGAAGTTGGGCTTTGTGAACTTGTCCGAGACTCGCTGCGGCGAGGGGAGTAGGGTCAAAACCGCGGAAAAGTTCGGGAATCGATTTCCCCGTATCTTCTTGAATAATCGCCGCAACTTGTTCGTAGGAGAAAGCCGGCACGCGGTCTTGGAGTTTAGTCAGTTCTTCAACGTATTCGATGGGAAATAAATCGCCCCGCGTTGAAAATAATTGACCGACTTTAATAAATGTCGGACCGAGTTCGAGCAAACTTTCGCGAATCCAAATGGCTTGAGATTTGCGACGTTTTTGGCGCTTTTCTGGCGTGTAGCCGCCGGGATAACTCCAAGGCTTGGTGTCGAACCAAAGACCAAAAAGGAGGCTTAAAACGAAGACCCAAATATCAAAACGTCGTCGGGAGCGCGAGTAGTTTTCCCGGTTCCAGCGATAGGCACTTTTTCCCCTGCCCGGTCGCGCCGAAGCTTGGGACGCAGTGGAGTTGGGAAGATATTCGAGCGAGCTGTTGGAGGTTTCGGAGAGGGCTGACACAAGGGTTTGTTAAATTGATTTTTATCGGTAGAGAATTGCTCGAGGACGCACTACAGAAGCGCGTTTTTGTAGGGGGCGGCGAAACTTAAAGCGACAATTCGCGCATCCGCGAACCGCTTACAGTCTAAGCATTTTGAATTTTTAATTCCAGGCAGCACTAGAGCGGTCGGCTGCGAAATGCGGTCAGTTCGGCGCGAGTTCGCGCAATTTCGGCGCGCAATTCGTCAATGGTTTCTTGGAGATCGCTACTGGTTGAAGCGCTTGCACTCGGACTGGGCGCGGTGGCAGAAGGTGCGGTTGCCGTTCTCTGGGACATTTCTCGTTCGGCACGATTGAGGACTTCTTCGGAAAATTGGCGCAGGTGTTCTCGGCTTTCGGCATCAAATTTTCCGAGTTCGCTGAGTGCGTCGCTGAGGGCTTCTTCGGCTTTTTCTTGAAGGACGTTGGCAACGGCTTTGCCAACGAAGAAGGCGTGGATGACGGAGTTGTTGCTCATGGGGGGGGAGCCTAAAAATGTTATACGTTTCGTTACAAATTATATCCGATCGCTTGCATCGGGAGCAGATTTTGCCACCTTGGGGAATGGGGAATGGGGAATGGGGAAGAGTTAAAACGTTTCGGCGAAATGCCCGTATCCCCTTGGATTTTAGCGAAAAATTGGGGTTTGTTCTTCTATTTCGTGCTGGTTGCGTCTTTTTGAACGCCGCAGGACGTTAAGATTCGTCATCGGGGGAGGAGGGAGCGATTTCGCGCGGGGGAAAGGATTGTTTGAGGTGCCACGGACTCGAACCGGACTCTTCGGGTCGGTTGAGGCGTACCGATAGGCCGAGACCCGCTCCGGCTGAGGCGGCGATCGCGCAGGTTAATATGAGGGCGCGCAAGGGGAATTTGGGGGCGGTTTGGGGTTGCGCGGGGGGGGTGCGGAAACTGGCAAAAGGGTAGCGTTTCGCGAAATGTCTGTAGAGTTTGAGGGGTTTGAAGGAGCGCGTGCTGCTACGCGGGTTCCCGGGCGATCGCGTTTTTTCTGGCTTTGCGTCGAGCTTATTCGCGGTTGCTGTTTCGGCGGGAGGCGTTTCGGCGGGAAACAAACTCAGCCATGCTTCTACGCTTTGGGGACGTTGGGCGGAATCGAGAATCAATCCTTGCAAGATTGCACCTTTTGTGCTATTGGACAATTCGACGGGAAATTGCTGCCAGTCGTCGGCGGGGATATGTTCGAGGAGGGGGGCTGGGGGCGGCGGACTGCCGGTGAGGAGGCAGTAGAGGGTGGCAGCGAGGGCGTAGATATCGGCAGCGGGGGTGGCGGGAGAGTCGGCGCGATACTGTTCGGGGGCGGCATATCCGGGGGAGAGAAGGTTGGCGTGGGTTTGTTGAATGCCGGGGCTGAGTTCGCAGGTGAGGCCGAATTCAATGACCGCTAGATCGTCGCTGTCGTCGCGTTTGAGGAGGGTGTGAGGGGAGAGGTCGAGGTGGTAGAGACCGGCGCTGTGGAGGGCGGCGATGGCGCTGGCGGCTTGTTTGAGGGAGTGGAGGGCGCGGGTTTCGGGGAGGGGACCTTGGCGTTGGAGGAATTGGGCGAGACTGGAGCCCGCGATCGCTTCGTAGACGATGTAGGGCTGTCCTTTTTCTTCAAAATAGTCTAAAACTTTGGCTAAGTGGGGATGGTGGCAGTTGGCGAGGCGCTGGGAGAGGGTTTGGAAATGTTCTTTGTGGGAGTCGAAGGAGTCGCTATCCCGTAGTTGAGAAGCGAGGGTTTTGAGGATGGCGGGTTGGGAATGACCCGTCATCAGTTTGGTATTGCCGATCGCGATCGTTGCCCGTTGCGTCTGGCTAAAGGTTCCCCGTCCAATGGGTTCGCCGAGAATGTACTTATAGGTTGAGTTATCGCTCATCCGTCTTTATCGATTGTGAGTATATCTACTGGACTGCCGGGGAAGCGTGCTTTTCAATATCCTAGAGTATCGGATGTAGCACGACTACGGTCTTCTTTCAGCGATGGATAAGGCTATTCCGTTAACTTTGGGGAAATATGCGGGTAGGGGGCGCGATCGCGCGGGCAATGAAACTGCCGAAGTATTATTTTACGCGATCGCGGCACATCAAAACTCGAAGTAATACCGCGATCGCCAGAATAATGGCAACAGGACTGTCGCCATCTTGCAACAGTGCGGGAAGAAAATCGACAGTTACAGGTGCAGTTTGTACCGATTCAGTTGTGGATTGAGAAGGGGGCAAATTCTGTAAATTGCTCATTGAGAAATCTCCTAAATTTCGATTTGACTCCATTGTGAATTAGCCATCTCTCAAAGTCAGGAGTAGATTGGGGAAGTTAATAAGTCCCCTAAACTCCCCCTTTGTGTCATACCAATTCTCACAGGACTGACACGATTGAGTTGAGTAAGGGCATTGCAATGCAAGTCCCCTACAAAATTGTTCAGTGCATTGTTAGCAAAAATGGGAAGCGAGTCAAATCTTCCACTGCGCTAAACTAGAAAGGATATTTTTTTGAATTTGGGTAAGTATGGGGGAGACACGCAAACGCGGTATCGCAGCCACTCCAGACGGGTTAGTCAAACTCAAAGAAGCAAAAGCAGCAAAACGTAACGAAGAAGGAAAACTTTTGACGTTTGAGAATATTGCAGAAAAAGCAGGGTTTAACGAGTCTTCAACCGTAAAAAGGTTTTTTGGCTCAAAGGGTGAAAGTAGAACAGTAGATATTTCATCTGCCTTCAAAATTGTCCAGGCGTTGGGTTTAGAGTTATCTGAAGTTGTCGATCGCAACGATCTCCTTCACATCAAAAAAACAGGAGCAGAAAAATCAATAAACTGGCGAGAAATCTGTCGTCAAAACCTCGCCCAACAAAAACAACTCACTGTCAGTCCCTTGACCAGCGCCCACGGAGTCGCCCCAGAACTCGACAAGATTTATGTCCCCTTAGCACTCATTGAACGCAAACCGCCTAAACCCGCGTCGAAGGACAAAACTGAAGAAAAGGAAGAAGAAGAAAAGCTGATTCCGATTGAGGAAAACTGTTTTTTTGAAAATGTCCTGCGGCGAGAGCAAAGTAAAAATAGCCAAGGGCGTAGAATTGCCATCATCGGCGAACCCGGTTCGGGCAAAACCACCCGATTGCAGAAAATTGCAGATTGGATTTTAGAAAAGGATTTAGGATTGCCGATTTTGATATCTTTAGGGGATTTAACTCAACCAACGATTACGCACCACATCGAGGAAATTTGGCTCAAAAAAAACGGTCAAAGTATTAAAATTGACAAACTCACCCAACACAAACAACAAATTTGGCTATTGTTGGATGGGTTGGATGAAATGACATCGAGAGTAGAAATGCGCCATTTTTCGGCACTATTGGGGGGATGGGTGGAAGAGGCGCGAGTAGTAGTAACTTGTCGGGTGAATGTTTGGGAAGCCGATAAAAATGCTTTTTTAGGGTTTGATGTATTTCGCAATCTTCCCTTTAATCTGGAGCAAATTGAAACGTTCATTCACTGTTGGTTTAAGGATAAAGAAGCTAATTTTTTGA
Organism: Cyanobacteriota bacterium; assembly: GCA_034189065.1. Taxonomy (GTDB): domain Bacteria; phylum Cyanobacteriota; class Cyanobacteriia; order Cyanobacteriales; family Spirulinaceae; genus FACHB-1406. The sequence continues at coordinate 6,646 of JAXHVQ010000077.1, forward strand.
TTCAAGCTTTACACCAACCCGGACAAGAGCGACTTCTGGATTTAGTCCGGAATCCGTTATGTTTATCGTTGCTGTGTCAAACTTGGAATGGTTCGTCGCTGCCGGATACCCAAGCGCAACTCTATGAAAACTATCTTAAGCACGTTTATAAGTGGAATCGCAATTTGGATACGCTGAGAGAACAAGCTACTCGTTGTAAAACTAATATTACCGATCTTAAAAAACAGTTGAACAAGCAATTAGGCGAGTTGGCAAAAGCAGCTCTCGATTCTTACGAGGAACGTTTTCGCTTATCTCAGGGGTTAGTTGAGCAGTATTTGGGTGAAGAGATCGACGAGCAATCTTTGTGTCATGTGGCATTAGGTTTGGGATGGCTAAATCGGGTGGGTATGGAGGAGCAATGTCAATCTATTTTTGCGTTTTATCACCCCACGTTTCAGGAGTATTTTGCAGCATTAGCGGTGGAAGATTGGGATTACTTTTTGCCTCGAAACCATGTTGACTGTCCGGTAGCAGGGAAGAAGTATCGGATTTTTAAACGGCAGTGGAAACAAGTAATTTTGTTTTGGATAGGTCGAAAAAAGCAAAAGAAATGTAGTGTGGAAAAATTTATAGAACAATTAATTGAATTTCAGGATGGTTGCGGAAACTTTTATGGTTATCAGGCTTATTTGTTAGCTGGTCTTGCAATTGGTGAATTCAAAATATGCACTGCATCGAATAAAATTATTAAAAGAATTGTTAGACAAAGTTTTGGCTATTTCAATTTTGAAAAGCAAGAATGGAGAAACTTTGCCAAACCAATTAAATCCAACTCAAGAAGTGTTCTTTTTCGCACTAATCGGACTTTGGTCACTAGAGAATTAATATCTTTATTGAAATCTGAAAGAAGTGAAGAGAATTTAATAGAAGTTATTGAAGCTTTAACAAACTCAAAAGACATCTCCATTAATCCAGATTCAACCCCGACAAGACAAGGGTTTTGGGTTCATTTCTGGAGAAATCTAAAGAAAGAAAGCGAAGAAGTCATAGAAATTCTAAAGTGCTTAATTTACTCCAATATAAGTATATCTCCATCAATAGTAGTAGTAGCAATTCAACTTTTAGGAGTGATAAACAAAAATAATTTAAAAGCAAAGATTGTATTAAAAAAGTTACTGATAGATATTACACCAGAAAAGTTTTCTTGTAATTTTCCTGAAAATTGGCCATTCAATTGGGATGGCTATCTTTACTGTCTTAGACAAGAAATACTACGAAATTTGAAAGAACAGGATGATTCCAATAGTTCATTTGAAACCGATCTTCTTCAATTTCATTGTATTGATCGAGACCGAAATCCGAGTTGCTACCTGGGAAATATTGAAAGATTTGAAAGATATAATAAACGTCATTCCTTACTCAAAACTTTAGAAAACCAGAAGATAACCAACTCAGAACACTTAATGACTCGTATTCAATTTGCTCGAGAGCATGAAGAGGACGAAACTATTTTAACAAATGTGGAAGAGTTATGGAGTATTTACAAAGGGAATCAAACAGCAATAGATTGTTTAATTAATTTAATCAAAGACAGTGAAGATGAATGGATTCATCAATATGCAGTATCTGCGTTGGTCGTAATTGGCAAAGACAATAAGAAAGCAATTAATACTCTAATTAAACTTGTTGAAATCACAGAACTTGAATCTATTCGTCTGCTATCACTACAGGGATTAGGTCAAATTGGTAAAGAAGATTTAAAATTAACGGATTTTTTAATTGAACTAATCAAAAATTGTTCATTTAGCACAATTTACTTTGCTGCATTGAAAAGTTTGTTAGAAATTGCACCAAATAATTTAACCGCAACACAAACCTATACACAATTGATTAGCAATCATAAAGATAAAGAAGGTTGTTTTGAAGCTCTTAGGAACATTCATGATACTAAAATTTGTAACTGTGAAATAAAAGAAACTATATTGATAACAATGTATAATGCTGAGTCAGAAGATATTCGCGAGCTAGCAGCAGAAACTTTATGGAATATTTCTCCAGGTCATTCAGACGTAATTACAGTTTTATCAAATTTATATAAGAATTCTCAAGATAAAAGTTTTTCTGAATATATTTATAAGATGAGAAAACTAAAGGGATTCTTAACAAACTCCAAAGCTAAAGTTATGAAAGATGTAGTAACTGTGTTCAAAGGGGATCGCTCTGACGAAATGATGGAAAATGATGCTAAGCGCTTTGTCGGTTGCTATGAAGTTCTGTTTCACTGTGCTCAAAATCTGTCCTATCCAGACTTTTACAACGCATGGCATAGCAACACCTCAAACTCTGAACCTGTCAAGCTCAATTAAAACCCTCCCCCTTCATTCCCAAAATAGCTAACTAACACCGCTTAATATACCTCATCATGGCTGCCGATATCGACAAACACAGCCTTGTCATCTTCGGTAAAATTGATTTCCAATTCAGACCCTTCTAGCGTAGCACTCAAGGGGAGGAGATTGATTAATCGCGCGTCGCCCGAGTTGGACTCCATCGACAAATCTGCATCAACTAAACCCACCCCATCAAACAATCGATCGCGTAAAAAAAAAATCCGATCCCACAAATGTCGTTCCTAATAATAAACGACCGACAATCTGCGATCGCAATCCCTCCAAAACCGGAGTCTTCCACAACTGTAATACCTCCAACGCACTCGTCGCTAAAAACACGCAGACACAAATCGGCGCGATCGCCTTCTTGTGCGGAAAAAGCCAAAAAACCTGATAAAGCACGCCTCCCAACGAATTATTAAACCCCCCTCGAACGAGTCCAGAATAGAACTTCATGGCAAAACCCACAATTGTCATAACAACCATCAAAAGTAGCGTCAAAAAACGTCGATTATGCCAAATCGTCATCCCTTCCAAAAGCCGAAGAAACACCCTCCTCCGAATAAAAATGTTTTAATAAAAAAGAGAACCACCCACGACCAGTAGTTTCTACCGAGATGAATGAGAAGCAAGAGAACGTTACAGCAGACAAAACGCAGCAACCTTTACCCAACTTAACCCAACAAGTCCTCCTCCATCGAATTTCCACCCGCATTCGACAATCCCTCGAACTCCAAGAAATTCTATCGGCAACTGTAGCCGAAGTTCGCGCCTTTTCAGGCACCGATCGCGTCAAAATCTACCAATTTCAACCCGACGGCCACGGCCTCGTCATCGCCGAATCTCTCGACGAAAATCGCCTCCCTCCCCTACTCGGACTACACTTTCCCGCCGACGACATCCCCCCCTACGCCCGCGAACTCTTCCTGCGCGCGCGCCAGCGACGCATTGTCGATATCGAGTCTCACCAAATCGGCATCACTCCCCTCAACGACGAGAACCCAGACCCCTCAAACTCCGATATTCGCTATCGTCCCGTCGATCCCTGCCACCTCGAATATCTCACCGCAATGGGGGTTAAATCCTCCGTCGTCGTCCCTATTGTCCTCGAAGGTCAAACTCGCGCATTCCCTTGCGTCTTACGCCGACGCGGGGTCGCTCGTCAAAATTTAACCCCAGAGGTCAAACTGCCCTCTCTCGACTCAAATAAGCGCCTTTGGGGATTGCTCGTGTCGCATCACAGCCAAGCGCGCGCCGTTACCGAAGACGAACTCGAATTCGTGCAGTCCGTCGTTGACCAAGTATCGATCGCGATCGCGCAATCGATTCTGCTCGAGCGGGTGCGCGAACAAGCCAGCCAAGAAGCCAGCGTCAACCGCGTCACCGCCCTCCTCTACAACACCCCCACCGTCCAACTGCAAGCCGCCCTCGAAGAAACCGTTGCCGTCTTTCAAGGATCGGGCGGCCGCTTGTATCTCTCGAATAACGAAACGCAGCAACCCGTTGAAATCTTGACCTGCGGCACTCAACCCGAACGCCTCGATCGCGGCGAGGGCAGATTAATTGAAGAAAATCGACTTTGGCAAAATTTTCTCACCTCAGCCGCCCCCAAAAGCACGGGAAATGCAGAGGCAAATTCCCCAACAAAACCCTGGTCGGTCAAATGGATGCGTGCCACCTATGCCCTCAGCGAAATTCCTTCAGAAACCAGCAATGACTCCGATATTTGGGCGCTGGCCGATATTTACCGCGAACCCTTATTCCGGTCCCTGAGTTCTTCCTTTCAATCGACGCAAATTCGGGGCCTACTCATCGTCCCTCTCTACTTCGCGACCCAACCAATCGGCTGCTTAACTTTATTTCGAGACGAAATCGAGTACGAGCGGGTTTGGGCGGGCTACCACAACCCCGATACGCGCCAACTGCTTCCCCGACAATCCTTTGAGGCTTGGCGGAACTTGCAAACAGGTCAGGCGCAACCGTGGACCGAAGCCGATATTCGTCTGGCGCGAGCCCTTGCCGAACGCTTCGCCGCCGCAGCCCATCAATATAGACTGTACCAGCAAGTCCAAACGCTCAACGCCAACCTCGAGCAGCAAGTGCAAGTACGCACCTCCGAACTGAAACAATCAACCGCGATCGCCAACCAACAGCGAACTCTCGCTAGCTTGCTCGCAGAAATGCAACAACTGTCGGAAGTCGAAACAATTTTTCGCACCGCCACCCAAGAAATGCGTCAGGTCTTAAATGTCGATCGCGTCGCCGTCTATCGTTTCGATGCCGACTGGGGAGGAAAATTCCTCAACGAATTTGGCTCGGTGAGTCCCCAATGGGCTAAAATCATCCCCGCCGAGCGAGCGGTTTGGAACGATACTTACTTACAAGAAACCCAAGGCGGTCGCTATGGCAATCACAAAATTTCCGTCGTTAACGATGTCGAACAAGCCGGACTTTCTGCCTGTCACATCGAAATCCTCCAACACTACCACATTAAAGCCTTTTTGATTGCGCCGCTCTTTGTCGGGCAAAAACTGTGGGGACTCCTCGCCGCTTATCAACACGCCGGTCCCCACGTTTGGGAAGACTCTGAAGTGGCTTTTGCCGAGCGCGTTGCCGCTCAGTTGGGCATTGCCCTGCAACAAGCCAGTTCCCTCGAGCGCGTCAAAGCGCAAACCCAACAATTGGCAACCATTGCCGAGCAGCAAAAAGCGCTCACCGGGGTCATTACTAAAATTCGGGAATCCCTCGAAATCGATAAGATTTTTGAGGCGACAACCTACGAAGTGCGCCATCTGTTGAAGGCAGATCGCGTGGCGATTTTTCAGTTTTATCCCGAATCTAGCGCTCGCGAGGGCGAAATTGTCTCCGAAGACGTGCGCTTGGGCTATCCTTCTGCGTTGGGCGTTCCGGTGAGCGATCGCTGTTTCGCCGATCGATATGCGGAAAAGTATAGCCAGCGCCATTTTCACGCGATTGATGATGTAGAAAATACCGATCTCAACCCGTGTTACCTAGAGACTTTAACTCAGTTTCAGGTCAAAGCCAATTTAGTCGCGCCTTTATTTCGCGGTGAAGAACTGTGGGGTTTGTTGTGCATTCACCAATGTTCGGGCGCGCGCCAGTGGCAAGAGCGGGAAAAGAAATTTGTCTCTCAAATTGCCACTCAGCTTGGGGTTGCCTTGCAACAAGCCGAACTGCTCCATCAAGCACAGAAGGCTCGCGAAACCGCCGATGCAGCAAATCGGGCTAAGAGTAAGTTTCTCGCGAACATGAGTCACGAGTTGCGAACGCCTCTCAATGCGATTCTCGGATTTGCGCAAGTGATGGCACGCGACTCTTCCCTCAACTCGGAGCAAAAAGAGTATCTCGATATTATCGGTCGCAGCGGCGAACACCTTCTGTCATTGATTAATGATGTGCTGGAAATGTCTAAAATTGAGGCGGGACGGGCGACTCTTAATGAGAGTAACTTTGACCTCTATCGGTTGTTGCGATCGCTCCAGGAAATGCTCGAGGTGGAAGCGGAGGCGAAGGATTTACAGCTTAGAGTCGAGCGATCGCCTGACGTTCCTCAGTATATTCGCACTGATGAGAGCAAGCTGCGCCAAGTTTTGATTAATTTTCTGGGAAATGCGATTAAATTTACTGACAAAGGTCGAGTGATATTGCGCGTGTCGTCAGTCAACAGCAATGTGCCACTGAAGAATAACGGTTCGCCTCCCCGTCCCCCCGTCTCCCCGTCTCCCAGTCCCCCCATCCCCCAGTCCCCCCATCTCCACTTCGAGGTGGAAGATACGGGAATTGGGATTCCCCCTGAAGATATCGAACGGTTATTCAATGCCTTTGCGCAAACGGAGGCGGGACGAATTTCTCAAGAGGGGACGGGTTTGGGATTGTCGATTTCTAAACGCTTCGTTCAGTTGATGGGAGGGGATATTGCTGTTGAAAGTAAAGCGGGGGTTGGTTCGCTTTTTAAGTTTGATATTGCGATCGCGTTGGTCGATCCTTCGGATGTACCCGACTCAAAGCCGTCTCGCCGTCCCCTTGGATTGCAACCGGGACAGCCGACTTACCGCATTTTAGTCGTTGAGGATAAGCTGGCGAATCGACAACTGCTGGTCAAATTGTTAGTTCCTTTGGGTTTTGAGGTGCGCGAAGCAACCAACGGTCTCGAGGCGATCGCTCTTTGCGAACAATGGCACCCTCACTTAATCTGGATGGATATGCGAATGCCGGTGATGGATGGCTATACCGCTACAAGGGAAATTAAATTGAAAATGGGCGATCGCGCTCCGATTATTATCGCCCTCACTGCCAATGCTTTTGAAGAAGACCGAACCGAAGCTTTAGCCATCGGCTGCGACGATTTTGTCCGCAAACCTTGCAAAGAAGAGATTCTATTGACCAAAATCGCAGACTATTTGGGTGTAGAATATACTTATGAGGATTACACTGATAGTTTAGGAGAATTGGAAGCCGCAATGTCTTCTTCGACCGATTCCACCCCCGATTCCCCGAAGCCTCTGCCCCTGAAAATTCTCATTGCCGACGATAACGCACTCAACCGAATGTTATTGTTGCAAATGCTCGACCATCTCGGTTACAAAGCCGACAGTGCAACTAATGGGAAGGAAGCGATCGCAGCGTTGGAATGCCAACTTTACAATGTCGTTCTCATGGACGTACAAATGCCTGAAATGAACGGTTTAGCAGCAACGCGAGAAATCCGCAGCCGTTGGACGGTAGAATCCGGTCCTCACATTATTGGCGTAACGGGTTTAACCCTTCCTGAAGAGCAAGAGGCGTGTTTGAATGCAGGCATGGATACTTATCTGTGCAAACCCATTTGTTTGGACAAGCTGGCTGAAGCGTTAAATCAGTGTAAATTGCAATGTCAGTTGTGCGCCGATCCGCAGATATCTGCGGGATTGCACCCAGAAGAAATAGAAGAGTCCGAGGAACTGAAGCAACCCGCGTTAGATGCCAAAGTGGTACAAGAACTTCGGCGAATGGGCGGGGAAAATGCCGATAGTTTTCTCAACAACGCGATCGCTGCCTTCCTCGAAGAAGCGCCAAAACTCCTGCAAGCCATCGCTTCTGCCAACGAGCAAAATCAGCCCCAGTCCTTAGAAGAAGCCGCTCATTCCTTAAAAGGGATGAGCAGTTCTCTGGGCGCTACCCTATTTTCCAGATTGTGTCAAGAGTTAGAAAATGTGGGAAAAACAGGCAGTGTTACCGTTCCCCAAGAAGTGATGGCTCATTTGGAAAGCGAATACACTCGCGTGACCCAGGCATTGGAAAGCGAGCTTTTGCGATCGTAAAATCGCCGAGATACGGAGACGAGGTGACACAATTTGGGTCGGTGGAACCAATGGAGTGGAAATGCAAATTTATACAACAAATGTTGTCACCCATTTAGTCTCATATCATTTCTTTGCTGGGTTTAACTAAAGTAGTTCATTCAAACAACAACGAAAGCGACATCACAAGCAAGCACATCTCTCTCAGGAAGTCTGGATGCCAACTGCTTAAGTTGACAGCCATGTGAATTACAATGCCCCTGCAGACTGAGGAGAGGTCATTATTCATTATTCATTATTCATTATTCATTATTCATTATTCATTATAAACGCTCAAACGACCCCTCATTTTTAAACAGCGTTGGAATCTCAATAACAAACTCAGTTCCTTGTCCGAGTTCCGAATGACAAGAAAGCGAACCTCCGTGCTTTTCAGTCACAATTTGATAGCTAATCGATAATCCTAAACCTGTTCCTTTTCCAACCGATTTCGTCGTAAAAAACGGGTCAAAAATTCGCTGTCGCACTGTCTCTTCCATTCCCCAACCGCTATCGGAAATCTGAACTATAATACGTTCTGACTGGGCGGTCAAATCTTTATCGAGAGCAGTTTGAATCCGAATCGCAAGATTATCTGCCCTTCCCCGATAACTTTGGGAATTCCACAGATCGTCAAGTGCATCAATAGCATTCACCAAAATATTCATAAAAACCTGGTTGAGCTGACCGGCATAGCACTCGATGAGGGGAAGCGTCCCATAATCCTTAATAATTTGAATTTCCGGGCGGTTGGGTTGTGCTTTCAGGCGATTTTGTAAAATCATTAACGTCCCATCCAGACCTTCATGCAAATTTACCTGTTTAACCTCAGCCTCATCGAGACGAGAGAACGCCCGTAGGGACTGAATGATTTCCCGAATGCGTTCGGCTCCAATTTTCATCGAATCGAGCAATTTGGGCAAATCGAGTCGAATGAAATCGATATCAATTTCTTCTCGAAAATCGGCGATCGCGGGTGTGGGTTGGGGATATTCTTCCTGGTAAAATTGTACCAAACGGAGCAAATCGGATGTATATTCAGTCGCGGGGGCAATATTACCATAAATAAAACTAACCGGGTTATTAATTTCGTGCGCCACCCCAGCCACCAACTGACCGAGAGAAGACATTTTCTCACTTTGAATTAACTGAGATTGAGCTTTCTGTAATTGGTTGAGGGTTTGTTCGAGGGCTTGGGTTTTGCTCAAACTTTGGGTATAAAGTTCGGCTTGGTTGAGAGCGATAGTAAGCTGAACCATCACCGCTTCCAACAGTTCAACCTCGTCATCGCTCCAAGGCTGGACGGCTTGACTGCGAGCGCAACTAATGGCAATAATTCGACCCGCTCGCGTTTGAGCCGGAACAATGAGCACAGATTGATAGCCAAGCGATTGCAAAAACTCTCGCGAACCCGCATCTTCTACTCGATTTGCATCATCAACGCGCAATGTTTCTAAGCCCAGCAAAGGAGCGATTAGCAACTCGCAGTCCGATGCCCAATAACAACCCGTGCGCTCGGGCAGTTCGGGGGCGCGCGCTTCGGTCGTCACTTCCCAAAACGGCTCTTCGGCTTCACTTTCATAAAACCCAAAGTTGCAACGGTCGATTTGCAAAAAACTGCGAACTTCCTGGACAGCGGCATTGAGAATCTTGTCAAACTCGAAAGAACTGCGAATGCGACTGATAATGCGGTTGAGAAATTGTTCCCGTTCGGCTTTTCGTCGGAGCGCGAGCTCGGCAAGTTTGCGATCGTGAACGTCGCTGCACGTCCCAATCCATTCGCGGACGCTGCCGTCGGCATCCAGAAGCGGTACGCCGCGCGAGATAAAGTAACGGTAGTTTCCGTTATGAGAGCGCACTCGAAAAACCTGTTGGTAGGGGGTGCGATCGCGAACCGCCTTTTCCCAAGCGCGATGGGCGGGCCCTCGGTCGTCTGGGTGAACGGCTTGGAGCCAGCCGTACTCCATCACTTCGGCAACCGATTGTCCCGTGTAAGCTCGCCATTCCGGGAGATCGACCGCAGTGCGCCCTCGGGCATCGGCAGTCCAAATCAGTTGAGACGCAGCTTGGACGAGGGAACGGTAGCGCTGTTCGCTGTGATAGAGCAGTTCTTCGGCGGTTTTGCGATCGCTGATGTCTGAGAGGGTGCCGATATAACCGAGAATTTTACCCTCGTTCCCCAAGTCTGCGACCGCTTGAACCCAAACCCAGACCGTTGTTCCGTCGGGGCGTTGAAGCCGCAGTTCGCATTCAAAGGGCGATTGCTCGCGAACCGACTGCTGCCATTGAGCCGCGACGCGATCGCGGTCGTCGGGGTGTAGCGCTTGCTGCCAGCCGTTGCCTAGCGCCTTTTCGGGGGCGACCCCCGAAATCGCTCTCCATTTATCGTTCACTTCGAGGCAATTTCCCGCAGCATCGGTATAAAATATACCGACGGGCGAGGCCTTGGCAAGGATCGAATATCGGTTTTCGCTCTCTCGCAGGGCGGCTTCTATTTGCTTGCGATCGCTGATATCCCGAACGGTTGTATAAATTAATCCCTCCTCGACGGAGGCTACTGCCACCCACGAGAGCCATTTGTCGGAGCCGTCTTTACAAAGATAGCGATTTTCAAATCCCCTGACGTTCTCCCCTTGAGTTAACTGTAGGGCAGCAGCGAGGGTCGCTTCTCGGTCGTCGGGGTGGACGAAGTTGATAAAAGGTTGTTCGAGGAGTTCTTCGATACTGTAACCCAGGCTTTGGGCAAATACGGGATTAACCTTTTTGAAGCAACCATCAAAACCGGCAATGCAGAGCAAATCCGCCGAAATGGAAAACAGGCGATCGCGCTGTTGTTCGGCTTGCTGGCGAGCGCGTCTTTCTTTTCGCAGTTGAATGCTACAGTCTTCGAGATAAGATTTTGAGGTTCGCGCGCGCTTTTCGAGAGCTTTGTTTGCTTGGGCGAGTTGGGCGTTTTCGACGGATGTATGCTCTAAGTCGGACGTTGGCTCTTGGGGATGTTGGCGGGGAGCGAGCAGTTGGGGATAGCGCTGTTGTAGGGCTTCTCGTTGAAGATTTTCGTCCGAACGCGCCCAGGCGGAGTCGGCTTCGAGCAAATAGGTGCGGGCGATTTCGGTTTTGCCCCACTCGAGATAAAATTGGGCCGCTTGTTCGCTAGCTGCGGCTTCTTCGCGATCGCAATTATTGTTGCGAGCTTCGGCAATGGCGCGATCGTAATATTCAATCGCTTCTGCCTTATTACCAAGGGACCGATATCGTTCTGCCTCGAGAAGATAGTATTGATGAGACGCTAATTGCATAATAGTCTGCTCAAAAATGCGGAGATGATGGCGAGCAACATTCGATTGTTGCAGGGGGAGAGCGGTCATTCGGCTGATGCAAGAATATCGAAAGTCGAGCCCGCCGGGTAGACTGGGTAGGGATTTCCTCCATACCTGGATGGTCGAAATGCTTCCTCGAGAGCGTCCCGGGCAAATGAGATTGTTTTCAATCTAACTTTAGTATTCCCACTGGGAGTTCCTCAGCGACAGCGATCGTAATTTCCCGGTTGCGTTCATTCCGATTTCAATTCTCTTTCCATCAAAGCATGAACGGCTTTTTGGGGGGTCACTTCACCTTCGAGGAGTCGATACACCTGTTGGGCAATGGGGACATCTAGATTGTGCTCCTGGGCGAGTTGGACTAAAACTTGGGTCGTATTCACACCTTCGGCGGTTCCTTCTAGGGTAGCCAAAATTGCGTCTAAATTGCTTCCTCGAGCCAGTCCGTATCCCACCTGGTAATTGCGCGAAAGGGGGCTGTTGCAGGTGGCTAGGAGGTCGCCAATGCCCGATAAACCGTAAAAAGTCCCAGCAGAGGCTCCCAAATGGCGACCCACGCGCACCATTTCGGGTAAGGCGCGGGTGAGGAGAGCGGCTTTGGCGTTGGTTCCCAGATGTAACCCGTCGCAAACCCCGGCCGCGATCGCCATCACATTTTTTAAGGTTCCGCCCAATTCGGTTCCTATAGGGTCGGAGTTGACGTAAACGCGGAAAGATTCGCTAGAAAAAATATCTTGTACGGTTTCTGCTGCCGCCAAGTCAGTGCTTGCCGCAGCGGTTGCGGCGGGGAGACCCTGTTGAATTTCCTTAGAGAGATTGGGACCTGACAAGACGACAGTGGAATGTTGGGGAAAGGCGGCTTGCCACATTCGAGAAGGGGTTTGCCGCGCGGACGGATCCAGTCCTTTGGTTGCACTGACAACGATGGCTTTTTTCGGTAAGTTTAAGGCTTGGAGCGCTTCGATGGTGGGACGAACGCCCAACATTGAAACCGCCGAGAGGATAACGTCAGCTCGGGCAATTGCGTCGGAGAGGGGAACCGAGCCGCGACGCGACCACAGACAAACGCGATCGCGATCGCCCTTGGCTACCAGTTTAGCGAGGGCCGAACCCCAAACTCCCGCTCCTAAAATCGTGACGATTTTCTGTTGACTGTCCAAAGCCATCCTATTTACAAGCTAAAACTCCAATACTTATCATTGAAGCAAAAATTTCCATCTCCCACTTCCCATGAATTATCGCAACCCTGTTCCAACGGTCGATATTATTATCGAATTGACCGACCGTCCCCACCATCCTATTGTTTTAATCGAGCGTAAAAATCCGCCTTATGGTTGGGCCATTCCGGGAGGATTTGTGGATTATGGGGAATCTGTAGAAGAGGCGGCAAAGCGGGAAGCTGAAGAGGAGGTGAGTTTGCGCGTCGAACTCCTCGAACAGTTTTATGTTTATTCCGATCCCCAACGCGATCCGCGCAAGCATACTCTCAGTGTTGTGTTTTTGGCAACGGCGATGGGCGAACCCCAAGCGGCAGACGATGCAAAAAGTGTTGGCATTTTTCACAGTTGGGAGGGACCGGCTAATTTGTGTTTTGACCACGGGAAGATTCTCCGAGATTATTGGAGGTATCGGAACTACGGTCTTCGTCCCCGTTTGTAGGCGCGTCGGCTCTCGAAGGTGCCACGACGCACGCTAAAATTTGAGAGCGATCGCTGTTTTTGAGAAAAAAGCATTACCATGACTTAAAGGAATTCAATCTACCCTACGGAGTTAAACGTGAGTCCAGAAACCCTTCTCAAAGAACCGACAACAAACGCTTCTGTCTCGACCTTCGATCGCGATCGCTTCGATACCCACGTCATGACAACCTACGGGCGCTTTCCCATCGCCCTCGAACGAGGAGAAGGGTGTCGCGTTTGGGATACGGAAGGACGGGAATATCTCGATTTTGTCGCGGGAATTGCCACTTGCACCCTGGGACACGCCCACCCCGCCTTAGTGGATGCCGTTACGCAGCAAATTCAGAAACTTCACCACGTTTCTAATCTTTACTATATTCCCGAACAGGGAGAACTGGCAGAATGGATTGTCAATCATTCTTGTGCCGATCGCGTGTTTTTCTGCAATTCTGGTGCAGAAGCGAACGAAGCAGCGATTAAGTTGGCGCGCAAGTATGCTCACACCGTCCAACAACTGGAGTATCCGGTCATTCTTACGGCTAACGCCAGCTTTCACGGCAGAACCCTAGCGACGATTACGGCGACGGGACAACCGAAATATCAAAAAGATTTTAACCCCCTCGTCCCCGGATTTGCCTACGTCCCGTATAACGATATTGGCGCGCTCGAAGATGCCATTGGCGATCTCGACGAAGGTAACAGTCGCGTGAGTGCGATTATGCTCGAACCGTTGCAGGGAGAAGGTGGCGTGCGTCCCGGCGATCTCGATTATTTCCTGCGCGTGCGGAAAATTTGCGACGAGACGGAAATTTTGTTGATCCTCGACGAGGTGCAAGTGGGGATGGGACGCACGGGTCAATTTTGGGGATACGAAAATTTGGGCATCGAACCGGATATTTTTACCAGCGCCAAGGGTTTGGCGGGAGGCATTCCCATCGGTGCAATGATGTGTAAGAAGACGTGCGATGTGTTGGAACCGGGCAACCACGCTTCGACCTTTGGTGGCAACCCCTTTGCTTGTGCGTCGGCGCTGGCAGTGGGTCGGACCTTAGAGGCTGAGGATATTTTACACAACGTTCAGGCGCGCGGCGAACAGTTGAGGAAGAATTTACGCGCGATCGCAGATCGCTATTCTCACCTCTTTGCAGAGGTACGCGGTTGGGGTTTAATTAATGGAATGGAGTTGAAGGCGGATGTGGAACTGACTTCTGTGGAGGTGGTGAAAGCGGCAATGGAAGAGGGTTTGCTTCTCGTGCCTGCCGGTCCCAAGGTAGTGCGTTTCGTTCCGCCGTTGATCGTTTCGGCTGACGAAGTAGAACAGGCAACGCAACAATTGGAGGCCGCGATCGCCCGGTTCAGTTCGTAGTAGGGACTTCAGTCCCCCCAGTTCGTAGTAGGGACTTCAGTCCCCCCAGTTCGTAGTAGGGACTTCAGTCCCCCCAGTTCGTAGTAGGAACTTTAGTCCCCCCAGTTCGTAGTAGGAACTTTAGTCCCCCCAGTTCGTAGTAGGAACTTTAGTCCCCACAGTTCGTAGTAGGGACTTTAGTCCCCGCAGTTCGTAATAGTAATTTGGGACACAGCGACAACCCCTGTTACTGTTTCAAACTTATAATGTGACTGATGCTCCATAACTAAACATACAAACTGGCAACATATTCCCCATAGCCATTATACGGTAAAGTTTCCTTCCACTCCCAACTCAAATTCGGTCCAGTGCTAATAAACTTTTCCTTTGCCTGGGACCACCGGGGATGAGGTTTATTCGGATTCACATTGGCTTCAAAATCATATTCGCTAGGAACGACAGTATGCCAATAAGTCGCCGGTTGTTCTTCAACAAACTCAATTTTAACAATTGATTTTGCACCCTTAAATCCATACTTCCAAGGCAGAACGGCCCGGATCGGCGCGCCGTGTTGCTTGGGTAACTCGCGACCGTAAATTCCTACGGCAAAAAAAGCCAAATCGTTGGCCATTTCTTCGAGACGCAAACTTTCAGTATACGGCCAAGGAAGAGTTCCTAAATGAAAGCCGGGACCGGGGGTAATTTTTGGGTCGTAAAACGAAGTAAAACGAACAAATTTTGCTTCCGGTTTGGGTTCGACGGCTGCCATTAATTCCTTCATTGGGAATCCAACCCAAGGGAGAACCATCGACCACGCTTCAACGCAACGAAAACGATAAATTCGTTCTTCTAGGGAAAACTTTTTTTTAAGATCGTCGAGGTCGTAAGTTTTAGGATATTTCACAGCACCGGAAACGTCAACCTTCCAATCTTCCGTCGGCAAATTTTGGGCGGCTGGCCAAATTGATTTATTACCCCCGAACTCATAAAAATTGTTATAACTGCTGGCGAGAATTTGGTCGGTTCTTGGGCGCTCGACTTCAGCAAAGCTGGGGTTTGTTGTTAGCGTTTTGAAACGCGGTAAGGTTTTATACGTTGTTTCCAATGCAGTAATTTCCTCGTCGGATTTCTGACAGCCTGCAAGGGGTATTAAACTTGCTCCAATTCCAGCAGTAACAAGAGTTTTGAGGAAGCGACGGCGGTTAAAGTAGGCACGTTCGGAGGTGAGGTGCGCTTCTGTCAGTTGCCAATTGGGTCTGATTTTGATAAAAGTCATTTCCTTGGAACGTGCATTGTATTGTAAATCTTCCTAAGTCGAGGTTTTCTATGATGTCCGACTAACGCATTCCGGCTAATTCCTTCCGCTCGGAGTTTTTCGCGATCGGGGCAGATAGCGCTTCTTCTAAGTCGGCGCGTCCAAGACGTTCTTCTAAGATTTTCATCACTTCTCGCCCAAAGTCATTGGGATTTTGTTGCCAAGCTTGCAAACACACTTCCCCGAAGAAAGACCCCAATGGTTCTGGATTCCACAATAGTTTCTTCGCGGTCCAAGGCATTAAACTCATGGGATTGTATCCCGGTTTCAAAATCTCATTTTTAAACGCATATTCTTCTAAATGGGTGTGGGGCTGCAACCCGATAAAGAAAATAGCGGGTTCGACTTTATCGACTCCAAAAATACTTTCGAGTTCGCGATGGTAGGTGATAGTTTGGCGGATGGTCTCGAAGGTTTCGTCGATGACATTGAAGGAATAATTAACCGAAACAATATCATTGAATCCTGCTGCTTTGAGGTCGCGACAATTCTGTAAAACGACGCGCAAATTGTAACCCATGCGCATTTTGCGAACGAGTTCTTGGGAGCCGCTAGTGATGCCGATCTCGAAGTAATTCATTCCGGTTTGAACCATGAGATCGCACAATTCCGGCGTTAAATTGTCGGCGCGAATATAAGAGGCCCAATGAATATCTGTCATCCCCGAATCGAGAATTTTTTGTAACAATTCGATCGCGTCATTGATGTATTTGCGCGCCGGGATGAATTGGGCATCGGTAAACCAGAAGTTGCGAATTCCGCGATCGTATAATTGACGCATTTCTTTAACCACTTCGTCGGCAGGGTTAATGCGAACTTGTTTGCCTTCGACAACGGTGTAAATGCAGTAACAGCAGTTGTGGGGACAGCCGCGTTTGGTTTGTACGCCAATATAAAAGTCGTTTTCTTGTAAGTAGTATTCAAACTGAGGCCAAATTTGTTGGATGTAGTCGTAGTTACAGGCGGATTTTTCAATGGGAGTGGGAAATTCGTGAATCGTGCGATCGCGCGGTTCGGTTTCGCCGACGATATAACATCGTTCGCTATGAATATCTTCTCCTTTCAGGAATTTTTCGAGTAGTGTTTCTCCCTCCCCAATAGAAATAATCGTCCCTTTGGGTAGTAAATATTTCATTTGCTCGTAAAATACACTGACCGCACCTCCTCCCACAACGATTTGCGCTTGGGGATTGTACCGCCTCGCCCGAGCGAGTCCGCGCTTAATCAACCCTTGGTTGCGCCAAAGTTCGCCATAGTAAGCCGCAGCAACTTTTAGCCCCCCTAGCGCCCCTCGCAGCCGCAGGAGAGGGTTTTTGGCGTAATAGAGTTCAAAAGCATTTTGCAACGGGTTGCCGCCTCTGCCGCCGACGGGAGCGTAAATTTGGATGTCGCGCCAGGAGAAAATTAGGAGGGTGGGTTGAAAGTCGTCGATGGCGCGATCGAGAGAGGCTGCGAATTCTAGGGGAGGGACGGTTCCTAAGTCGAAAATACGCTGTTGGATTTCGGGGAAGAGTTTGTGGACGTAATCTGCTAGATAAACAACTCCTATGGGGAAGATAGGATTACACGGAAGGCGGACGTATAAGATTTTCTGTTCCATTGTGGGTTTTTCTTAAGGATTTTACGCTCTGGGGTCGCTTTTGGGGGCTATGGCCTTGTAAGATCGAGGCACTCTATCAATCGCAAACTTTGTTCGCATAACTTAAACTTTAGCGCGATCGCGCAATCCGAATCAACTGACAGCGTTTCAGTATTTTCTACGGGACTCCTCTAAACTCTAGGGATTGTGCGATTCTTCTAGAGGGCAAGACCGATACATAAAACGAGCAATGGGAACATGGGGTGCATAAAACCGTAAAACCGGAGCCAAAAAGCCAACATTTCTCAGTTTACGCCTCTATTTGCCCTCTATTTAAGGAGAGGTGAAAGATTGGTATTCAGGTTTACAACAACTGGGGATCGGGTAATGTTACGCTAATAGACGTGATAGTAAACTTATATAGTCCAAAACAATACTCAACTATGGCCCAGCTCTTCGATCCCGTTCCCGATAGCGAAAAAAACCCCCTACTTTGCTGCTACGTCAACGCAACCAGCCAAATTCAAGTGGTTCGCATTACTAACATTCCCAAGTGGTATTTTGAGCGCGTTGTTTTCCCCGGACAGCGCTTAGTGTTTGAAGCCATTCCCCAAGCTTTGCTGGAAATTCACACGGGTATGATGGCGAGTTCGATTCTCTCAGATACAATTCCCTGCGAACGTCTCTGTATTAATGAGGGGTTTGAAGACGACCTCGACTCAGAACTTGATGATACATCGGAAGACACCGATTTGCCTCAATCCGTACCAGCCGTAACAATGGCTGCTGTTTAAGAAAATCCGTATAAACTTGCATTCAGCTACCAAGGGACGCAAAAAATTGCGCCCTTTTTTGTAAGTTGTTTGTTGGGTGCAGCCGGTATGAGATAAGCTAGAACGAGCAGTGGTTTGAGGCCTGGGTTGAAGTTGAATCTGCCTTCTTTTCTATGGTTGTGGAAACTCGCCGCTTGGTCGATGGGTTTATCGGTGCTGGCCTATGTGGTTTTGGGAGCAAGCGGACTTTGGATGAGGCAGCGCAGGATTGCAGCGTTCCCTCGACCGGTATGGGTTCGACCGTTCCACTATGCAACCGGTGCGGTTATGGTTGTGTTGGTGTTGGGGTTGTTAGCGATCGGGTTAGTGGGAACTATCGGTCATTATGGGAATTTAGGTCATTCGCCTCATTTATTTGCTGGATTGGGAGTTGTGGGATTAGTATTGGCTTCGGCTGGGAGTGCGACGCAAATTGGTAGAAAACCCCGGGCGCGATCGCTCCATCTCTCCATTAATCTCATTCTATTTTTGAGCTTGGCTTGGGTGTCTTGGACGGGTTGGGCGGTGGTACAAAAGTATTTACCGTAAGTGGGTCGTCCCCAACTCAAACTGGGTTCTTCAGGAGTTAGGGCGCTCGGAAAAAGAGTGAATACACATTATTAACTACTTATCGGTTCAAGAATCTTAACAACTTTCAGACTGGGTATTGACGCAATAAACTGGCATTTGAGTTATTGGCTAGCCATACTAAGCCCTTACTTTTGGAGGAAAGTCTGATCTGTAAGGGCAGCTTCAACGCTGGCTTCAAGGATATCGAGCCCTTCATAAAGAACGCGAGACTCGATTGTCAAAGGAGGAAGCACTTTGAGAACTTCGTCTTTGAGTCCGGCCGTTTCTATAATAAGTCCTCGCTTGAAAGCTTGCTTGGAAATTTGTTGAGCCAGTTCTGGTGGATTACAAACAATCCCTTGGATTAATCCCACTCCTCTGACTTCGCCCAAATTGGTAGACTTAACCATTAGTTTTTTAAGGCGATCGCTCACTATATTTGCTTTCTGAATCACCTCTTGCTCTAAAGTATTAGTCTCCCAATAGTCCAAAGCCGCTTTAGCCGTCACAAAAGCTAGATTATGACCTCGGAAAGTCCCATTATGTTCGCCAGGTTCCCAACAATCTAAGTCGGGTCGAATCAGTACCAGCGATAGGGGAATTCCATACCCACTTAGAGACTTGGAAAGGCAAATTAAATCGGGCTTTAGTCCTGCACGCTCAAAACTGAAAAAAGGTCCAGTTCTACCGCATCCAACTTGAATATCATCGACAACGAGTAAAATCTTTTCGGCTTGGAGCAACTTAGAAAGTTGCCCGAGCCAAGGGATACTTGCAACGTTAACTCCACCTTCTGCTTGAACTGTTTCTAAAACACAGGCAGCAGGTTTTTTTCCTTCGCGCTTCAAACCATCAATGAGTTGCTGTAGATGGTTGATTTCATCAGCTTCTCTTCCTGGTTGGGTATGAAAAGGGAGAAAAATTGAGTGATTGAGGGAAACCCCAGCCGCTTTTCGATAATAGGGATTGGTCGTTACAGCAAGCGCTCCCAAAGTCATACCATGAAACCCTCGTTTGAAAGAAGCGATGGTTTCCCGTCCAGTAACTTTACGTGCTAGTTTGAGGGATGCTTCGACCGCATTGGTTCCGGTGGGTCCGGTAAACATAAAGCGATACTCCAATCCACGCGGTTTGAGAATTACCTGCTCAAAACGTTCCAGAAATTCCCGCTTGGCAACGGTAAACATATCGAGACTCTGAGTAATTCCCTCAGAGTCAATATAGTTGAGCAAGCATTGTCTGAATTGGGGATTGTTATGCCCATAATTCAAAGATCCCGCTCCAGCAAAGAAATCAATAAATTGATGGCCCTGTTCGTCAAGGATATGAGAGCCAGCAGCTTTTACAAAAACAGTTGGAAAGGAATTGCAGTAGCTGCGAACCTTCGACTCTAACCGAGTGAAAGTATTGATTTCAGCTTGAAGCATAAAACGCTAACAACAAACAACTCGATGAGTATACATAATCGTTAGTTTCAAGTCAAGTTTATCATTTAAATAAATTCATGAGCTGAAGAATATTCATCAATATTAGTATAAAAAACAAACACTTCTTCCCCTAGCTGAATATCTTTTAATGCAATTAAATGAGCCCATAGACCAATCTCATCTTTAACCCAATTTATGTAAGCATTAGGGTTTTCTGAATGATTGCAAAGGGATGAAAGACCAAAAACAATATGACCGCCCACCTTTTTACTATTTTCATATTCTGAAGGGATTACAAAGTAGTATTCAAATACCTCTGTTTCATTTAAAGTCGGTCTTTGGTTTGCAGGAAACGAGCCAACGGGGGCTACCTCAATTAATGTTTCTTTAGAAATTGGCTGTGTCGCTACAGTTCCTCGTCCTTTTTTAGGAAATAGTTTAACTTCAATCATTGGGAAGATACCTCGAAAAATTCTGCAACCTCATTTTAAACTGTCGCGTTCTCGCAAACTTCGATTTCGCGACTGTTGTTCGCCTGATTAATCAGCGCCTACTGTATCACAACAACTGACTTATGTCAAACTGAGTCAAATCCTGTTAGGAATAGAAACTGAAATTTCCTAAGCTACCTGAAGTGGAGGCGATCGCAATAAGCTTTCGGCTTTTAAACTGTGTCGTCAAATTCTCACCAAAGGCAGCTATGCTGAAGGCAGAGTACAGAAGTGAATTACGCTCTTTAAATGCACAGTAAAATTCAGGCAGAATACTTAAATATTACGTTTGACTTTTCAGAGCTAAATCGCCTTTTTCTGCATCTCTACGTTAGAACGAGCATTAAAAAGTTGTGCTAATTGGTTATTTCTAGCCGCCAAGCTTTAAGGATTTGAGTAACACTAACATAAGCAAATATATGGGGTGGAGAAACCGTATACTTTTATTAGTATTCCAACTCCTGAAGAACCTAGAAATCTTAATATCCTGTTCCTAAATAGCGCTGTAAAAAACTCTCTAAAGATTCCATTTTCAGATTATAAACCGCTTCGAGATTAGCAATTTCGCTGCGAGTGCAGAAAAACTCATTGGCTAGCAACGTTCGCAAGGTTCCTAAGCTTTGCTGGGTTTGGGGGTTAAAAAGCCCAATTCCGCCGCGCAGCGCGTCGAACGCGAGTAAGGGAGGGTTGAGAATAATTGGTTCTCGTTTAAAGAGGCGAGCAAAAATGCGGGGAATATCTTCTCGTTTGAGGATATCGGGTCCGCCGACGGGAAAGATTTGATTTCTTGCACCTTCAGTGAAAGCAGAGTTAATAGCAATGTGGGCAAGATCGTCGGTGCTGACGATGGAAGAACGGTGTTGGGGATCGCCAATGAGTAGATAAAAGCCGGTGTCTCGGAAGCGTTCGGCGAGGGGAAGGAGGTTGTTTGCAAAGCCAGAAGGACGTAAAATTGTGTAATTTAGACCGCTAGCTGCGAGGTATTTTTCGACTTCTCGCTTAGCTTTGAAGGTAGGCGCGTCTTCGTAGCCGCGATCGCATCCTAAAACGGAAATGAAGGTGAAATGTTCGACTCCGTTGTCCCGGGCGCGATCGATCAGTTCGATGTTGGCGCGATAGTCCAGTACTTGTGCGTCGCTGCCGGAACCGTGGGCGCTAATGACGTGGCGGATTCCCGGCATGGCTTTGGCAATATCGCGATCGCAACCCAAGTCGCCGATAAAAATCTCTGCGCCGCGATCTTCAAATTCGCCATAGCGAGAACTGAGGCGGACAAAAGTCCGAACGGGTTGTTCTCGTTCTCGCAACAGTCTAACAATTCTACGTCCTAGCGATCCTGTCGCTCCAGTTACTAAAAACATATTATTCGTCATTTGTCATTTGTCATTTGTCATTGGCCGTTTGGATTGTCCAATGTAAGGGGACACGGCGCTTTGTTGGGTTATTCTTTTGAACTTTAATCTGCCTAATGCCGTGTCCCTACTTTAATTTCACGGTTTCCCGCTCACCC
>JAXHVQ010000078.1:0-28297 GCA_034189065.1 Cyanobacteriota bacterium
TGGGGATTATTGGGACGAAGGCGGCAACGTCAACTTTGGTGCAGGCTCTCGCCCATCAAAATGCGGACATTCGCTGTAATGCAGTGTCGGCTTTGGGACAGCGGGGCAATTCGACCGCGATCGCGACCCTACTTAAGCTGCTTAAAGATCGCGATGCTATGGTGCGCGCTCGCACGATTGAAGCCCTCGAGCGGATTGGGCCGGAGGCCACTCTCGCGGGATTGGTTGATGCCATCAACGATGGCGATGCCTACGTCCGCCTGCGCGCAAAGTTTGCCCTCGAGCGCATTATTAACGAGTTAACGGAAACCCCCGAATCGAGCTGTTCGTTGGTGACGCTCGATTCACTGTTGAAGCCTTCATCCTTCAATGCCAAGTTGCCCAAATTGCTCGTAGCTTCGTTCGCGGAGGCGCGCAAGTATCTTTATTGCCAAACACCCCAAGCGCCGATTCGACACTTAATTTCCATTGGCAGTCCGGGAGTGGAACTTTTGCCGGGGCGCGATCGCGTTCCCCATCGTCTGCGCCTGGAATTTTCCGACCTCGAAGCGCCTGAAAACGATCCTGACTGTCTGATGGCGACTGCTGGGGATATTGAAAGGGCGATTCAATTTGCGGCTTCGGTTTCGCCAGAGGATGGCACATTATTGATTCATTGTCAAGCGGGCATCAGTCGTTCGTGCGCGATCGCGATCGCGGTTTGCGCCCAAATCTTAGGAGCGGGACGAGAGGAAGAGGCGGCGAACTGCGTTCTCAAAGTGAGACCGGGCGCGCGTCCCAATCGCTGGGTGGTGGAGTTGGCGGACGCAGCGTTGCATCGTGAGGGAAGGTTGACGCGCGCAGTAGAACGGTTGAGGGAGCGCGATCGTTAGTTTTTCTTCAAGTAGAAGTTGCCTTGAATACCTTGAAAATAAGGTAAAATAGCCAAGAGACTTCAAACCGCGATCGCCAATGTTAATTCAAACGACCCTCAGATGTAAGAGAATATCGCAGACAGTCGTATTAAATTCACTGAGTGCGTTGGTGAGGATGGATGCAGAAACCTTCTGCGAACGGTGGTTCGAGATCGATAGCCTCAAACCGCCGCAAAAAGAACAGATTAAACAAGAAAGAGGCTACCGAGCCAGATGCGTCAGGATTCTGTGCGCCGTACTCAAAAAGCCTCACAAGACGGTTGACAGTTGGGGAGCGAAGTTTGAGAAGATGCCAGACGACGCTCGGACGATTCTTGCTTACGCCGATGCCTTGAGAGTTCAGCTCAAGGCAACCCCCGATGAGTTTTTAGAATTATTTATCCAGCAGCGCTCCCAAGAATATTAAACCAAAAGAAGACCTTAATATCAAGGTAAAAATCTTGCTTTAAGGATAGGAAAGTTTTAGGGTGGTTAACATCCATCCACACCAACTACAGTACGATGACTCAAAACCTTCTCGCTACCCCTCAACTTCAAATCGTTGCCGAGTCCAAGTCAGTTCGACAGCGACGGGAAATGCGATCGGCAAATAGCACAATATCCAGTGTCGGATTTTGCTTTTTCAGTAGTTGATTTCCACGAAAAAGTCACTGGCGCTCATAGCTTTATCTGTCGCAATCAGAGCGATCGCGCCCCCAAAAACTTTTAGCCTTCACAGAAAAGAGGTTGAATGTACGTAAAATAATGGTAAACTGAGTATCTAGCTGGTTCTATACAGGGTCTTGACACTGTTGATTTAAAGCTATTGCTAGGTTAACTTATGAGTAGAAACGACGATATTAATTTTTCCCAGAGCTTTATTGGAGCGATTACCGTTACTGTTATTGGTGGTCTCATAGTCGGTTATATTCTTCCAGAGGGACGTTTCGAGCCAACACGAAGCCAGTCTTCTGTTACGTCACCAAGCAATCCTGTCGAATCCCCTGATTTTCCTGCCTCTAAAGAATTTGTCCAAACTCCTTCACCTCAAAGAGATCCCCCTAAACAATCAACTTTCCAAACTTCTCCAAAAGAGGATGTTTCAACACCTCAATATACTCCATCCATACAGTCGCCTTCCCGAATTTCTTCAGTGGGAGTTGCTATTGTTTTCGATCCACCTTCAAATGTCAGAAAATCTCCAAACGGAGAGATTTTATGTTCAGTTAGAGAACGCGCCACGATTGATATTCACGGTTCGTCGGGTTCTTGGTATTATACTGACGTATGTGAAGAGATGGGTATGATACATTCTAGTCAGATTACGTTTGAGTCAAACTAGAATTTCCGTGCGCCACTGTTCGAGAATACTTCGCAAAACTCAAAAATTCAGGACAATCAAACTAAATAACTCTCAAAGAAATAGTCAACAGACTTTGTTAAAATACTAACGCAGGTCTACTCGCAAAAATCCTAGCCGTATTTAGCATAAGAGCCAGCTACACTGGGCAAGTTACTATCCCCGAAGAAATTTGAGAACATCTCAAACTGGTTAGCGGCAGCAGAATCGAGTTTATTATCGACGAAGACGGTCAGGTAAAAATTTTTTCCCTAAATGTTACTGTAGAAATTCTATCAGAGATTCTGCATCGACCTGGAATCCAAGCAACTACCTCGAAGACATGGAATCCGCGATCGCGCCCAATCAAGAAACTACTCGCTGTTTACTGTTTACCAAGGATTGCCAATCATCGTAAACGCACTCCAATAGTAAGGGCGCTCAAATTCAATAGCTGTTGCTCTCTGCAACTCTGGCGGCAGCGGAAAATTCCCCTGCGGCGTGACTAACTGCCCATTTTCAACCCGAATCTCGCCGCGAATCATCGCCAACTGCGTCTGCCGTAAAGCTTCTGCCTTAATGGGTGCGTCCCGCAACTGCTCGTAAAACGTCGTCATGAACCCCAACGTTCCCTCATCGCTGACGTACCACAAACTCCCCATCGCCGTTTTCACTCCAGCCAGAACGGCTAACCCGGCAAATCCTAACTCAGCCTCCTCATCGCCCAAAGCCGTGCGACAAGCACTCAAAACCAACAAATCGACTGGCGGATCGTACCATTTCAAGTCGCCCAATTGGTCTAAACTGAGTTGAGTATCGCCAAATTGGATGTAGGAATTACTCAGCTTGCCGGAGCGAAACTCGCCATGTGTCGCTAAGTGAATGATGCCGTAGGGATCCCGGGCGCGCGCGGCTTGAAGATTGGCAACCGTAAAATCCTCGTTGAGAAATGCCTTTCCCCGCCAAATTTGTCGAGCGATCGCGTCCACCTCAATGGGAACCGCAGGTAAGGCGATTTGATTGGTAAAGGTTTCTGCTCCCATTGCCAACACGAGGCGATCGCGGACATCGGTATATTGTAAGTCGGCAAGGGCCAAACTGGGCATCAATCCAACGCTGTACTGCTCGACGATGAACCCGTTCCCATCGTGCAAAGCGGCGAGGGGAATCGATCGCAAACCCGCATCCATAATAAACACAAGATTCTCAATTTCCAGCGCCTGTAAATCCTCCTCCAAAGGCGCGATTAAATCTCGATACATCTGTTGCGCCGGAACGAGGTAGGCATCGCGACGTTGGGGGTTGCTCGCCGCACGGCGGAAATCATCGGCAACCTTCAACACTTCTTGGCGCGTTTTTCCCGGTCGGTACCGAATGGGACGGCCCGTTGGAGTTACCAAAATCAGTTCGAGTTCGTCTGCGGTTCGAGTAGAACCCGAAGCATTGTCGCGATCGCGCGTATTCTCTCCCCCGTCCGAAGGCGATGATGTTGGAGATACAAAAATCGCGTAAATTAGAGCGGGTTTAACCCCCGTAGCTGCTTCAATCTCTTGCAAGCGCAGTTGAGCCTCAGAGAGCGTAACCGCAGGCGTATCGCTCAAACCCAGATGGTTCTCAAACCCTTGTGTAAACCTCCCTTCTGCTTCGGCAATAACCGAGTCCGCAGACAAGTTAGCGATTTCGCCACCAGAAGAGAGGGGTGCGACGAGAGGTTGAGGAGATGCAGCCTCGAAGGGTTCGATATCAGGCGGCTTCTGCACGTCAGCGCGATCGCTCGGTTCGGGTTGAGGAGCGCCATCGGGTACAACTCTCGGTGGAACGGGGTTGGCAGGGAGAGGCTCGACGACCGAGGGTTGGGGGTTTGGGAGATTCGCGATCGGCGGTCTGGGGTTGGGGGGAGGCGGTACAATAATCGGAGATTTGGGATCTGGGGGATTGGGATTGGCAGCCACGTTGCGCAAGTTGAAGGTCGTGAAGGGTAATCCCGGAACTTCCGCTCTCACTTGGTAGGAACCGTCAAAATTATTGGCTGTGAAGTCGGTTTGGAAAGTTCCCTTGGCATCTGTGATAAAATTGGTGCTGGCAAAGCTGCCCGAAGCCCCACTCCCCGGCGCGCTGAAATTAAAAGTTAAGTTGGGGATGGAATTATCGAAGCGATCGGCAACCCTAATGGTTAAGGGGTCGGGAAAAGCCGTCCTGACGAGAGTATTTTGATTATTTCCGCCAAGAATCTCCAGTTTGGCGGGAATGTCGGGATCGTTGGTTAACTCGAAGATAGCCGGGGCGACACCCGTTGTCGAAGCGGTAACTTGGTAATTCCCAGCAATGGTATTGGCGGAAAATAAGTTAGCCGTGGCAATACCGGAACCATTGGTTGTCGCGGTGTTGCTCGATCTGAAGCTGCCGCTTGCCCCCATTGTGGGAGACGCAAACGCGATATTGGCACCCGCGATCGCGATGTTGGCAAAGTTTTCAGTCAGTTGGACTTGCAAGTTTGTCCCAAAGGCTGTATCCACAACGGCATTTTGGGGAGTTCCCGCGATCGCACTTAAGGTATACCCTTGAACTTCAAATGCACCGATATCCACCGTCCCAGAAATACGTATAGCTCCCCGTTGATCCGTCGGCAGCGCTGCCAGAGCGTCGTTACCCACGTCGAGAGCGGGGCTGTCGGGGAGGAGGGCATAGGTTGATGTGGAGCCGCCATAGTTGCCCAATGGAGCCAGCAGAGGGTTCGTTCCATCGGGCAAATCGGAGGCAACATAGCCCGAACTGCCTGCCCGATTTTGTACTAAGTTAAAACCTTGACTGGCTAAAATTCCAGCTACATCGGGAGCGCCCGAAGAAGTCGTATTGCCCGCAACGATTGTGTTACCAATATCGACTGTGCCGCCATTGATAGCAATTCCGCCCCCCGTATTTGCTGTGTTTTCCGCGATCGTATTGTTGCGCAGAGTTGTGGTTCCGTCGGAGTTATAAATCCCGCCGCCTCCGGTGGTTGCGGTGTTATTAGCGATCGTATTATTTTGAAGAGTCATCGTACCGCCGTTGGCAAACACTCCGCCTCCCGATGAGATTGCCGTGTTATTAGCGATCGCATTGCGCTGTAGCGTTGTCGTTCCGCCCAAATTGTAGACCCCACCCCCGTCATCCGCACCATTTCCGCTCAGGGTACTATTGAGGACTTCAGCATTAGCACCAGCATTGGTAAAAATCACGCCGCCAAAACCTCCCCCAGCAGCACCGCTATCGTCTCCTCCAAAAGCACCTATGCCCCCAGACCCCCCCGCAGCCGTATTCTCGCTAAACGTACTGCCCTCAACGACTACAGTGCCGCCAGTATTGACAAATATTGCGCCGCCCAAACCCGCACCGCCACCTCCCCCAGCAGCACCGCTAGACCTGCTCGCTCCACCTGCCCCGCCGCCAAACAGACTCGTACCGCCATCGCCGCCATTCCCTCCTTGGGTGCTAGCGCCGCCACCGCCGCCCCCCCCGCCAAAGCCGCCATCTCCTCCCTCTCCACCAAAGTTTACGGTGAAGACATTGGTCGCGTAGTAGCCGCTACCGCCGCCACCGCCGCCGCTTCCAAAACCGCCAGCCTCTCCCGGACTGCCAGGAAAGCGGGAGCCCGGTAGAGGTAAAGGTGGAGGGGTAGGGGGAATTGGGCCGCCACTACCCGCAGCGCCACCCATCCCACCATTAGGTCCGCCACCTCTTGCCCCATCGCTACTCGGAACTCCCCCATTTGGAAAACCCCGACCGCCGTCTCCTCCCCTGGCTTCGTTGTCGGAAAATGTCGAGTTAGTGACTGAGACCGTACCGCCATCGACAAAAAGTCCGCCTCCCAATCCTGCTGCGCCGCCGCCACCCCCTCCAGCCCCCGACATCCCAGCATCAAAACCATTAGCCCCGATCGCGTTATTATTTTCAATTACGCTATTATCGATATCGAGCGTTCCTCCACCCACAAGCGCAATACCACCCCCGCTATTCGTCGCGTTATTATTGGCGATCGTGCTATTGTCGATATCGAGCGTTCCTCCACCCACAAGCGCAATACCACCCCCGCTATTCGTCGCGCGATTATTTTCAATTACGCTATTCCTAATACCAAGGGTTCCACTTCCCTGGTGCAAAATACCGCCCCCATCCCCTACTGCTCTCCCGTCGGCAATCCTCAAACTGTCTAACGTTACATCTGAAGCGCCAGAAATATTAAAAACGCGGGGACGGCCATTTGTTCTAACCGTCGTACTTCCCGCACCTGCCCCCATCACCGTCAGGGACTTATTATTAATCCCAACTTCCTGCCTCAGCACAAACGTTGCAGGAGCTAAATCGATCGTTGCCCCCGAAATTGCAACATCTACGCCATTTTGAATGCTGCCCCCAGCCCCAACATTCACCGTCGTTGCCGTCCCCAAAAGTTCCCCTATCCCCAAAGGCGTTCCCGAATTGATAATGGGTGCATTCAAATTAATCGTCGGTGCATCAAGGGTAAGACGATTACTGCTACTTCCCATAACTGCATCGACAACAGTAAGCGAATCGGTCGCCGATAGGGTTAGAGATCCCAGATCCCATTGCGTTGCAACTGTTGCTGGCGTAATATCTCCACCCACGTTAGCAATGGTAAATGTTGCTGGATCGAGCAACAACGTTCCTACCTGTCCGTTAACTGCGCGCAAATCGCTTAAACCGCTATATGTCAAGCGCTGCTTTCCCGATACTTCCGCAAATCCCCCATTGCCATCCTGCATCCCGCCTCGAGCGCGAATATTCCCCAAAAACTGCGTCCTATGGTCTGCCCACACGATAACTCGCCCCCCATCGCCGCGAACGAGGGCATCTGCTTGAATCGTCGAATTACCATCGATTCGAGTATTCAAGGCATTGGGAACGCTCCCTTGTCCTTGATAGTCGCCCCCGATGCGAATGCGACCGCCTCCCTCTGTCCCCGAAGCGTTAATCGTTGCAGAAAGTGCAGCGACAGAGTTGCCCAAAACGTTGACTTCTCCTCCCACTGGCATCGATAGCGATGAGGAGACATCCAACGTCCCCGATACTGTGGTACTGCCTGTTTGGGTGGAAATTGGGTCTCCAGATGCCTCGAGTTGGACGGTGTTGTCGGGGTTGACGACTAACTGGGTTTCGACTCCTGCCGCACCTGCGAGCAATGTCGGTAAATCTGCTGCTACGAAGGGTGAAATATTGCCCTGGAGCGTTCTGGGCAGTTCGATTTCTAAGCTGAGGAGGTTTCCCGATCGCGAGAGTCTCACTAAACTTGTCCCCGGCACCGCCGATACCGTAATTTGGCCTGCCGGTGCGGTGAGGATGCCGGTATTGACGACGGTTCCTCCCAATAAGGTTAAGTTTTGTCCTTCGGTAACGCTCAAGTCTCCAGCATTGACAATTGCGCCCGGTTGTGCTGCGTCGAAAGCAAATGTGCTGGGATTGCCGTTCAAGGTGGCGTAATCGTTACTGCCGAAGGAATTAAACCAATTGTTTCTATCTAATCCAATTCCGGTTGCGGTAGTCGCGAAGAAGTCGGCGGGAACGTTTAACGTTGCATTTTGACCGAAAATAATACCGGCGGGATTCATTAAGTATAAATTGGAATTGCCGCCGGTTATTTGAATGAGACCGTTAATAATAGAAGGTTCGCCGCCTGTGATTCGTCCCAGAATGTTTTGAATTTGGGGAGTGGAGAGGAAGTTAGCAATTTGAGAATCGCTCAGTCCAAATTGACCGAAACTGTGAAAGAGATTAGTCCTGTCGCCCGAGAGAGAGCCGCCGGAGATATCGATACGGTTGCCATTGGGAGTAACAAGGGTTCCCGTACCGTCGGGAGCGGGTGTAATGGCTTGACTCCAGGCATAAGGCGGTTTTTGAATAAAGGTTAATGCCGACGCGATCGCGCTCCCTACGAGCAAGCCCCACAATCGATTAGACTTGTTGTAGAAGTTAAACCGTCTCCATCGGGAATCGAGAGCAAAATTGCCATCAATTTTCTCAAGTTTTTCGTTTAGAAAAGATAGATTATTGCCGTTGCGTTGAAAAAAGTTCATAGAATCTACCATTGTTAAGCGTCACGTGCTGCGAATTCATCGGGTGTGAAGGAGTGCGTCAGCGCGCGTCATTGACTGTAGTCTAGTGTTTTCGCAAATGGTATGAGGGGAGAACGCCAGACTTTTGGGGAATGCCTCTTTTTTAACACGCAGAAGTAACCAAAGCTATAGTTTTAATTCTCGCGCGATCGCACCTGCCGCAAACCCACAATTAGAAATATCCTTTTGCCTTAAAAAACCTCCGCGACCAAGAACCGATAACTCATCACCAAGGACTGCCAATCATCGTAAAGCCGCCCCAATAGAAAGGATGACTCAAATCCCGCTCCCTGACATCAGCCAACTCCGGCGGCAGCGGAAAACGTCCCTCAGCAGTCACCAACTGTCCCTGTTCGATACGCACCTCGCCTCGAAGCATTGCTAATTGAGCCTCTCGCAATCCTTCTGCCTTAATGGGCGCGTCCTGCAACTGCTCGTAAAACGTTGCCATCAGTCCCAACGTTCCCTCATCGCTGACATACCACAAACTGCCCATCGCCGTCTTAACCCCAGCAGCCACAGCCAGCCCTGCAAACCCCAATTCAGCCTCTTCATCCCCCAAAGCGGTGCGACAAGCACTCAAAATGAGTAATTCGACGGGGGGATTGCTCCATCCTAACGTTCGCAACTGGTCGAGAGCGAGCTTGGTATCTCCCAACTGAATAAAAGAATTGCTCGCTTGTCCAGAGCGGAACTCTGCATGGGTGGCGAGGTGGATGATGCCATAGGGATTTTGGGCGCGCGCTTCCTTAAGATTCTTAAGGGTGAAGTTGTCATTAATATAAGCCCGACCGTTCCACAATTCTCGAGCAATCAGTTCCACTTCAACTGGGGCAGCCGGGAGCGAACTTTGGTCAACAAAATCTCGAGAGCCCATTGCCAACACCGAACTGTTACGAATGTCAGCGTAGCGGGTGTCGGTGAGGGAGAGACTGGGCATCAGTCCAAGGCTGTAACGTTCGACAATGAAGCCACTACCATCTTGCAGAACCGCCAAAGGAACCGATCGCAAGCCCGAGTCGAGGATGAAAACGAGATTATTGATGCCCTGTGCTTTTAAATCTTCTTCCAGTGGGGCAACTAAGTTGTTGTACATCTGTTGTGCGGGCTCTAGGTAAGCCGTGCGGCGGCCAACGTTGCTAACGGTGCTTTGTAGGTCGCTAACGTCTTCTAGGATTTGCTCGCGCGTTATTTCGACTTTGTGCCGGATGGGTCGCTCCGAGCCGGTTACGAGAATTAATTCTAGGCGATCGCTGGCTTGGGGAACAAGGGTTCCTGTCGAAGCAGAGTTCAAGGCTTTTTGAGAGGACTCGTTCTGGGTCGCGGGTGCAAACGAGTCGGGAGCAAAAACAGCATAAATCAAGGCGGGTTTAGCCCCCGTTGACTCTTCGATATCGTTGAGGATTTCTCGAGCTTCTTCGAGGGTAGAAATGGGGGTGTCTGTTAAACCCAAATAACTCTCGAAAGTGGGCGTAAAAAGTTCCTCAATTTCGGTCATGCCCGGGTCGATAACCTCAGAGATTTCGTTGGGAGAAGGCGATCGCTCGTTGTCCTCTGGCACTCGGACTAGGTCGGCGGGCTCGATATCGTCCGGTATCCCTATATCCGGGCTATCGTCAGGCATCCCTATATCCGGGCTATCGTCAGGCATCCCTATATCCGGGCTATCGTCAGACATCCCCACATCCGGGCTATCGTCCGGGCGCAGAGAAGGACCGATATTGGGATTGGGGTCGGGTTGAGGAAGCGGAGTGGTAGGATTCGGTTGAGTTGGGTCTGGGGGAGGAGGAGGCGGAGGAGGCGGAGGAGGCGGAGGAGGCGGATTAGTGGGCGAAGCTTCATTCGCGAGGTCGAAGGTTGCTGGATCGACATTGGTTGCCGAAGCTATTATTTGATAATCGCCAGTAACGGTGTTGGCGGTCAATGGCTCCGCTGTGGCAATGCCGGCATTATCGGTTATCGCAGTATTGCTCGGGCTAAAGCTGCCGCTTGCGCCACTTGTGAGGGGAGTAAAGGTGACGGTAAGATTGGGGAGCGCGATCGCATTATTAAACACTTTTTCCCTTAGTTGAACTTGTAAGTTCGTCGCAAAGGGAGTATCAACTGTAGCACTTTGATTGTTGCCATTAAAAGGATCGAGAAAAGCGCCCTGAAATTCAAACGCGCCAATATCAACCGTTCCATTGACAATACGAGAGCCTCCCCCACCGCGTTGGTCGGTCGTAGTTGTAGCTGCTATTAAACTATTATCGCCCGCATCGAGAGCAGCACTATTGGGGAGAAGGGCGTGGGTTTGAGTCGGACCGCCGTAGTCGCCCAAAGGAGCGAGGACTTGGTCGATGTCAGTAATGCCCAAACTGGCGAAGGTGTTATCGCTCCCCGTACCGAGAGTCCCGCTAGTAATGCCAGTTGTGTCACCCACTAAGTTGTTCGCGTCGCCGTCAATGTTCGCTCCTGCGACATCGGGAGCGCCGCTATTGTTGTCGCTATTGCCTGCGATAATACTATTGCTAAAATTACCGCCGCCGGTTCCCTCAATGTGAACACCACCTCCCGTACCCCCACCTAAACCAGGAGTATTGTTGGAATCGGCAACATTTTGAGTAATGGTACTGTTTGAAATATCAACGCTAGCACTGGTAAAAATCCCACCGCCGTTGTCATAGGCAGTATTGCCTGAAATCGTGCTGTTGACTGCGCTAACTCTATCGAGACCGTAAATGCCGCCTCCAATATTTCTGGCAAAATTCCCCGAAATTGTGCTGCGCGTAACTGTCGTTGTATCCGTGCTATAAATCCCGCCTCCGTCGTCGTTGGCTGTGTTGTCCGCAACTGTGCTATCGGTAAGACTGACGGAATCCCTACTAAAAATTCCGCCGCCATCGCCAACAGCCGAACCGGGATTCAAGCCACCAGCGCTGTTATCCGAAATTGTACTGTTGGTAACATCGACTGCTCCGTCACTATAAATCCCGCCGCCGTTGTTGTCTGCGTCATTGCTAGCAATTGTGCTGTTGACAATCGTTGCCCCACCCAAACTAGCAATTCCGCCTCCATCAATGTTTGCGATATTGTTCGAGACTGTGCTGTCGCTGATATTAACTGCGCCACCGCCGTAAATTCCCCCGCCACTACCTTCGACAAGCGCTCTATTATTGTCGATGATGCTGCCCGTCACCGTTACAGTTCCAGCGCCGTAAATTCCCCCGCCACTCAAACCTGCGGTATTGCCAGAAATCGTGCTGTTGGTAACTGTTAATGTCCCGGTTCCCGTATTATTAATTCCTCCGCCACTACCCGTTGTATTCCCATTGCGAACGGTTAGACTATCAAACGTCGTATTACCATTCCCTGCAATATTAAAAATGCGGGAGGCACCATTCCCATCCACCACCACATTCGACGCGCCAATCCCCGATATTGTGAGATTATTACTCGATAAAGCCAGTGGGGTTGTATCGATTTCCAGTTGCCCGGAAGTCAAAACAATAGCACCCTGCATCCCGTCAAAGACAACTGGATTGAAGCGAATTTCATCGTCGCCTGGTGTTGTATTTGCGAGGAGTATTGCATTGCGCAAGGAGTCTATTGTTAATACATCATCCGCAATGTTCTGTACCGTAAAGGTTGCTAGAGTTTCGCCATAATTTGCCAATACTCCCAACTCAAAGGGCGTTGTTGCTTCAATTGTTCCAATAGAACGCTCTAAAATCCAATCGCCTCCTAGTGTCGCACTTCCGGTCACATTGGTCGAACCGGCGACATCAGTTCCCGATAAACTGGCGATGCTATTTAACAGACTATCTCCCGTCACTCCCAACGCGGTTAAACAGGCGTAAATCAAGATATCGGCACCTGGATTTAACCCTTGTCCCCACGATTGAATCTGACTGCTGTATTGCCCAACATTATCGCTACTAACAAAAGCCGAACCCAACCAAAAGTTGCCTTCGTTTCCTTCGGAGAGGATATGCAACTCATCTACTCCGCTGACTTGGTTGAGGGTTGTGGTTATCTTCTCAATCCCATTTTCCCTTGGTAACACAACAATACTCGTCGTTCCCGGTTTGCCGCCGTAAAGGAAGGTTTCGTAGTCGGGGACGGTGGCATCGATGAAGGTGAAGGCTTTGGCATCTG
This sequence comes from Cyanobacteriota bacterium, assembly GCA_034189065.1. Taxonomy (GTDB): domain Bacteria; phylum Cyanobacteriota; class Cyanobacteriia; order Cyanobacteriales; family Spirulinaceae; genus FACHB-1406. The sequence goes on from JAXHVQ010000078.1 coordinate 12,480, forward strand.
AGGAATTTTGAGGGAATAAGGTGACGGTGGGGGCGCTTTCTGTGCCGTCTCCGGTGAGGACTTGCGGAGTATTGGAGGGAATGGGAGTGACGCGGTTGGCGGCAAACAGGTTGATGGTTTGGGCGCGGAGAGTGCCGCTAATGGTGGTGCTGCCAGTAGCAATTTCAATGCCTGATGCGGTTTCTGTGATGGTGTTGTTGGGAGTTATCGTTAATCCCGTTTCAATGTTGGCTTGAGTCAGCAGTTGAGGAAGATCGGTACTATTGAAGGGAATGATTTGCCCTTGTAAGTCTCTGGGAGGTTCGATTTCGAGGCTGAGGAGACTTCCGGGTTGAGAGATTTTAACTAAACGACTGCCGGGAACTGAGGCGAGGGTTATTTGTCCGTCAGGTGATTCAATGGTGCCGGTGTTGACGACGGTTCCCCCCATCAGGGTTAGATTTTGCCCTCGCACAACCGTCAAGTTTCCCGCGTTAATAATTGCATTGGGTTGGGCGAGGTCGAAGGCAAATCCGTTGGGGTTTCCGTTGAGATTGCTGTAGTCGTTGTTACCGAAGGCGTTGAATTCGTGATTTTCAAATTGAATACCGGTGGCAGTAGTGGCGAAAAAGTCGGCGGGGACGTTTAAGGTGGCGTTTTGACCGAAAATTATTCCGGCAGGGTTCATTAAGTATAGGTTGGAGTTGCCGCCGGTTATTTGGATGAGTCCGTTGATGATGGAGGGGTTGCCGCCTGTGACTCGTCCGAGGATGTTTTGGATTGGGGGCGTGGCGAGGAAGTTGGCGATTTGTGCGTCGCTGAGTCCGAATTGTGCGAAGCTGTGGAAGAGGTTGCTACCGTCTCCCGAAAGGGTACCGCCGTTAATATCGATTTGGTTGCCGTTGGGAGTGACTGAGGTTCCGGTACCGTCGGATGCGGGTGTTATGCTTTGACTCCAGGCATTGGGGGGAACTGTTGCGATCGCGCAATAATACAATAAGGGTGTTGCTAAGCTAACAATAATCCTACGCGATCGCGCCAATGACTCGATTTTCTTGGGCTGAGTCGAGCCAGATTTACGGTTGGGGTTGGGTGCAGAACACATGAGTTTTCATGGGAAGGTGTGAAGCGAGCGAAAAATGAATGACCCTTTCCTCTACGATAACCAGCACGGAGCATTTCGCCAGCACCCTGGGAGGGAGCTAACACTTTCTTTACCGAAAATACTGGGTCTAAAGCCCCGTCTTGAAAGACGGCTTTTCGCACCGTCCACAAGGCAAGGTCTCCTCGCCCCTGGCGGTGCGCTTTTTTTGAACCTCCCATACCCACTTTTTGTGGGTAGAAGGCCCTATCGTTCGCGACGGACGATCTTCTGCTATGATACCTTCAAATACCGTCGGGCAGACGGAAATTAACGCCTCGGTCGAGATCGATCTCTGCTCGAGTAGGGAAACCTACTTATCGTAAATCGGCTCGAAGAAAGAGGAAATCCAAGTAGTGATATTTGGAATCCCCGCGCGTTCGCGCCGGGGAGGATGTCAAAAAAGGATATATAGCGTTTCTAAATAGAACGTAAACAGCAGTTCGAGATCGTCAACTTGAAGTAACTCCTCGCTCGTCCCTCCAATTCTTCCATTCTCCCATTCTTTTATTCTTCTATTCTCCCATTCTGCCGAAGCTAAAGTTTTACAACTCAAATAGAAACGCTATAACCTAGCACTGAAGTATAAATATTTACCCGAAATCCCTAACCGAGTTAGACGCTACTGGTAAAAATTGCTGAATTCCCCATCACCCCGTCACCCCATCCCCGTCACCCCATCTCCGAAGTGCAACCATTCAAGGATGTCAAATAATAAGGGGCGCAATAGCTTGCCAAACGCGCCACGCTTTGACAAAATTGCCTTGCATGAGGGCGGCAACGCCTTCTATGGCTTGAAGTTCGAGGCTGTTGGGTTGGAGGGCGATCGCGGGTTCAATGGCGCGTTGTGCGGCTTTGGCTTGTCCGTCGTAGAGGTAGACGAATGCGAGGTAGGCGTGGGCGTAGGGGTTTTGGGAGTCGAGTTGGGCGACTTTTTCCAGGGCGGCGATCGCGCCCTCTGCCTCTTCTTGGAGGGCGCGCGCGAAGGCTAAGGCGTAAAACCATTGGAGGCGATCGCCTTCGGTTTCCAGGCGATAGGATAGGGCGAGTTCGGCTTGCTCTGTATAATCTTGCACGGGATCATACTGATTAATTCGCCCAATTTCGTCAAATATACCTTCGAGTGCGGGAATTCCCTGGGGGAGTTGGGCTGCTAAGTTACGCAGTTGGGTAACGAGATCGAGTTCGGGGGCGGGCGTTGCGGCGGCGTTGGCATCGATTTGCAAAGTGATGGCGGGGACAGGTATGGGATAATGTTCGCCGGTGTTTCGGTTTAAATATGTGGCTTCTAGGGTATAAATTCCGGGCAGTGTTGTTGCAGGAGGCAACATTGCCGTTTTTTCGGTTACTTGAAACGGTTGCTGTTGTTGTTGAGGAGTTAGCTGTCCTGAATATAATTGTCCGTTGCCCAGGGCGCGATCGTGCAGCCACGTTGAAACTTGGTTATCATTCCCTGTTCCTTGGCGTTTCCAGGTGACTAAAACAATAGCCGATTGGAGTTGCTGCCAGGGGCCGAACCAGGTATAGGTGACGGGAACGGGTTGACCGGGCGGTGCGGTTTGGGGAACAACGACTCGCTTTAGCTGAATTTTAGCGCCTGTTGCGTTGTTAGGCAAGAGAGAAGTTTGCAATTTTTCTGCGGGAGTTACGGCGATCGCGGCGGGGTTGCGATGATACAGTTTCAGGGTGCTATTGTCGGGGAATTGCCAGGTTTTGTGGAGGGCGAAGTCTGGACTTTGTTCGACTTGCGTCACTAACATTTCGTTAGCTGGACGATCGGTTCCGCGATCGCCGGTTTTGGTCAGGAACCAATCGAGCGATCGCGCGTCTTGTTGGACGTGCCTTTCTCTCACTCCCACTTCGCGTCCGTAGACTTGAAAATCGGCGATCGCTCCGTAATAATTAAAGTTATTGTGATTAATTTCGGGCGTGACGGGCATTACGCCGACGGTGGCTTGCAGTTGGGGTGAAGTTTGAATAATTTCTTGGACAATTTCTGTGTGGGGAAAGGCAGCACCGGTATAAGGCGGAAATTGGGGTTGTAACTCCAAGGGGCGTAAAATTGGAGTGGCTAAGGTTGCGCCTGTTGGAAACAAGTTTAATACTATTGGCAGCGCAATTAATCCCAAAATACTCCAGCGAACCCAGGAGACGCGATCGCGGAACGTTAATAATCCTTTGGCTAAGATGAGACTAAAAATGGGAAGGGCTGGCAGAATATAGCGCGTATCTTTATTAACCAGCGCCGAACACAACAAATAAGAACCGATTAAAAATAGCGCAAGCCAAAATAAAGAGCGAAATCCGATTGATTTGCGCGCGGGACGATGGGTTACAATTTTTATTGCAGACAGCAACAAACCCGCAATGGGAATAACCAATAATGGGAACGAATAATAATGAGGTAATTGTTGAAAGTAATACGTCCAAGCCCCAAGGGTATTGAGGGGAGGGTCGCCTTCTCGGACTGCGGCAGCGGCAATCCCGCTTTGATAGTTTCCAATAAAATAAATCCAATTTATGCTGTACCACGGAAAAAATATCCATGCCGCTATGCCAAAGGCGACGATAAGTTGAGCGATTCGCCCCCAAGCGCGTCGCCATAAGTTGCTGAAGAATGTCCAACAAAGAGGTATAAATAGAAAGAAAATGACGGCTTGTTTGGTTAGGATAGATAAACCCAAACTTATTCCCAAAGCTATTGCCCAAGACCACTGTTTAAAGCTTTTGTCGTCCTTTGTTTTTTTTAGAAATAGAGAAACTTTTCCTTTTGTTTGCGAGAATCGACTTGACAAAAGGGCTGTTTTAGGTGTTTTCTTAGAAAAAGAAGAAGTTTCTGATGTTGGATTGGCTGGGTTAGACGTTAGAGAAAATCCAGACTCTCGCCACATTGTCAAACAACAAAAAGTTGCCGCAACGAAGGCAGTGAGGGGATAGTCGATGAGATACTGCAATCGGTAGACGTACATCCCAGGAATTACCGTGGAAATGAATGCTGCCAATAGCCCAACTTGACGATTAAATAATTGTTTGCCCAGGGTATAAATTGAGAGAAGTAAAAGTCCGCTCCAGAGCAACATCACCCACAAAGCTTCATCGGGTCCTTTGCCAAAAAGTTGTTGAAAAGGTGCAGTGGCGATGTAGGGAAAGGGTGGATTTTTAGAAGAAAGCATCCACAAATTGCGCCACCATTGTTGGGAAAACCATTGAGCGTTTTGGAGGGCGTGAAGATAGTTGAGGGAACCGGTAAGATGATGGGTTTGATCCCATGCTGGGACAGCGCGATCGCGAATTAACCAAAGGCGATCGCACAACGCACCCAACAGCCAGATTGTGCCTAATATCCAAAGGTCGGCTTTTGGGGTAAAAGTGCGGCGAATCGCTTTGGTGAGGGGATGGGAGTTGGCGATATTTGGCATAGAAGCTGACCTTTGAGGCGATCGATCCACTATTGTGGCACAAGAGTGCGATCGCATCCAAGAAACTCGAACCTCACTACAAGCTATTTTCGTCAGCGTTGACTAATTACGAATTACGAACGACAAATTGAGTTGATGCGCTCGACCCGTAAACTGAAGATAGAGATAAAGCGACCAACGCGCGCAGGTGTATGATGAACAATCCCCAAAAAGACCCCAATGAAATTAACGTCGATCCTGGAACCCTACTCTTTATTGTTATTGCAGTTCTATTGATTCCCCTTCTATTTTCCGGCTTCTTGTTCCAATAGCAGCAAGACTCAAAAAAATTAATTTAGAGTCGAGTCTCGAACTGCATAATCCCAGCGTACCGTTCCTATAAACCCTCTAAGAAGCTTCCAAACGAAATCTCCTTATGATGTTCGGCTTTCTAGGTTGCTTCCAAAACAGAATGTACGTTACGGAGAAGCAAACGTTATGTTTTCCTCGACTTTCATCAGGTTTTCGGCATTGACAACAGGTTTTATCGGATCGTTATGTTTGTTTGGTTTGGGCAGTAACGCCAAAGCTGCCACTGTAGTTAACGGTGGCTTTAACAGCGACCTTTCGGGATGGACGGTTGTTAATCAACCCGGTTCATTCGGGAGTTGGTTTCAAACTGCGGGGGGTACTTCCGTCTTGGGATTTAACCCCATTCTCGCGCCTAGCGAAGGTACCGGATATGCTCATTCTGCCCAAACCGGTTCAACTTCGCAAGTTTTGTTCCAAGATATTACATTGGAAGCCGGTTTCGACCACGTTCTTTCCTTTGACTGGTTTGCTCAAAATTGGGCAAGAATCTTTGCCGATGCTGGAACGTTAAACAGAAATGTTCGCCCTAACCAACACTTCCGAGTCGATCTCGTCTCGACGGGTTTCACTGACTGGTTTGGTCCGAATTCGTCGGCAGGGGTATTGGCAAATATTTTAGCCCCGGTTGCCGAACCAGCACCCGTGAGTGCATGGAATGATTTATCCTTCGATCTAACTCCTTGGGCGGGACAGACTGTGAGATTGGCGTTTCGACAAGTCGATAATCAATTCTTTTTTAACGCCGCAGTAGACGATGTAAAAATTGCTTCAACCCCTTCTACAATTGTCCCCGAACCGAGCTCGATGGTGGGTTTATTGGCTCTCGGTGCGTTGGGTGCAGGCTCGGTGCTGAAACGCAAGCAACACCACAGTTAAGACTGTCATAAACTTGGCTTTTGAAGTAAAGGAGAACAAGATGCGACTGCGCCCTTGTCCTCTTTTTTTCGTTGAGATTAAAGATTCTTGCGCTTAACATGGTTAAGAATACCTTCCGCGATCGCCTCAGCCATTTGACGGCGGAAAGCAGGACTCGATAGTTTAGCAGCATCCGAACTATTGGTGACAAACCCTACTTCAACCAAAACCGCAGGCATACTCGTATTTCTCAGTACGTAAAAGTTCGCCCGTTTGACTCCCCGGTTGGTCATTCCCGTGCGCCGAATAATACTACTTTGAATGCTTTGCGCCAACTCGCGGCCGGTTGCGTAATAAAATGTCTCTACCCCCCTCGCGCTCGAGGAACTGGCGGCATTGGCATGAATACTCACGAACAAATCCGCCCCGGTACGGTTCGCTGCTGTCGTGCGCCCGCCGAGAGAGACAAAATTATCATTGGAGCGCGTCATCGTCACATTGACTCCCTGTTGTTCGAGCAAGCGCTCTACATCCCTTGAGATGGGGAGAATGACATCTTTTTCTCGCAGTCCGTTGACTCCAACGGCTCCTGGATCTCGTCCGCCGTGTCCGGGATCGACCATAATCACAACGCGGCTATTGGGAATGCTGGGCAGTGGCGTTGAGGGCCGATTGCTCGGAGGGGGTGTGGGACGAGGCGCGGGACGGGGCGCGGGAGGGGGTGTGGGTCGCGCAATGGGCGGGGGAGCCGGGTTGAGCGGGGGCGGCACGGGGATAGCGACAACGGGTGCGGGTGGTGGGTTTGGAGTAACGGGTGTGGGGTTGATTGGCGCGGTTTCGGGCGTGGGGGTGCTTCCTCTAATGGCGAGCATTCCTCCTTGGGGAACCAACACTAATCCTCCAAAGCGGCTGAACGTGGCACTCCAGTTGGGACTGTCTTGGGTGACGAGGAGGGTGGCGCGGGCGAGGGAGGGGGAAACTTGGGCAAACTGAATATCGCTTACGCCGTAGCGACCAACTCCGATCGCGCGCTGGGCGAGGTTGGAGGGCAGCGTTACGCCGGGGAGGTCAACATCAATTTTACGGCGATCGCGGCTGCGTCTGACTTGAATCGTCCCCGCATTTTGACGGCCAATATCCACATACAACCCGTTTTGAGTAATTTGGAAGTTGGGAGGCGCAGCAGCTCGGGGGGGCGTAACGACGGGCGTTGCAACGCGCTGGGGTGTGGGCAATTGCACCGACCATTGGGTGGGATTGGTTCCCACAATTTTGACCTGTTGGGGGTCGATGGTATAACCTGCGTTTAACTCGACAACTAAGCGAGTAGTATTACCGTTGAACTGTCCGATGCGCACGGCTTTCACGGCACCGCCGACCGATTGGTTGATGGTGGGTCTTCCCAAACTGGTTCCCGGCAAATCGATGACCAAACGGCTGGGGTCGGAAATCAGTTTTGCAGTGGGTCGAACCCCAGCATTGGTGGTAAATGCGAGTCTATTTTGGCTGGCATCAAATCGCCAGTTGAGCAGTTGAGCGGCTTCTGCCGGAAGAGAGGAGAAAAGGGCGCATAGAGCGCTTAGGAGGAGGAAGCGACTTCGCATAATAGTTGCCTATTGGACTTTCCACAAACGAGCGAGCTTTTACAGCATTCCCAGTTTTTAGATTTGCGGTCGGGAAGATTTTACAAACTCTCTAACCCAGTTGAATCACTGGATATTTGAGATCGTAATATTCCGCGAACGAACTGGGCGGAATGCTGATACGAAGAAAGATTGTTCTCTCGTGAATTGCGCTCTCTCGTTCCTACGAGTAGACGGATCTTTACTCAGAAAGATTCCAGAAAAAATGTGCAACTTTTTGAACTGGCACAGCGTCATAGTTGGTCATTTGTCATTGGTTCGTAAGCATTCAGCCATCAGCCGTCAGCCATCAGCTTGGGTAAGCATTCAGCCATCAGCCGTCAGCCATCAGCTTGGGTAAGCATTCAGCCATCAGCCGTCAGCCATCAGCTTAAAACAAATCTGGAACGGGAGAATTGAAGATTGAGAAACTTTAGAGAGATTACAGAGATGCTTACTTCTTTATATTTACTCATCTGAAAGCCGAAAGCTAACGGCCGAATGCTTACATTGGCTCTAAAACCTAGTTTAGTCATCGGCCATTGGTCATTTGTAGTCCTTAAAAGGCTTATCTATACCGCGTTTAACTTCGGATAGCTTGGGGTTGTAAATCTTTAAGTTGAAACAGTCCGGAATATTTTCTGTCCGCTTGGGCGTTAGGATAAAAAGAAATATAAAAGTTCTCGATCGCGAAAGGATAAGGAACAATGATGAAAAGCACGCCGATTGTTTTCTGTACGCTCGCCTTGCCCGCCGTCCTCACCTCAACCGCCGGTTTTGCTCGATCGCTGGAACACTTGGATGAGGGAACCGAAGTTGCACCCATCCCCCAATTTCACACCTCAGAAAGTTTCTCGCGCAACTTGGAAACCGAAGCTCGATTTCTCCAATTGGCGGCGGAGGATGCGATCGCAACCCCTCCTCCAGTTCCTAATTTCGCCCAAACCCCAGACGACGAGGCAACAACCGCAGCCCCCCTCTCAACTCAACCGGTTTCCCAAGGTGCTTACGGCGCGCTGAGCGCAGATTGGCGATTTTTTAGCTCGGTGGACTTCGTTGGACTCAATATTCCGACGGTGGGCGCAATTGGCCCCATTGAATCGGAATTCAACTCCGGTTTTGGGATTAATGGCTCCCTGGGCTACAAATTTCCCAGTAATATTCGCGTTGAAGGTCAAATTTCCTACGGTCGGAACGCGATCGGCGATGTCAATTTACCCGGCGTTCCCGCTGCTTTTGGCGATCCTGTAACTACACCTCTCGTTGTCGCCCCTGGTACTGTCATCCCTGCGGGAACAATGTTCGGCACATTTACGCTCCCAGTGGACGTTAATGTCAGTGGAATTGCCCTCAATCCCGGCACTCCCCCCACCCTCGCCCAAGATGTTACCGTTCCCGGCGGTTTAGGCACCATTCCCGCTGGAACGCCCATCCCCGACGGGATTCCCACCACAGGCGGCACGACAACTACGCCCCTCATCCGCCCGGAACTTCCCGCCGCGACGGTGGATGCAAGCGGCAGTATTTCCACACTTTCGGGCTTATTTAACGTTTACTACGACCTGGATACTCAATCCAATTGGCAGCCCTATATCGGCGGCGGCATTGGCGTTTCTCGGTTTGCTGCCAATAATTTGAGCGTGACCTATCCCGGTACAACTCTCAGCGCTTCGGTTGACGATTCGACGTTGGGATTGGTTTATCAGTTGATGGCTGGCGTGGGATACTATTTCAATCCCCGAACGGCGGTGACGGTGGGCTATCGTTATTTTGATACGTTCAATACGTCTTTTGATACGCCGTTGGGAGAGGTTGACTTGGACGGGGTTGGCATTCACAATCTTGAAGTGGGATTGCGTTATTTTTTCTAAATGGCACCAGTTGACGAGGTTTTAGCGTTTTGGTTTGGCAAGCCAGACAGCCGGGAATACGGGCGTTCGCGCAAGGTTTGGTTTGCCAAGGACCCCGAATTTGACGAGGCAGTGCGATCGCATCTTTTCCCTCTTTATCAACAAGCAGCAAGGGGCGAATTGGACGGCTGGATGTCAACGCCACGGGGATGTTTAGCGTTAATTATCCTCCTCGACCAGGTTCCGCGCAATCTGTTTCGCGATCGCCCCCAAGCCTTTGCCACCGATGCTAAAGCCTTATCTGTGGCAGAAACAGCGGTCGATAACGGATTCGATCGAGAGGTGTTGCCCGTTCAGCGCTGGTTTATCTATCTTCCCTTCGAGCATAGCGAAAACCTCGACCATCAAGAGCGTTGTTTGGCATTATTTGCCCATCTCGAAGACGACCCCCAAAGTGCAGAACCCATTGATTACGCGCGGCGACATCGGGATGTAATTCAACGCTTCGGTCGCTTTCCCCATCGCAATGCTATTTTAGGACGCGAAAGTACGCCCGAAGAAGTAGAATTTTTAAAGCAGCCCGGTTCGAGATTTTGAGTTCAGAGTTCTGGGTTCAGAGTTCAGAGTTCTGTATCTTGATTCCATCCCTCCTGACTTCTTCAACTCTGGGGACACGGCGAAGAGCAGTATTATTGTTGTATTGAACTTAAAGCTAGAGAATGCCGCGTTTCCACTCTCCCATTCTTTCCTTCTTCCCAAAGGCAAATCCTCATTCGTATCAAAAAACACAACTCAAAAGCGACAATCCAGAATACAATAAGCAATTACAAAGATTGACGATTTTTAAAGTTGCAACAACTCTATCAACCCCCAAACGTCATTGAATTTCCCGCCAATATCTTTCGGCTGAATAATGGGCTGACCGTCATTCACCAACACCTCAGCGCTACGCCAGTGGTGGTTGTGGATGTCTGGATACGGGCGGGCGCGCGCGTCGAATCGGAACAGTGGCAAGGCACGGCCCACTTCCTCGAACATATGATTTTTAAGGGCAGTCGCAACATCGGTCCGGGGGAGTTTGATTTTCGCTTGGAAAATAGCGGCGGTTTGACCAATGCGGCAACCAGTCACGATTACGCCCACTTTTTTATTACGACTGCTGCCGAAAATTTACCCGGAATTTTACCCGATTTTGCCGACATTCTCTTACGCGCAGCGATTCCCGATGAGGAGTTTGTGCGAGAACGAGAGGTGGTATTTGAGGAAATTCGCTCTTGTCAAGACGATTCGGATTGGTTGGGATTTCAAGCGTTGTGCGAGAGTCTTTATGCCGGTCATGCTTACGGACGGTCGATTTTGGGAACGGAGGAACATTTGCGATCGCGATCGCCCGGGCAAATGCGCTCTTTCCATCGCACCCACTATCAACCGGAAAATATGACCGTTTCTATTATCGGCGGCATCGAGCAAGAATTGGCACTATCGCTGACAGATAAAGCGTTTAAAGATTTTAGCGCGCGCGATGAATGTCCGAAATCCGCGATCGGAAACCAACCGTCGATCCTTAGCGTTCAACGCACGGAATTACGCCTCCCGCGTTTAGAAATGGCGCGTTTATTGATGGCGTGGATTGGACCGGGAATCGATAGCTTAGAAACAGCTTTTCGTTTGGATTTGTTATCGGTTTTGTTGGCAGGGGGACGTTCGTCGCGTTTGGTCAAGGAATTGCGCGAAGAACGGCATTTAGTGTTTGATATTGCTAGCGAATTTTCGTTGCAACAAGATTCCAGCTTATTAACAATTGTCGCTTGGTTGGAACCCCAAAATCTAAAGGAAGTAGAAGCCATTATCCGCGATCGCGTCGCACAATTGCACGATACCCCCGTCGAAGCCGCAGAATTATCGCGTTGCAAGCGACTTTTACGCAACGATTACGCCTTTTCTACAGAAACCCCCGGTCAACTTGCGGGTTTATACGGCTACTACAATACAATTGCCTCCGCAGAATTATCGACGCTTTACCCGGAAGAGATTCAAAAGATTTGTGCCGAAGACCTGTGCGCAACAGCGCGCCAGCACCTCAAACCCGACCGATACGCAATTGTCGAGATGCAACAACTTTAATTAGGTTTTAGGTTGTAGGTTTTAGGTTGTAGGTTTTAGAACCACTGCCCACTGCCCACTGCCCACTGCCCACTGCCCACTGCCTAATAACCAATGACAAACAACAAATGACAAATAACAAACCCCTTCATCGCACCGTACTCGACAATGGCATCACGCTCATTGCCGTCGAAAACCCAGCAGCCGATATTATTGCCGCACGCTTGTTTTTCAAAGCGGGCAGTCGTTGGGAACCCCGGAATAAAGCGGGACAAGCGCACCTTTTAAGCAACGTTCTCACCAAAGGCACTTCCCAACTCAGCGCCTCGGAAATTGCCGAAAAAATCGAATCCATTGGGGCGAGTGTTGGGGCAGACGCAGCCGCCGACTACTTTCTCGTAAGCGCTAAAACCGTATCAGCCGATTTTAGCTCAATTTTGCATCTCGTGGGAGAAATCTTGCGATCGCCTTCCTTCCCCGAAAGCGAAGTTCAACTCGAACGGAACCTCACCCTACAAAACATCCGTTCCCAACAAGAACAACCCTTCAACGTCGCCTACCAACAACTGCGCGAAGCGATGTATCCCAACCATCCCTACGGCGTTTCAACCTTGGGAACCGCAGCCACCGTCGCCGACTTAACCCGCGAAGATTTGCAACAGCATCACCAAACCTATATTCGTCCCGACACCCTCACCATTGCCCTTTCAGGACGCATTACCCCCGACGACGCACTCTCACTTGTCGAGACCGTTTTTAGCGACTGGAAAGCGCCCTCAGCGCCCGTTCCAGCGCCCCAACTCGCAGCCATTGCCCCCAACCCCACGCGCCACCTCAAACCCCAACAAACCCAACAGGCAATTGTAATTTTGGGCTATTTAACCGCCCCTGTCCATCACGAAGACTATATTCCCCTCAAACTATTAAGCACCTATTTAGGGAACGGTTTATCCAGTCGCCTTTTTGTCGAACTGCGAGAAAAACGAGGACTCGCCTACGACGTTTCCGCCTTCTACCCCACGCGCCTAGAAGCGTCTCAATTCGTCGCCTACATCGGCACAGCGCCAGATAATACAGCAACCGCCTTAGACGGACTGCGCGCCGAAGTTCAGCGCCTTTGCGAGACTCAACTCGCACCCGAAGAATTGCAAGCCGCGAAAAATAAACTGCTGGGGCAATACGCCCTTGGCAAACAAACCAATGCCGAAATCGCCCAAACCTATGGGTGGTACGAAACATTAGGCGTTGGCATTGACTTTGACGAAACATTCCAAGAAACTATTCGCCAAATTACCCCCGAACGCGCCCGAGAAGTCGCTTGTCGATATTTTAGTCAAGGCCCTTATATTTCTTTAGTCGGTCCGGGGGACGCAATTGAAAATGCGAATTGATAATCAATCTAGTTCTTCAGAACCAACTATCGGGATACCGCCTTCATCAATTATAGAGCTACTCTTTGTTTTCGCGTGTTTAGCCGCTCTCGTGTGTCTAAGCACCCCTCAAAAATCACTCCTGGTCGCGATCGCGAAAATGGAGGCAAAGCGGGCGAACTGACCCGAGTGGGAAATGGGACGAGACCCCTGCGCGACGAAGCCCCGCTCCCCATGCCTAAATCCTCCGAACAGCTCGTAGGTCATTGGCGTTAGAGACCCCCGCACTCCGCGCGCGTCAATCGGCAGCAATCTCTTTAATGTCACACTAAGTGTGATAGAATCAGCAAAGTGTAGGGTGATTCATGGTCGTTCGTATTTTCCAAAATGCTTGGTTTCGGCGGTTTGTGCGGCGCGAAAAAATCAAGGAAAGCGTTCTGACAGACGCAATTGCCCGTGCCGAACAAGGACGGGTTGATACTGACCTCGGTGGAGGAGTCATCAAGCAACGCATTGCTCGACCCGGACAAGGGAAATCGGGCGGATACAGAACCATTATTATTTTCCGCAAAGAAAACCGAGCTTTTTTTATTTACGGTTTTGCCAAAAGCGATCGAGAAAACATCGCTGCCGACGAGCTGGAAGCATTTAAAGAACTCGCGTCAAAGCTTCTAAGTTTGTCAGACGAACAGATTGAGAGCTTGCTATTGCAAGGTGGATTGACGGAGATAAAATCATGAACAACTCAGATAAACAGTACCGTTCCGAGGCTTTTGCCGCAATTCATGAAACGATGGAAGCGCTCCACGAAGTGGGCGCAATTACCAAAACAACAATGCGTCGGTTTGACGAGACTTGTCTGACACCTGTGCGACAATTCAGCGGTGACGAGATTCGCGCCTTACGAGAGCGAGAAAATGTCTCGCAATCTGTATTTGCTTACTATTTAAACGTCTCAAAAAATTTGATTTCCGATTGGGAAAGAGACGTAAAAAAACCGGGAGGTGCAGCTTTACGCCTGCTGAAAGTTGTCGATAAGCGCGGTTTGCAGTTTTTAGAATGAGTTGACTTTTAAGCTGTTTTTAGCCATCCTTCCAACAACGCCCTTTGACTTTCAGACGGCGACTTAACGCGACTTACCTTATATCGCGTTGGGCGAGGTTCTGCCAGTGTAACTTGATGAAGCTGTAACTCCTCTTGATGGAAAATAGCAACTTCAACACTATCCCCAGCTTGATAATCTTGCAAGCGATCGCTAAACTGTTCGGCAGTCACCCTTAAACCATCAATCGCCAACAATTCATCGCCCGGGTCGATTCCAACCAAACCCGCCGGAGAATTAGCTTCGACAAATTGAATCGTTGCCTTCCCATTATCTGAGGATACCACTTTCATCCCCAAATAAGGAATCGTCTCGCCATTGCCAACCGCCTTAAGCTGTAAACCAAAGGGAGAGAGAAATTCATCAAAGGGTAAATCGTCCGTATTGTCAAGATAGCGCGCAAAAAATTCGGTTAAATCGATTCCCGCCACCGACTCAATTGTTCCCTTCAACTGTTCGGGCGAAAACCCAATTTCATCGCGCCCAAACTCCTGCCACATCTTCCGCATCACATCATTAAGAGACCGCTGATTGTTGTGGCGATCGCGAATTAACAAATCGAGCAACAACGATATCATTTCCCCCTTCAAATAATAGGAAATTTGCGAATTATCGCTATTAGCATCTCGCCGATATAACTTAATCCACGCATCAAAACTAGACTCGCTCAAAGGCTGTACGTTGCGACCTGGAATCGAGAGATATCGAGTAATTTCCTTGCTTAAAATCTCTAAAAACGCCTTCCCATCGTAGATTCCCGCCCACAGGGGAATAATGAGATCGTAGTAACTGGTTGCCCCTTCGCAAAACCAGAGAGAAGTGGTATAATTTTCTTGTTCGTAATCGAAGGTTTCAAAAGCTTTGGGGCGAATTCGTTTCACATTCCACAGATGAAAGAATTCGTGAGCCACCAGTTGAATAAACCGATTGTATTTCTCGGTCGTGCGAAATCCCAAGCGAGGATAGTTCAGCGAACAAGAATCTTTATGTTCTAAACCGCCGTAGCCATTCGCCGATAAATGGAGTAAAAACAAGTATCGTTCGTAGGGCAATTCCCCGTAAATTTCTTCCTCAACTTCGATAATTTTCCGAATATCGGGAATGAGGCGATCGCACTGAAGATTTCCCTTCCCCCAAACGGCGAGCTGGTGCGGTTTTCCCAGCGCTTCAAAGTCATAAATCGCCTGGGTTCCAATTTCAAACGGACTATCAACTAAAGTATCAAAGTCGGGCGCTTCAAAGGTATTGTTTTTCCCCGGAACTAAAGGCAAAGTCGTCGTTACTTTCCAATCGGGTTTAGGCGGCACAATTTCAACGTGAATCGGCTCTTTTTCCCAAGTTGGAATAAAGAAAAAGAGAGCCGCGCCGTTAAAATAACCGTGGGTTCCATCGAGATGGTTTGTTCTGACAGAAAGTTCGTTAGCAAAGACGCGGTAGGTAACGCAAATAGAAGATACGCCTTCTGTTTGAACTTGCCAATGATTTTTGCCCAGTTTTTGAGTTAAAAGCGGTTTTTGGGTCTCGCTATTACAGGCAGCAAAATATTGAACTTGTCGGGCATACTCTCGAACGAGATAGGAACCGGGAGTCCAAACCGGCATTTTTAAATTTAAGACCGGCGATGTCCAGGAAGGTACCTGCAAACTCACTTCAAATAAGTGAGATTCAGGAGGAGACATCGTAACTCGGTAGAGGGGAACTGAAGTTTTGGGTAAATTCGAGTCGCGGGTTGGAGTTAAAGTTTCACGCATTCGACTTTTGTTTTGAGGAAAATCTAAAATTTTACAATAATGACTAATGACTAATGACCAATGAGTAAACTAGGTTTTAGGTTTTAGGTTTTAGGTTTTAGGTTTTAGGCCCTTGGCACTCCGAGGTTTTCTATCGGACGGCACCAAATGTCGAAAAAAGTTCCACTCGTCGCGTCTGACCAATTGTACAATCGACCTGTTAGGTTTTAGAACCAAGGACAAATAAACTAACAGTGCCGCCCCACCCCCAACCCCCTTCTATAAGGGGGCAAGGG
>JAXHVQ010000079.1:0-28092 GCA_034189065.1 Cyanobacteriota bacterium
CATCTCCCCATCTCCCCATCCCCCCATCTCCCCTCACTCCAAACTCACAACTCCCGTACTAAACAAACGACCAATCACTTCCTCAATAGGCGGGTCGGTAACGCTAAGGTCAGTGGCCTCAGTTTCTGCGAGAATGCGAGCAACAGTGCGCGTCAACTCTTCGCGCCGCACCAAAAAGCGCACTTCCCGACCTTGCATCGCCTCAATTTCGCCATAGGTCGCCAATTCCTCGCGGGAAACCGCTGCTGCAAACTCCACGCGCACTTCGCTATAAGGTGCAAAGCGGTTCAATAATTCGTGCAAACCGCCGTCGTAAATCAACTGTCCTTGGTGAATGAGGAGGACGCGATCGCATAGTGCTGTAATATCAGCCATATAATGACTGGTGAGCAATACAGTCGCCTGATAGCGTTGATTGTACGCCCTCAAAAACTCCCGCACTGCCGCCTGTGCGTTCACATCCAACCCCAGCGTCGGTTCGTCGAGAAACAACACTTGCGGTTGATGCAACAATGCCGCGAGTAACTCTGCCTTCATCCGTTCGCCAAGGGAGAGTTTGCGTACCGGTTGCTGAAGCTTTTCTTGCAACGATAACATCTCCGTTAACTCGTTGAGTCGCCCCTGAAATGTCTTGTCGGGGATTTTATAGACCGCCGCATTAATGCGCAACGAGTCCATCGCCGGGAGATCCCAAAGCAACTGTTGCTTTTGCCCCATGACTAAACTCATCTTTTGCAAAAACTTCGATTGACGGCGAAAGGGGACATATCCCGCCACTCTCACTCCCCCATCTGAGGGATGAACCAAACCGGAGAGCATTTTCAACGTCGTTGTTTTCCCCGCACCATTAGGACCGAGAAACCCGACCATTTCTCCGGGGGAAATGTGAAAAGAAATATCTTGTACCGCTTTGACGTAGCGATATTGGCGGCGAAAAAAGTGGCGCAATGTGCCTTGAATTCCTGCTTCTTTCAAGGCGACGGGATAGGTTTTACTTAAGTTTTCTACATCAATCATTGTTGGGAATTGGGAATTGGGAATTGGGAGTTGGGAGTTGGGAATTGGGAATTGGGAGTTGGGAATTAATTACTAATTCTAAAAACCAGTTTACTCATCGATCGCTTGATTTCTAGTTTCTCGCCTCGCCGTCCCGTTATCCCGTCACCGGCCTTTTACCTGAAGGAGTAAACCTCTAGGATCAGACGTTTCATCAAGCGTCCCTACTAATTCACGCCGATTGCGTAATTCTCAATTTTTAATTTTTAATTTTTAATTTTTAATTTTTAATTCCTAATTTCCCCATCCTTCTGTTATATTGGCTTCGGTACTTCCGAATCTAGAGGGAAAGATAGTATGAACAAGAAACTTCGCAATATCCTTGCTGGTGCTGGGATTGCTACTGCCGGTGCCATTGGAACGAAAGTGGCTGTGGATTATTTTCGCAACCGAGGCAAAGAAGAAGTCATTGATGAGAGTCAAGAGGATGCGGAACCGGCATCTTCCCAAGAAGTCGCTTATGCTGCTGTCGAACCTAGTTCCGTACAAGGATTCTTGGATGCCAGCTTTGGCGATGCCGGACGTTATACTCCCACTCGTCCCCCGAAAGTTTTTGAGTATCAGGGACAACAGTACATGGTCATTTGGTCCTACGACAACGAGAAGCAAAAAAATCAGATGATGGCTTTTCAGTATACCGATGGCGGTCGTCAAATGATTGCGAGCGTTGGTTATACCAATCAAGCAACGGACTATAATCTGAGCAGTTTGGGCAGTACGCCTTTTGCGGTGGAAATCAACGGCGAGCAGTTTACGTCCGGTCAGGGTGAAACGGGTGGAACTGATGAGGTTGACTTCGTGCCGGTTTAAGGATGGTTCGAGCGTTTTTTTGACGAAAAAGGGGGAGACGCGGCATCGAATTCCCTCCCCCTAACTTAATGCACCGCAAACGCCGCTAAGGAGTCGCAGCTACCACAGTCCTCGCACCGGCATTTGCTGGGCGAGGCGATCGCGAACCGCCGGGGGGATGAGAACGCGGTTGATCCCGTGGATGACCCCATTTTCGGCGGGAACATCTGGGGCAATTACGCTGGCATCGTTGATGATGACGCGATCGGGGGTAACATCTACCGCTACACCCCCGTTGAGGGTGTCGAGCGCGCCATCTTCGAGGTCGCTGGAGGGGACGCGATCGGGGACGACGTGATATTTGAGAACGTCGGCGAGAAGGTCGCGATTTTCCGGTTTCAGTAGAAACTCGAGGGCTTCATCGGGCAGAGCATTAAAAGCGTCGTTGGTCGGCGCAAATACCGTAAAAGGGCCATCCCCAGAGAGGGCATCGTCTAATTCAGCAGCTTGAACGGCTTGGACGAGCGTACTAAAGTTGGGATTACCTTGGGCAACTTCGACGATATTGCCGGGGGTAGCTGGGGGAACCTGTTGTACTACCGGTGTTTGGGGATCTTGCATTTGCGCTCGCGCGGGCGAACTGACGATCGCAAGGCCTAAAATGCCGGTTAGGACGGCTAACTGCGGGGCGATCGCGCTATTAATCAATCGATTATTCATAAAACTTGTCTCTCTCCTCACTCCTGTAATAAACCTTAAAATTATCTCACAATCAATTAAATTTTGCCTAGAGCAAAACCACTCAAGGCGCAGCTTATGAAATATCCTCCCATTCCCATTGTTGAATGCGGCGAACCGTTGGTTCCCATTCCCCCAGACCGGTTTGCCTTCGTCACGCCCCACCCTTATGTTAAAGCTGGTGCAGACTACAAAGGTCAATCTCCCTACTTTTTACGACAAAGGGTTCTCGAGGCCTTAATCCAAGCCCAGGATAACTTGCAGCGTTTGCATCCCCAATGGCAAATTCAGATTTTTGATGCCTACCGTCCCGTCGAAGTTCAGCAACATATGGTCGATTATACCTTTGCTGAGGTACTGCGCGATCGCGGTTTGACCCCCGATACACTTTCCTCGCAACGAGAAGCCGAAATTCGCGAGCAAGTGTACGAAATTTGGGCGGTTCCCAGCTTCGACCCCGCCGAACCGCCCCCTCACAGTACCGGAGGTGCCGTTGATGTGACCCTCGCGGACGGTTCGGGAAACCCAGTAGAAATGGGGTCGGACATCGACGAATTATCGCCGCGATCGCATCCCGACTACTACGCCAACTCAACCCAAACCCCAGATCGACAATACAACGCCCATCGCCAGTTATTAAAAACAGTGATGGTCGAAGCTGGATTTTGTCGCCATCCGAGAGAATGGTGGCACTTTTGCTTGGGCGATCGGATGTGGGCGTGGTTGAGCGAAACTCCCAACGCACGCTATGGTCGGTGGGAAACCCCTGCGCGATCGCAATTCGATCGCCAACGGCATTAACTTTCGCTCTCAAACGTCCTAAAATATTCAGTGTAGTGGATTACAACTTGTCGCCGTGCTTGCTCCGAAACGCATTTATGTTCTACTCATCAACGCCGGGACTGCAAATGAGGGCATCCACACCCTGCAAATGGGGGGACGCAATAAGGTGCTGATGTTTGAATCTGAAGATGACGCGATGCGCTACGCTCTGATGCTAGAAGCGCAAGATTTTCCCGCACCTAGCGTCGAAGCCTTTGGTTCCGACGAAATTGAGGATTTTTGCCGAGACGCGGGTTACGACTGCGAATTGGTGGAAACCGGACGACTGGAACTGCCGCCGGAAAATAACGTCGAACGTACCGACTGGCAATCGGAAACCCAAGCTGCCGAAACCCCAGCCACCGAAACTGCCGACGAAACCGACCTCTCGGACTCGGAACTAGAGGCAATTCGCCGTCGTTTGGAAGGGTTATTGTAAACCGGTTAACCTCTTCGCCGTTGTATCAGAACAATACTTTCTAGACTAATGGCGATCGCCGTTGGCATTCTCACCGAGTTGGCGCTTCTTCACTTCGGAATAATGAACAATGAATAATTATTTCTCCTTAAAAGAAGAGGATTGAAATTCAGGAAAATCTACGATCGCGCCCAGATAACTCACGGCAATTAGGAGAGGCTGTGTGCGTAAGAGTGTCCGCACACAGCTCCGCGATCTAAAATTCGCCATCGCCCATTAAAAACATCTCCGTGTCCCCCCGTCATTACCCCGCCCTCCCAAAACCAACAGCTCCCAAGCAACGAACTTGGGAGCTGTCTATTATAAATCGGTCTTCTATGAAGTTAACCGACGAAATTTAAATCGGGTATTGATTCTATGGTCTGTAGCATAAAGAACAATTGTGAGGATTTTGTGAGGACTTTAGTTTTTTCAAGAGAACTCCGCGAAAGAGAAAGACCCGGACGTAATCTTGAGAGCCCCCACTCATCAAGCTTCCCGTTCTAAAATCAACGTTACCGGACCGTCGTTGTCAATCCTCACATCCATCATCGCTCCAAATCGACCCGTTTCCACCCGCAAACCGCTGTCGCGCAACTTCGCCACGAAGCGATCGTACAAGCGTTCTGCTACTTCAGGAGTCGCCGAACTGCTAAACGAGGGACGACGACCTTTTCGACAGTCGCCATAGAGGGTAAACTGACTCACCACCAAGATTTCGCCGTTAATTTCTTGCACCGACTTTTCCCAACGTCCGTCTCCCCCTTCTCCAGATGGAAAAAGGCGCAATTCGAGACATTTGCGAACCATCCAATTTAACTCGGTTTCGGTATCGCTTGGGGCAATTCCCACGAGTAAATTCAGCCCCCGTCCAATTTGACCGACGAGTTCTGAATTGACGAAAACTTGAGAAGATTTAACTCGTTGCAGAATCACGCGCATGGCTATGATAGCGGAAAATGGACAAAAGTTTATGCTATTCAATTAAGTTTTGCACAATCATCAGATCTAAAGCGCGATCGCGATCGGGAAACACTTGCGCGCCGATCTTTTTATAACTCCAAACTGTCCAAAACACCTCCTGGCGTGGAGTTGCCGTTCCATTATCGGACATTGCTTCAGAAGGCAACCCGCGCGTTACAGAAGCGGCGACAACCGCTAAATACCAATTCCCCAAACTTCGACTACAGATGCCGCTTTTGAAGACGGGGGGACACAATTAATGTGTCGTCAGAATTTATAGAACTGGTATAACAGTAGAAAGTTTAAGAAAAGGTAATACTTAGATTAATTTTAAAATAAATTTTTCCTTTTTTTTGTCGATATAAACAATTCAAATCATACAAGCCCCAAAAATTAATATAAATCCAGAATTGTTGTCGGGAATTCATAAATATACTGATAAGATACAAAAGGCAACTAAAAAGTTTCCTAACTTACAAAAGTGCTATTTCTACCCAAAATTGTAGGCGGCGAAGCTTGAAAAATTTTGCCAACAGCCTCAACAACCTTGCCCGAGGTCTGCATCAGCCTCCGTCAACTCTGCACTCTTGTTCTCCATAAGACCCAAAGGTGTCTTTTGTCAATAACTCATAATCATTCTCAATAGCCAACTGAGGCGCGATCGGGTTAGTTGAGGTCAAACGAGGGATCTCGGTCGGCAGCGCCAGACGCGGTCGTACCGCACCAAACCCCCAGTAGAACCCCAATCTGTACGTCAATCTCCTGTCAAATCCGTAAAACTGCTATCATTTGAAAAACAAATCATTCTTGAGAATGAGTCCAGATATCTGGTAATCTTACGGATGGTGTGCGGATGATGGAAACCTCCGAGTTCTTCTAAATCCGAATTTGAATCTGAGTTGATCCCTATAAACTAGACCCAGGTGTGAGGACTAAAAATTATGTCAAAACTGCTCTGGCAGATGTGTAAAACCGCTCCCGTCGTCTTAACGAGTTCTCTATTACTCGTAAGTGGCGCGCAAGCGGCTCTAGAGGGCGAAACGGAAAGCGCAGAATCTCTCGCTTCCGTCGTCCAACCGGCAGAAATAGAAAGCGCAGAACCTCTCGCTTCCGTCGCACAAGAGACCGAACTAGAAGGCGCAACAGAATTCACCTTTGAATCTCCCGCTCCTTCGGTGGAAATCGCCCAAGATATGGGATATTCGAGCAATAGCGAACTGCTTCAGCAAATCGAAAGCTACGGTAGCGAAGGCAGCGGAAGTTCCCTGGGGCAAAGCGCCCAAGGCGCATCCAAATTCCGCGACGTGCGTCCCACCGACTGGGCATTCCAAGCCCTCGACGACCTCATCAATCGCTACGACTGCTTAGTGGGGTATCCCGACGGCACCTTCCGAGGCAACCGTCCCCTCACCCGCTACGAATTCGCCGCCGGTTTGAACGCCTGCTTGAACCAAATCGAGCGTTTAATTGCTGAAGCAACGGCAGATTTCGTCACGCGCGAAGACCTCGAAACCCTGCGTCGTTTGTTGCAAGAATTTGAAGCCGAACTAGCAACCCTCGGCACTCGCGTCGATAACCTCGAAGCGCGCACCGCCTTCCTCGAAGACCATCAGTTCTCGACCACGACGAAGTTGAAAGGGGAAGTGATTTTCGGGCTAGCTGATATTTTCACCGACACCGACCAGCAATTCGACACCAACTTCAACCGCGTTATTGACGCAGAGGACAACGCACCCCAAGGGGGCAACACCACGTTGGGCTATCGGGCGCGACTCAACTTTCAAACCAGCTTTACGGGGAAAGACTTACTGCGGGCTCGCCTGCAAGCTCGGAATATTCAAACATTCGCGGGTTTGGGGAACGCGAGTAACGCACCGACTTTTGCCAACAATGGCAACTTCACGCGCGAAGGTCGCATCGGCTTTGAAGGAGATACTGGCGGTAGCGTCGTCCTCGACGACCTGTTCTATCGCTTCCCCATCCTTGGCGACCGAGGTCGATTTCAAGTCTGGGCCAATGGGTCGGAACTCAACGATATTTTCGACCCCATCAATCCGATGGCTTCCAGCGGTTCCGGCGCGCTTTCTCGCTTTGGACGCTTTAACCCTATTTATCGCTCCGGGAGTCAAAATGCAGCCGTAGCCCTCGATGTACAAGTCGCGGATTGGATTAATGTTGCGGGTGCTTACACCGCAGACGAAGCAAACGAGTCGGGTTCAGGTGCAGGACTATTCAACGGCGACTACGCTGTATCGGGTCAGGTTACGTTAGAACCTTTCGACGGTCGGATGAAAATTGCCGGACTCTTCGTTCACAGCTACAGGGCGACAAGTGGTTTTGGTACGGGAACGGGTACGCTGGCTTCGCAATTCCGCGTGCGCAACGAGGCTGTTACTGGCAGCACGAGCCGACGAGTCCCGACAGTTAGCAATAGCTACGGGGTCAATGTTAACTTTGAGGTAACCGATAATATCTTTGTCGGCGGTTGGGGTGGCTATACCCACGCGCGAGCCATTAATACCGGAGACGGCGATATTTGGAACTGGGCGGGCTATGTCGGTATTGACGACTTCGGTTTGGAAGGCAGTCGCCTTGGGTTTATTGTCGGTCGAGAACCTTATTTGGCGGGTTCGGATCCCAATATCGGACTCACTTCTACCGATGGTTTGGGTAATGCCCTTGGCAACCGCGCCGACGATGATTCTAGCTATCACTTTGAAGCACTCTACCGTATCGCGGTGAATAAAAACATTCGGATTACGCCTGGAGTGATTGTGATTACCAATCCGGGCGCGCAATCGGTGAATGATACGCTGTGGATTGGCGTATTGCGCACGACGTTTACGTTCTAAGCGTTTCAAGTTTTTCTAAAGTTTGTTTGTGGGGGGCGCTCTTACTTTGCGCTTCCCCAGGCAAAGCGACACATAACTATTTTCCACACACCTTGTTTAAGCCCTCCTTTTGTGAGGGTTTTTCTTTGAGAAGGGACTGAAGTCCCTACTACGAATGGACAATGGCAGGGACTAAAGTCCCTACTACGAACGGAAAATGGCAGGGACTTCAGTCCCTACTACGAACGGCTCTTACCACGGACTGCCAATTAAGGTAAACGCACTCCAATAAAATGGATGGTCTAAATCTTTAGCCCTGCCATTGTCGGCGATCGCGGCCGGAAGCGCAAAACTGCCTTGAGGCGTAATCAACTGACCGTTCTCCAGGCGAACCCGACCGTGCAGTATTGCCAACTGCGCTTGTCGCAACGCTTCGGCTTTAATGGGCGCTTCCTGAAGTTCCTCATAGAACGCAGCCATTAATCCCAGGGTTCCCACATCGCTGACGTACCATAAACTCCCTAAAGCCGACTTCACGCCAGCCAAGACTGCCAGTCCCGCAAAGCCCAACTCCGCTTGCTCGTCGCCCAAGGCCGTGCGACAGGCGCTCAACACCAATAACTCAACTGGGGGGTCGTGCCATCCCAGCGATCGCAAGCGGTCGAGGGAGAGCGGTCCATCCCACAATTGTAAATAAGAATCCTTCGGTTCTCCCGCCCGAAATTCGCCGTGGGTTGCCAAATGAATGATACCGTAAGGGGAGCGATCGCGAGCTGTTTTGAGATTGGTCAGCGTAAAATCCTCATTGAGAAAAGCATTTCCCTGCCAAAGTCGATTGGCGATCGCGTTCAACTCTATGGGCACCGCAGGCAAATCCGGCTTATTCTCAAATCGGTCGGCCCCCATCGCCAAAACCGAAAGATTGCGAGGGTTCGCATATCGCGTGTCGGTCAGAGCAAAACTCGGCATTAAACCCACGCTATAGTTTTCGATAATAAACCCTTGACCGTCGTGAAGAACCGCCAAAGGAAGCGATCGCAAACCCGCATCCATCACAAACGCTAAATTCTCAATCCCCGCCGCGCGCAAATCCTCTTCTATCGGCCCGACCAGCCAGCGATACATCTGTTGTGCAGGATCGAGATACGCCTTGCGACGACCGGGATTTGTCGTCGTTCTGTGTAGCGTCTCCACCACCCTCAAAACCGACTCCCGCGAAACCCCAACCTCTCGACGAATGGGGCGACCTGAAGGGGTAACGAGTAATAATTCCAACTCCAACGGGTTTGTCTGTTGTCTGGCAGACTCAACCTCTGCCGGAACAAACTGGGCATAAATAATCGCCGGTTTGACCCCTGTAGCCGTTTCGATTTCTTGTAAACTCCCCTGGATTTCCTCAATGCTCGCTGAAGGAACTTCACTTAAGCCAAGATAGCTGCTAAAGTCTTCAGTAAAAATGCGATCGACCCTTTCCACATCTTCGGCGTTGAGCGTTGCCCGGCCGGTCTTAACCATTGGCGTTTCCAGGGCTTGCGTATCGGGCGCGTCGAGAACCATTAACTTGGGAGCCCTCCCCTCCGGTTCGCTTGTGGGTCGTCGGGTAAAGGGTTCGGGGTCGAAGTCGGGATCGCTGGGGATTTCAGGCGTTACGGGCGATGTGGAGATCGTCGGATTAATGGGATCTCTCGGCGTGGGAGGTGCGGGAATGCTGATAATCGCAACATTGCCCCGAGTTTCGGTAAATAAAAACAACTGGGTCGGGGACATCCCAAAATTGCCGCTGGTAATTGCCGCAGATGTCCCGTTGCGCGCTGCATTGCCGATGACAAAAGGAATCAAACCTGCCCCGCCGTGGCGAATGGTAATTGCCCCGCCTTGCTGAGCGCCAATGGTAGAAATACTAGCCAAACTGCCATTCGTCGCGGCGAAGCGATCGCGGGCGCGAAAGAGGCGAGCTGTTATCTCAACTGTACCGCCCACAGTTCCGCCTTGGGCATTAATCCAACCCACTTGGCTCGAGTCTTGGGAGTTTAAAGTGACATTGCCTCCTCGTCCGGCAACCCCACTTGTCTCAATTTGCCCGGTTGTGAGGTTGGTTGCGGCTGCGAGATTGACATTTCCCCCGTCTGTTCCCCCTCGGGCAGTAATTCCGCCCCCTTGGAGTTTTGGCGATTTTAAGACAACGCTACCCCCTCGTCCGCCATCCCCACTCGTCTCAATTTGCCCGGTTGCAAGCTCTGCCGCTGCCTCAAGACTCACACTTCCCCCATCTATCCCGCCTCGAGCAGTAATTCCACCAACTTGGATAGCTCGCTGTGCGTCTGCCGTAACATTCCCTCCATTTATCCCCCCTCGCGTCGTAATTCCACTGACTTGAAGATTTCCTTGAGAGTCTAAAGTCGCATTTCCTCCCTGTCCGGTATCGCCGCTCGTTTCAATGACCCCAGTTGTCAGGTTTGTTGCGGCTGCGATGTCTGCATTCCCCCCATTTATCCCCCCTCGCGTCGTAATTCCACTGACTTGAAGATTTCCTTGAGAGTCTAAAGTCGCGTTTCCTCCCTGTCCCATATCGCCGCTCGTTTCAATGACCCCAGTTGTCAGGTTTGTTACGGCTGCGATGTCTGCATTCCCCCCATTTGTCCCCCCTCGCGTCGTAATTCCACCTGCTTGAATTGCGCCCCGGGCGTTTAGTGTAACGTTTCCCCCTCGTCCGCCCGTCCCGCCGGTCTCAATCCCTTGGGTTGTGATGTCTGTGGCTACTGTGAGACTTACACTTCCCCCATCTGTCCCGCCACGAGTCGTCACCCCGCCGTTTTGGATAATGCTTTGCGCGTCTGCTGTAACATCTCCTCCATTTGTCCCTCCTCGCGCCGTAATTCCACTGCCTTGAAGGTTTCCTCGGGCATTCAAAGTTACATTACCCCCTTGTCCGGTATTGCCACTTGTTTCTATGACTCCGGTTGTGAGGTCTGTTGCGGCTGTGATGTCTGCATTTCCCCCATTTATCCCCCCTCGCGTCGTAATTCCACCTGCTTGGATTGCGCCCCGGGCATTTAATGTAGCGTTTCCCCCTTGTCCGCCCGTCCCGCCGGTTTCAATCCCTTGGGTTGTAATATCTGTGGCTGCTGTGAGACTTACGCTTCCCCCATCTGTCCCGCCACGAGTCGTAATCCCGCCATTTTGAATAATACTTTGCGCATCTACCGCGACATTTCCTCCATTCGCCCCTCCTTGCGCCGTAATTCCACTGCCTTGAAGGTTTCCTCGGGCATTCAAAGTTACATTACCCCCTTGTCCGGTATTGCCACTTGTTTCTATGACTCCAGTTGTGAGGTTTGTTGTGGTTGTGAGATTAGTATTTCCCCCATTCCTCGTGCCGAATGAGTTGAGATTGCCCGTATCAATACTGCCAGTATTGCTGGTAACGCGAATTTCACCGCCGTCCGTTTGTCGTCCTTGGGTCTGAATGAGACCGGTGCGAATATTGCCGATCGCGTTGAGGGCAATATCCCCGCCGCTTAAACCCGAAGTGTCAAGCGTTCCAGCCGTTGCATCGATCTCGCTCCTACTATTAAGGGTAATATTGCGACCGGGGTTGACAATCGAACCGGTAACAATACGATTAGCCGACAACTCGAGGGTTGCATTCTCAATTCCTTCTAGTATTGCTCCTGTTGTATTGATTAAACCGTTGGGAGAGCGCAGTAAAACTGGATCTTTAAACGTAGCATCTCCTGCTAGCGTTATCGAACCGCTTCCGTCAGACCTGCCGATAGTAATCGACCTAAAACCGTTTTCTAAAGCATCAAGGTCTCTGGCGGACAAGTCTAAGACCATCGAACCTCCCATTCCCGTAACTCCCAGCGCGATCGCGCGATCGCGCGTCAAAGGTTGTAGGGTAAGATTGCGATTTACCCCCGAAACCGCATCTCGAAAGCCGATCGCGTCTCCAGTTAAGCTCAGATCTCTTTCTACAATCGTGCGATCGCCGTAGTTTTGCCGTCTTGCGGTGACATCGCCAAACAAGCGCGTCCTTCCTCCCCCATTAGTGGTGACGCTGTCGGCGTTTACGGTTCTCCAAAACCGCGTGGTTCCGGTACTCTCAATCGAGAGAGACCCCAATGCAGTCGTTCCCCCCACTGCTCGAGCGAAGGTGACATTCCCACTACCTGCGTTAACCTCCAAGCGGTGGTTCCCATCGACGGTTTGAGTAAAGTCAATGTCTCCCGAAGTATTGCGATTGCTGACTCTCGTGTTTTGGTTGAGGGCAACCGCTCCCACTAACGCGATAGAATTATTGTTTGTGGTAATATTTCCAAACCTTAGCGAACCGCCTGTACTCTCGAGGCGAACCGAACCGCCCGTACCCGTGTCGGCAAATGCCGCGATCTCGCCGGTTTGAATCAAACTTCCCGCAGAGATATCGATGTTTCCTCCATTACCCAATCCAGGAAGCGCGATCGCGTCGAGATTTCCTGTATTGATGGTTCCTCCGGGTGCGGAGAGGCTGATGTCACCTGCATTAGCCCGTGTTCCCACAGCGCTGGTGGCAATATCTCCAGCAGTCAAGTTGCCCGACATTGCAGTTAAACTAACGCTTCCTGCCGGTCGAGTATCATCTCTGATATTAATATTCCCAACGATGACGTTTGCACCGGAAATGGTTAAATCGCTCCCTCGGGCGATGATGGATGGGGTCATGATAAAATCCCCTACTCCGTTTTCATCGGCATCGGCGGTGAAGATAATCGAACGGGGATTCGGTCCGCCGGAAGCGGAGAGTTCGAGAGAGGGAATAGCCAGATCGATGGTAATATTGTTCGTCGCTTGTAATTCGATATCTCCGTTTAACGTTTGCAAGGTACTCGCGCCGATCTCAAAGGTATTCGCTCCCCCATCTTCTTCAAAAATACTACCGATGGGATCGCCGGAGTTGGGCTCGTTCAGGTCGAGTTGATCGTCGTCCGCCCCAGTTCCCGACACGATAATAATATTTTCTGGGTCGAACAAGATCGTGCCATTGGTTCCTACATCAATTTGACCTTGAAAAATTAAGCTATTTTTCCCAGAAATTTCGACAAAACCGCCGTTATTTTCGCCCCTCGCAGTCACATTGCCGTAAAATCCAGTTATTTCGTCTGCCCAAACAATCACCCGTCCCCCATTGCCATTGACTGCCATTGCGTCGGCGGCGATCGCGGTGTCGCCACTGACGGCGGTACGTAAGGCGTTGGGTATGCTTCCGCTGCCTTGGTAGTCGCCGCCGATGCGAATTGTTCCGCCGTGGGTTCCCGAGGCGTTAAGGTTGGCTGCGATCGCGCCGACTTTCGTCCCGATGATGTCGATGGAACCGCCTGCACCCCCCGACGAAGAAACATCTAGGGTTCCCGAGGCGATCGCGCTTCCGGGTTCGGTGGGAATGGGTTGTCCCGAATGTCTCAGGGCAATCCTGCCATCTCCCTCTACGACTAACTCGGTTTCTACGCCCGCGCCAGCTAGCAGTTGCGGCAAGTCCAGCGCGTTGAAGGGTAAAATATCCCCATTGAGATCTCGCGGCGGTTCGATTTCTAAACTCAATAAACTGCCCGGTCGCGATACTTTCACTCTTGTGCTACCCGGAACAGCACTTAGTACGATACTCCCTTGGGGCGCGCTCAATGTTCCTGTATTGACTACCGTGCCGCCCAATAGGGTTAGATTTTGCCCTTCCTTGACAACTAAGTTTCCGGCATTGACAATTGAACCAGCTTGTGGTATGTCAAAGGCAAATTGTGAAGGATTGCCGACTAAGTTGGGATAATCATTGCTGCCATAGGCATTAAACCAAGTTTGACCGAACCCAATTCCGGTGGCTGTCGTTGCGAAAAAGTCGGCCGGAATATTCAAACTTGCACCCGAACCAAAGACGATCCCCGCCGGATTGAGGAGATAGAGGTTGGAGGAACCGCCGCTAATTTGAATTAACCCATTAATCATTGAGGGGTCTCCCCCCACAACCCGTCCTAAAATATTTTGGATTTGAGCATTTGACCAGAAATTAACCGTTTGCTGAAAATTGAGGTCAAACTGCTCGAAACTGTGAAATAAATTCGCTCCATCTCCTGATAAGGCTCCCCCTCCAATATCGAATTGATTATTGTTGGGCGTAACCGTCGTCCCAGTTCCGTCAGCAGCCGGAGAAATCAGTTGCGCGCTGAGGGGGGAAGCGGACAGAAAAGTGGCTGCCAAGGACAACACGGAGAAGACAACGCGCATTGGGAATTTCCGGCAACGAGAAGGAGCGAATACGGCGGAAAGGCCCGCTCCTTCTTTTGCGGAGAATGCGAGTTGAGAGAGAAAGACTAAATGCTTCAAGATTCGCACATTGGGAAACTTCGTACACTCGGGCATTTTACTCGCAAGCTGGAGAAGTTGGAATCCTCAAGCTGCTCCTTGAATGATAGCGAGGGGGATCGCAATAGTGCTATTGAATTGTTAAATTTCAGTCTAAAGAATCAGGATAAACGACAACCAACAACACCGGAGACGGAGTAAGGGACAACGAACCGCGAAGGAAGATGGAAAAGAGACCAACTTAAATGCGATCGCATTCAAGCTGATTGTAACAGTGCTTCCATTTTCGTACCGTCTAGCTCCTTACCGATGAAAACTAAGCGCGAGGATCGAGGTTCGTCGGGAAACCAGGGGCGATCGTAAAACGAGTCGAAGCGACGACCGACTCCTTGGACGACGAGGCGCATGGATTTGTTGGGGACGCAAATAAAGCCTTTGACGCGGTAAACTTCTTGTTGTTGGACGATAAGCTCGAGGGTTTGAATGAGAGATTTGGGGTCGAAGGCGCGATCGCTCGACCATTGGATCGAATGAATGCCGTCGTCGTGTTCGTGATCTTCTTCGGTGTCGTGATGGGACGGACGACTGTCGAGGTTTTCTTCTACGGCAGCGTTGAAACTGAGTAGGATATTAGGGTCGATTTCGCCGCGATCGCAGTTTACCATTTTTACCCCAGCGGGTAACATTTTTTTCAATTGACCTTTGAGGCGCGCGATCGCACTCTCTTCGAGCAAGTCTGTTTTGGTCAGCACGACGAGATCGGCACAGGCGAGTTGGTCTTCAAATAACTCCTCAAGGGGCGTTTCGTGTTCTAAATTCGGATCCCCTTGTCGCTGTTCTTCTAGTGCCTCTAGATCGCCCACTATCGCTCCCTCAGACAACGCACAGCCATCGACTACGGTTACCACTCCATCTACCGTTGCGCCGTTGCGAATTTCCGGCCAGCGAAAGGCTTGAACGAGAGGTTTGGGCAGCGCTAATCCCGAAGTTTCTACCACAATGCAGTCGAGTTTATCGCGACGTTTCAGTAATTCTTGCATCGTCGGAAAAAACTCTTCTTGTACCGTACAACACAGACAGCCGTTGTTCAATTCGACAATATTATCTATTGCATTTTCTTCGTCGTCGCAAATTTGACACGAACGTAACAAGTCCCCATCAATTCCTACTTCCCCAAACTCATTGACCACAACAGCAATTTTTCGACCTTGATTATTTTGTAGGAGATGGCGCACGAGGGTTGTTTTTCCAGCGCCGAGAAAGCCAGTAATTACAGTAACAGGAATTTTTGCGTACATATTGTTGTTAATTGGGGTAGGGACGCGGCATTTTCGCTTCTTCAATAGAATAACATTGCTCCTCGCCGTGTCCCTAGAGAGTAAGCTGGGTTTAGCCTTAATTTTTCACCAATGGTCATTATTCATTATTCATTATTCATTATTTAACTTATCCAATTAATCGAGTCCAACTCTGAGGCCCAATAACCCCATCGACAGTTAGATTATTATTACTCTGAAATTGAGAAACAGCTCGACCCGTCATCGGACCGTAAACCCCATCAATTGACGTGCCAACGCGGAATTGAACGTATCTTACAGCTTTTCCCGTTGCGTGGTTGGGGCGCAAAATTGGCTTAGCTAAAATTTCGTCTAATGCTTTCCAAGTCGCCGCGCCAGCGGTTCCCGGAGAACTAATTCCCATAATAGAGTGAAACTTTAGTGTCGCCGATTCTGTTGCCGGTCCGCTAAGTCCGTCTTCTACTAATGCTTTTCCATTCGAGTCGGCTATTTTTAATCGGTTGAGCGTTTTTTGTAGCTTTAAAACTTGAGGATTAGGTGTTTTAGCTCCCGAACCGCCGCCAGAAGAACCGCCCGTTGGATCTTGACCGGTTAGTCCCCTAACAATTGCATTAGCCATTTGTTCTGGATCGTAAAGATCCATATCCCGCCGCGAGTCGAGAAAGCAACATTCGACTAAAATAGCGGGCATATTTGTATGTTTCAATACAAAGAACTGAGACCCATCTTTAACGCCCCGATTGTAAAATCCCAAGCGCAAAATATTAGTTAATACATTTTGGGCAATTCTGCGTCCGCCCGAACTG
The DNA here is from genome assembly GCA_034189065.1 of Cyanobacteriota bacterium. Lineage (GTDB taxonomy): Bacteria > Cyanobacteriota > Cyanobacteriia > Cyanobacteriales > Spirulinaceae > FACHB-1406. The sequence goes on from JAXHVQ010000079.1 coordinate 16,094, forward strand.
ATGGCAAAAATCTCAGTCCCGTTAGCACTTCCATTGAAGGCGTTAAAGTGAATTGAAACGAAATAATCCACTCGATTCGCGTTGGCAATTTGGCAGCGTTTGCTGAGGGAATCTATGACGCTACTCGCCCATTTTGGCGTACAGTTAATCGGTACGTGACCGAGATTGGCTAACTTTGTCATGACGCGAGTACCGACATCAACGGTTAGTTTATCTTCTTGGGCAATTCCCGACGCTCCAATGTCGGGAAAAGCATTATGCCCCATATCAATTCCAAATTTACCCATATTAATTATTGGTCATTGGTAGGGGCGGGGTAACCCCGCCCGTACAGGTCATTGGTCATTGGTCATTGGTCATTCGTGTAAGGAAAAAAGATTGAGTTTAAGAATGAGCCAAGAAAGATTAGAGATTCTCAGGAGGTAGGCAGTAAGTAGAAACAAGACAAAACGGGAGCGCTATTGTAGAAGAATGGATTGACTCATTGTCTTCTAGTTCGCTGCCGGCAATTCATCTCAACACCAATTCAAAGAATACAGTGTGAGGCTTCTTGCCGGTTTAGCTAAATTAATGGCGGAAAACAAAGGACAGTGAAAACTTAACCATTTTCGTCGAGCCAATTTTGTGCGACACCGCGTTCGTATTCTACAGGATTGCGGAGGTATTGGGGTAGTTGGTCTTGTTGAGCGAGAACGGACTCAAAAAGCGCGATCGCCTCAGTAACAAGCGCGGCATTCCCATTTTCCTTGCCGAGTTGATAGAGGAGTTGAGCTTTCAAGTAGTGGAGTTCGGGGTTGTCTGGAGCCAATTCTAGGGCTTTATTGACAAATTCTAACCCTTTATCGTATTTTTTGAGGTCTCGATAGGCAACGGCAATGCCTCGATTGACGAGATACGGGGGTGCGGCGTTTTGCTGGAAATTGGCGATCGCCTGTTCGGGACTGGCAAGGGGCAAGTTTACCGCCAGAATCAGTTCCATAAAGCCTTTGAATAGATTTAATTCGGGATCGCTGGCATCGACTTTTTCGGCTGCATCGAGATATTCCAACACCTTTTGCAACTTAGGCAGCGCGCCGACGGGCCCTTGTTTTTTCATGATGTAAGTCCCGTCGATAAAATGCCCAACGGCGAGGTAAAGATTGCCGCGCAGGGCATCTTGGGGGAGCAAATTTTCGGCAGCGGCGAGGGTTTTTTCGGCGGCGGGCCCGATCGCATCCCAATCTTGATTGCTGTAAGCGAGAGACGCTTGCATGGCGTACACGAGGGGATCGTCGGCTTCGCTGAGGAGGGCATCATTGAGGTATGCTTCGGCTTGGGGATAATTCCCGTCTATGAAAACAGCTTCAAAGGCAGCCTCAGTGTTATCGCCAATGGGACGAGGATCGCTTTGACGGAAGGGATCTCCAGCCCAGGCGGGGTTGCCCAACACGCCGAGGACGACGGAAACCGAACAAGAAAACGCGATCGCGATGGATTTGGGCTTGACAAATGTGGTTTTCATCATAACAATTTGGCTCTAGGAACGAGAAAACGACGAGTTTGAGTCTTTTGTGACGCGATTATACATTGAGAGGTTCCGGTTATTGGTCATTAGTCATTGGTCATTAGTCATTAGTCATTAGTCATTAGTCATTTGTCATTTGTCATTTGTCATTTGTCGTTTGTGCCAAAACCTAATTTATGATTCATCGACGCTGGGTAAATCCATAGGTTCAAACGCCGGACAATAACCTTCGGGCGTAACTTTAAACCCATAGAGAGGAGATAAAGAATTGTAGCAGCGTTGACCCCGTTGATAGCGACAATTGCCACAACAATCTAAATCCATCGGTCGCCGAATTTGAGGGTTAGCATTGAGCAGTTCGCGCTGAGAAAGTCCCCGCAAAACTAATTCTTCTCCTTGCCACCGCGCCTCAATTAATCCTGTTTCGGCGAAATTTCTCCAATGGGGGTCGCTCGCGATCGCGCTAGGAAAGATAATCGACACTGAGGTTTCTTGTTCGCTAATATCGGCTTCGTAGTGGGTTTCCGTCGGGGCGGCGGGTTGAATGAAGGTTTCGCCGATGGGCAGTTCGACTAGGGTTCCGGCGGCGGGGGAGTGGAGTTGATAGCGATTGTGCAATTCTTCTAAACCCGTCAAATCGGCTAAATCTCTCGGCATTCCAGCGACAAACACGACGTGCTGGGGACGGATATTATGGATGAGTTGGGTTGTATTGCGTCCGTCGCTGTGCTCGGTCAATAAATAGGTATCCAAGCGTGCATTGGGCTGCTCGACTGCCCAGCGTTCGATGTCTCGCAAGCGTTGGGGCGCGATCGGTTCGGGCAGTAAAATGAGCCAAGCTTCGGATTCGGGCAGGTTGAGGGTTTGAAAATTGACGCTTTCGTCGGTGAGGAAAACGCAGGGAAATTGAGTTAAATGGGACTCTTGGGCTGAAAATCGGCGGAGGCGAGGCAAAATTTGGTCGTCCCAAAAGAGGGGTTGATGCTTGGCGAAGTTTTGAACGGAGGCGGGCAGTTCGGGGAGGAGGTCGAGATAAAAATCGCAGGCGATCGCAACTTCCCCCGCCGCCCAAATTTCGAGGTTGCGTCCGGTAAACTGGTGGTGGGAACGCAGGAGCATGAGGATTTCTTGGGCAATTCCTAATGGAGGGACGGGCAGTAAAACCGATGTTCCTTCCACTAGGGCGCGATCGATTTTTTCGACTAACTGCTTTTCCTGTTGCCGTCGGCGCGCGTGTCGGGCGGTGCCGTAAATGCCTTCGATAATCAAAACATCCGGACTTTGACCGCGCAAACTTTCCACCGATAAGCCGTCGGTTAAGCGCGAACTAGACAGACAAAAATCTCCCGTGTAAATAACGGTGTAGTCGCGTTCTGGGGTTTTGTAGGACAGTTGATAAACTGCCGCGCCGGGTAAGTGTCCGGCGGGAAAGAGTTCGACGGTTAATCCTTCAGCCAGTTCGATACTCGAGCGCCAGGGCAACGGCTGACAAAAGGCGGGAATCTCGTCGGGCGGACGGTCTAGCCAGTTGAGAGGCAATAACTTTGCCGTTACCGTGCTGGCGTAGATGGGGAGATTGGGGAAGCCAGCGTGGAGGTCGAGCAAACCTCGGGCGCGATCGCCGCGAGCGTTAGTACATAAGACCCAATCGGCGGGAGAAGTTTCGCCAGCACTCAGCAGCGAAAGGTCGGTTAAACCGCAATCGAGGAGAATGCGATAGGGTCCCATGCACAGCAGCAAACAGACTCCTTCCGCGCCGTGTCCCGCACCGTAGGGGTAACACGAAAGGCGATCGCTGGTCGATTCCGCAGGCAGTGGACTCATGGTTTTCTCCGATACGATTGCCAGTTTAGCCCAATGCACCGGACTCAAGGGGAAAGTCGGGTCGAAGAAGTGCGTTTGAGGTACAGTCTTTATCTTGAAGCCCCCCTCATTTCCCTCATCCAGTTCCCCCCTTATTAAGGGGGGTTAGGGGGGATCGGGGATTACAGAGGGTGGGTTGGGGGGATCTAAAATCACCTCGCCGATCGCGAAAACGCGATTGCAACGGGTCAAAAGCTGGCAGTCGTTGAAATTCCCCAATCCGTCAATTAATGGGCTGAGCCGTTGCCGTGATAATGGTCGGAGTCGTAAAATCCGTTTTTGGTGCCAAAAAAGAGGGTTGCGACGATAAATACGCCGGTCAAGACCGCTAAAATCAATTTGATATCCATGAATTCCTCTGTAGAATCGAGTTGAGTGCGTCTTATATCTTAATCATACTGGTTCTCAGCAATTTCAGCGATGAGTTGGCGAGAATAGGGCAGTTCGTTCCTACAATAGAGGAAGCGAACTTTAACTTTTTTTTACGCCTGCGATGAACCAACCCGACTGGCAACGTCAATTTCCCAAAATCGAAGTAGAAACGCCTCCATCTCCTGACAGCGACCCCTCGGTACGTCCCCATAGTCCCTCCTGGCAAGGGCTACAACGGCAGATTAAGCAGTGGTTCGAGGGACTTCCCACAGCGGGGCGCGCGATCGCTGTACTGGCGGCTGTGGCTCTTGGGTTTTCTTTGTTAAAAACGGTACTGCAATTGGTTTCGGCTGTTTTTGGTATCGCTTTCTTTGGCCTCATTTTGTACGGCGCTTACAAATTCTTAATTGCGCCCAACTCTTCCTCCTCTTGAAAATTGAGCTAAAATCGGCTCAAATCGAATACCGTCAAAATTTTGATATTTGTTGCGTGTTGAGGGGAAAATAATGGAACGTTGTCGAGCTAAGCGCGTTGTTCAAAATTGCATTGCCGCCGTGGGTGCGTCTGTTGCAGTTGTGAGTCTTGTTGCGCCCGAACCTGCATCAGCCCAAGCCGCATACGGCAGCTACATCGGCATCGGTCCTAGCTTTGGACTCTCGACTGATGGCAGTGGCGAAGGGCGTTACGTTGGGGGAGTTGTCGCCGCGCGCTACAAACTTCTCGAACTGCCCATTTCTCTGCGCGCCCAAGCTTTAATCGGTCATGCCGCCGCTATTGTTCCCACCGTATCTTATGATATTCCCCTTAACTGGCAAACCGATGCTTATGTCGGAGCGGGGGTTTCTTTTGCTGGCAGCGATGAAGGCAGACCTTCGCCCATTGGCGATAAGACGAGTTTTGCCGTTCAACCGGGTATTGATTATGTGATTCCGAATAGTAGTGCTGTTGTTTTTGGCAATGCGATTATTGCTTTCGATGCCTTTCGCGACGGCGGCGGACCGGCTTTTTCGTTGCAGGGAGGTGTGGGGTTGAAGTTTTAATAGGTTATCGATCTTTGATTGAGAAGCGAAATGCTGTTGGCTGAATGCTTGGAGTGCTTCGGCTTTGAGTTAGAGAAATCGCGCTCCGGGCATATATTTCACGCCGATCGCGTAAGTTTGTATCTTAGGTGACTGTCTTCCAATATCCCTTACCCGTAGGCTCATAATCGAGAGACGTACTCGCACCATAAAGACGAATTTACGACGAACTGGGATTTTCGCTGACCGTACAAACCGAAACGATGCTACCCGGAACTCAATCTCCGGTTCACAACCACGGAACTTGGGGCGTTGTTGCCGTTATGGAGGGGCGGCAGAAAAATACATTTTGGAGGCGATCGCGCGACAATAGCAATCCTATAATTTTAAGGAGAGGTAATTATTCATTATTCATTATTCATTATTTTTTGCCGATCATATTAGACGCGAGAGAATAAAAAATTTCATCGACATTTTCTCCCGTTTTAGCCGAAGTGTTATAGAGTTCCATAACTCGATCGCGATCGCCCTGAATCAGCTCCCTCAATTGTGCGAGTTGTCGATCGTCAACGAGGTCAATTTTATTAAGAGCGAGAATAATAATTCCCTTGGGATTAACCGACAAAAAAAGTTGAATATGTTCGCCCAAACGCTCGATGGTTTCAGGACGACTGACATCGCCCACAATCAGCGCGCCTTTAGAACCTTGTAAGTAACTCGGCGCGATCGCCTTAAACTTCGTGTGACCTTCTAAATCCCAAATAAGTAACTGTACCGTCTTAAGCTGCCCTTCCGCGCTCGAAACTTCCACCGCTTTACGAGAAATTTTCACCCCCACCGTAGACAGGTAGCGATCGCTAAATTGGCGATCGACAAAACGGCGAATAAGACTGGTTTTTCCCACGCCGAAGTCGCCAATCATACACATTTTTTGAGAAATCGTTGCCATAATCTTAGGGAGCGGTAACAGAAGAAGTCGGCGCGATCGCTTCAAAACGAACGCATTGGCTCAGCCAATCTGGAGCGTCCGCTCTTACATCTGAGGGCGAACCGACAACCCCTTGTACCTCTAAGCGGTTGGGAGCAATTCCTTGTTCGATGAGCGCCGTTCGCACAGCCGTTGCTCGCGCGATCGCGACTTGGGATGAATTTCCCCCTTCGGAGGAAGGACTATAACCCACAACCTTCAAGTGTATCTCGCTATACTGCTCTAAGTGCTCAATGACAGCTTTAATTTTCGTTGCGCCATCGACGGCTTCGAGTTGAGTCGAGTTGGGTTTAAAATAAATTCGGACGTTGATGTCGGGCTCCTGAATCGCGATCGCGCTGCTGACAACGGCGACTCCAGGAATCCTCTCAAAGGCATTCACCATGCGCTGCTGCGCCTGCAAACTGCTAGCACGACCCGCAATCGTCACTTTCCCCCGCACGGGCAATTCCCCGGAACTGGGCAGGGTTTCGTAACTCGCCTCAATTTCCACTCCCGGCTCTTCTGCGAGCAATGCTTCAATTCGCTTGACTTCTGCGGCAACTCGTGCTGGGTCTGGGGGAACATTCACCACCAAAATTTGATTGTCGATTTGGCGCGCGGGGGTGAGGGAACGGGCAATTTGTTCGGCGCGATCGCGTAAAAACTCGCTCTCAACTCGCCCCTCCAACGTTAAAGCCTTCCGCGTCGCCGCCGTCGAGAAACGGTACACCGAGAGGTCTGGAGCACCATAGAGCGCCGAAAGAGTTTCCCGTTCCAACTGACGGTTGACGCTTTGTTGGCGGGCATAGAAGCCTAAAGGGACAAAAAGCGCGATCGCCACGGCCGCGATCGCCCCCACCAACGCCCGAGGAAAGCCCCGCCGAGGCTCTGAAGATTGCACTTCAATTTCCATCAACTTTTCCACCACCGGCAGAACCGCCTCGGGGACGCTTTCGGGATCCCCTTCAAACTGCTCGATGGGATCGCCATACTTCTGAATCAAATAGCTGAGGGTATCGCGAATTTTCTCAATGAAAGGGCGCGGGGGATCGCCTTGAACCACGACTGCCAAGTAGCAATATCCCGCCACTTCCAACAAAATTTGAGAATCCCCGTACTCGATTTGGTTGAGTTCCGACTCGCTTCCCGACTGAGCGATACAATCATTAACGAAGCTGCGAATGGCCGTGAGCATCCCGCCAATCATATCGGCATCGAGATGGAGGATGTCCGACTGATGAGCTTGAGAAATGACGAGTCCCGATGCCTTGTGGATCAAAAAAACAGCTTGAACCTTGGCAGGCATCGACTCTTGAAAAATCAGCTCGGCTTCCGATACCCCTTGTACCTTCGCCCTGATTTTGCGTTTCACCCCTTCCACGCTCAACGCACTCCCCACCTTTTGATTGATCTCCTGAATGGCTTCGGCGATGTAGCGCTTAATTGTACTGCCAATGACAGGATAGAGGGCATCAACCATGACATCGCGCTCGAGCTCGATTTGATGTTTGATCGCCCGTCCCATTTCTGGGGCCAACGCTTGAACCACCGAGTCGCGATCGAGGCGAATTTGCTCTTTAATGGCAGCACCCATTGCCGGCGCGATCGCGTTAACAATTTCATCGGGGTGGTTCTGAAGTTCTTTGGCAATGGCCGAGGGAATGACATCAGCGAGGGCCGTACTGACGGCTTCCCGGTCTTGTTGCGCGCGCTGATAAATCATTTGATCGATTAACGGGAAGAGAGCGCGACACATCTCCTCTTGGGACAGAGTAACCTTGCGATCGAGCAGTTCGGCGACAACGGGCAACAGTAACTCAATTAAAGCGGCAGGATCGGCAATTAAATTTTCCAGTTGAGCGAGTTGCTTGTTGAGTTGGGCAACTTTTTCATCGGCTTGTGCCATTTCCGAACCCACCAAGAGACCTTGCAATTGCAGGAGGGGATCGTCTTCTCGGTTCGTTATTTGTCCTTCGTCCTTCGCCCTTCGTCCTTCGTCCTTCGTCCTTTGTCCTTCGTCCTTTGTCCTTTGTCCTTCGTCCTTAGCAATAATTCCCTTTTGTTGGGCTGTCTGTGTTAAAGCACGCGTTGTTTGTTCTGGATTTGTTGTTTGTTTTCGTTCCTCGAGCCTTTGTTCTTCTGGCTTTACAAGCTGCTGTTGGTTTTGGGCAATTGGGGTTGAAGCGTGTGTTGCCCGTTCCGGGTTGGCGGTGCGTCCTTCGTCAACGGATGTTAGTTGGCGTGCCGAGCTCCCATTTCCAGCAGTTTGGGTTAAATCGCGCGTCCCCTGTTCCGTCTTGTGAGTTGCCTGTTGCGCGGCGTTAGACGTTGGCGAGCTCTCGCTAAACGTCACATCAATAATATCCCCCCCAGAAGTCGAGAGTCGGGCGGACGAAGGAGGTCGAGAAACAAATCCTTCGCTCCCTTTACTGTCCGCGCCCGACTCGGAACCAGAGGCTGGTTTTGACCCGCTAGAGCCAGATTCGCCGAGTAAATCGAGCAACACCAAAAGTTGATCCTCAACGTCTGGCGTTAACTTGCTGGAGGTTGAGTTTTCGTCCTTCCCGCGAGGGGGAGACGAACTTTGGGTTGGCTCAAAGCGATCGTTCGATAAAGCCATTAACTTTTAAACCTCCACCGGACACACCCTTCGCTCGAATTCACTCCTGAGTTCTTGCGCTTGTATCGGAAATGTGAAATATTATTCCGACATAATTTCCGCTGAAACCTCAGTATCGAGCGCTGCCCTCAGTGCCGGGACAAATTCATCTCCTCGCAGACGCATCCCTAATTCAAATAAAATCGCTGCCATATCTTCTTTGGCAAGTTTATCTTCTCGCAGCATCCCGAAACGACTATCGAGTTCTTCAAAAATCTGCGTTCTCAGAGAACGGAGATCGGTTTGAAGTTTGTCGCGGTTTTCAGAAAACTGATGGCGCAACGTATTCGTTTTTTGGTCGAGGGACTCGTCCAAAGCATTGATATGAGTGGTGAACTTTTGGTCGAGACGTTCGACTTGCTGTCGGCGTTCGGCCAGCTCCTCTTGGGTATTTGCCGTCAGAGACTTGAGATGTTTTTCGATTTGTTCGGTACTCGACTGGATTTCCAATCGCAGTGCATTTTTAACCGTATCAATGCGATCGCTGATGTCTTGGTGCAACAGCGACAATTCCGATTCAATTTGCGAAAACCGGTTTTCGTAATCTCTCATCTGCGAGCCTACGAGAATATCTCGAATTTTGTCGAGATTCCCCAGGCGATCGCGCATTTCTTCTCGAGTTAGATCGCTCATCAAACCAATACTCCCAAACCTGCACTTACTTTTAGGTGTAATCTTTGCATCATATCATTCCTCAAAATATCTTAGATTCCCTAAGACTCCTCGGGAATAATCCATTTTGGCGGCTCGGTCAGTTTTTTCCGCCTTGCCGCCTCCGCAATATCCAGCATTTGGTCTAGGGAAGTTTCGCTGATAAACTTGGTGGCATCGGCTGCATATTGTCGGTTCGGACAGCGATCGCCGAGAACGCAGCCGTTGATACAATCTGTGGCACAATTAACTTGAGGTTGTGCGGTCATTGAATTCTAGCCTCTGGTTCTCAATTCATCAATTACTCCGCGTTCGGGCGGTTCTCGGTGGGGGGGAATTTGCCGCGAGTCGGTAATCAACCAGTCGAGGGCTGCTGCTTGCAAGTCAATGGATGCGCCGTTTTTGTCTACGCAGTACCGACCGAACACCAGTTTATCAACGAGGCGTACCCCCGGTCCCAAACGCGAGTATTCAAAAATAACGCTGTTGTCAACTGTCGCGCCGCTACAAATCCAGCAATTGGGTCCGATCATAGACGGGCCTATAATTTTAGCACCATCTTCGATCCGGCTCATGCCGCCAATATAGGCTGGACCTTGAATCTCGACTTTATCCCAGTTGACGGCAACGTTCAACCCCGTGTAGATGCCCGGTGCAATTTCCACCCCCGGAATGGCAACGTTTTTAATTTGCCCGGTGAGAACACTGCGAATGGCGTGCCAGTAGTCGGGAACTTTTCCAATATCGACCCACTCGAAGTCCATCGGTACAGCATAGAAGGGCGCTTGCATTTCGACGAGTTTGGGGAATAACTCGCCGCCTAAGTCGTATTCTTGACCCTGGGGAATGTAGTCGATGACTTCGGGCTCGAAGATGTAAATGCCAGTGTTAATTTCGGTACTGAGGGCTTCGGCTACACTGGGTTTTTCTTGGAAAGCAACGACGCGATTATTGTCGTCGGTAACGACAACGCCGTAACTCGGTACTTGCTCTTTGGGAACCGATTTGGTAACAATGGTTGCGATCGCGCCTTTTTGCTTGTGCCATTTAATGGCGGCTGTTAAATCGAGGTCGATTAAGGCATCCCCGCATAAGACGATAAAGGTATCGTCGAAGAAGGGCTTAAAGTCTTGAATGCGTCGCAGTCCGCCTGCCGAGCCCAAAGCATCCCCAATTAAGCGACCGTCTTCAATGCGTCCTTCAAAGGAATAGCCAATATGAACGCCAAAGCGCTGACCGTCGCGAAAGTAACTTTCAATTTCGTCAGCGAGATGGCTGACGTTGACCATTACTTCGTCGAAGCCATGTTGCCGCAGCAACTCCAACAAAAACTCCATCACTGGTTTTTGCAAGATGGGAATGAGCGGCTTGGGAATCGTGTAAGTAATTGGACGAACTCGCGTTCCCTTCCCCGCCGCCAGAATCATGGCTTTCATGTCTTTATTTACTCCTTGACCCTACACCACAACATTATGCTCGATGAAAGTTCGATCGCCACCCCTGTGCGCCGAATGCTTGTTTAACGTTCTGGTTTCCGCCAACGCCTCAGCAAGGGCGACCGTTTCTTCCGCTCCTATTCTACGAGAGGAAGAGCGTCGAGGGGACGAATTTTTAAGTCTTGGTAGAATTCTTCTTGAACGAGTTCGACTTTAGATTGAGCCGACAGGAGCAAGAGCGCCCAAAAAATTCCCACGCGGTCTTTGTCTTTGGAGGGAGGGCGTTGGGCGGCGAGTTGGGATGATTCGCCCTCGTCGTTGGCTTGGTGCCACCATTCAAGCAGGCGATCGAGTTCGACGAAGGGACGCTCCCGGGCGACTCCCGACGAGGAGGGTAGCAGTCCTGGAAGATGCAGCACGAGGAAATGTTCCAGTTGGGATGCGACTTCGGTGAGGTTTTCGTCGTGAGCGAGTTGGGCGATGGAACGGGCGGTTTCTTTTCGGGCGATACGGAGGGCGCGCGTTTTGGGGGCGTGGCTCGCAGTTGATTCGAGAACCACTGCCATTTCTTGGATTTGCTCGATCAATTCGGCTAGGGTGACGCGCCGACGGCGAGTGGGGGGCGCGGCGGGACGGCGGCGAATATGGCGTTCTAAATGGACGGGTAAGGCGCGTTTTCTGCCTTCTACCTCTAAAACTTCCAATTCTTCGCTTTCGGGGTCTTCTGCGTCCTGTTCCGACTGTTCTAGGGTATTGGCTTTGAGCAATACCAACATCGATGCCCACAGGAAAGCTTGACCGGATTCGGGGAGGGGATCGCGTTCTTCGACGGGACTGAGTTTGCTCAGATAGCGATCGACCACTTCGATGACGCGAACGTCCCAAGGATCGATTTCTCCGCGTTGGGCTAATTCTAGTAGGGTCGCGATCGCGTCTCGGGCGAGATTGCTCATAAAAGTTCTTCGTCCTTTGTCCTTTGTCCTTTGTCCTTCGTCCTTCGTCCTTCGTCCTTACCCGAGCCATTGAAGTTTGCTGAAGGACGAAAAACTTAAATCTACTGACCCGTAACCCAACTTTAAGGAATCGAAAAAGGATTTTTCTTGGGACAATAATTCAAACAGCCGATCGCTTGTTCTGTATTGGCGCGAAGGGGATCGATAGTACACTTCAGCCGATGGTCGTTTGTAAAAAATTGACACTTCGAGCAAGGGACGGCGTGCATGAGTTGACCTCGTTTGAGGGTATCGCGAATTGCACTGACAAGAGACCATCCCAGAGCGGCGAGAAAGAACCACGTTCCGACAAAGCAAAGGGGAACGAGAATCGGCTTAATCAGTTGGAGGAGGGCGTAGAGAAGGGTCAACATGGCAAGGGTACGAACTACAACAGATGTTTGAAGCGATCGCCTCCCATTATCTCACGAGCCGCCTCAGATTTAAATCCGAACCCCCAATTAAGCACCTGGACATAATTAGGGTTTGCTGAATAAGTGTTGTGATGAGCGGGGGGAGCGGGGAGAGCAGGG
>JAXHVQ010000008.1:0-79649 GCA_034189065.1 Cyanobacteriota bacterium
GGCAGGTGGGCAGGTAGGCAGTGGGGAGATGGGGGGATGGGGAGATGGGGGGATGGGGAGATGGGGGGATGGGGAAGGGTACAATAGCTGATGACGAAGAACCAATGACCAATGACAAAATGAGCGATACTATTTTTGGCAAAATTATTCGTCGGGAAATTCCTGCCGAGATCGTCTACGAGGACGACCTCGCCTTAGCCTTCAAGGATGTTAGCCCCCAAGCGCCTACCCATCTCCTCGTCATTCCTAAAAAAGCGATCGCGCGCCTCTCTGAAGCCACTTCCGAAGACCACGCGCTGATGGGTCATCTCCTCTTAACAGCCAAGCGCGTCGCCGAAGAAGCGGGACTGAGTAATGGCTATCGCTTGGTTATCAACAACGGTAACGATGGCGGTCAAACTGTCGGGCATCTTCACCTCCACATTTTAGGCGGTCGTCCGCTGGGTTGGCCTCCCGGATGAGGGTGTTGTTGAATGAAGGGCGAGGAATTGAGCGTAATGTCAGGATTCCCTCAAGAGACTAACCATTCTATTCTCCAACGTCTCTCAGTATTTTGCTCGTATAAAGGACGACCGACTCGAAAACTAGCTTGCTGCATCATATTATCTAAAATCGGCTTCACTAATGGAATCAACCCTAACCTCTTAGCCGCGCTCAAAACACCTAAAACACCCGTAATTTCTAACCCATAGCGAACCGCTACGTTTCTGCCCAATCGTTCGTCAATCAATAAGCGATCGCGCTTTTAATTGAAGGGCAATCGCGATCGCTTCCGCCTCGCCTCTGTCCAATTCAACGCCAGTTATTTTCTCGCAAGCTTTTGATATCTGCCCGATATTCCTCTAGTCCGTAGTGAATGCAAATATCTCGACTGGCAAGGAGGCGTTGAAATTCAAACGAGTGCATCTTCGCAATTTATGCGGCTTTGCCCGAGGTAATGCGTTCTTGCTGAAATAAATAAATTGCGATCTCTCGCAATAACTCAGCCGATTGAGCAATGTTATCGGGAATTTCGATGGTAACTTGCATCGTTGACTTACGGCGGCAGACGGTCGAATAATAGAATCGTTTTTTCAGTATATCCTAGTTTTATTCAATTCAAAACGGGACGCGCGATGTCTGCCAACTCGAAATATCCCACTCTGTCTGATGCTTCCCAGTTGCCGGTTATTGACTGGGAACGCTTAGCTGCGGAGTTTGCTTCGGGTTTGCGCGCGGCAGAACGCGGCGGGTTCTATCGCGTTGGTTCTGCGGGTATTCCCAGGGTTCCCAACTCCCTACATTTGCGATCGTACCAGAGCGATTGTATCGTCCGTTGGTTGAAAAATAAAGGGCGCGGTACGTTGAAGATGGCGACGGGAAGCGGGAAAACCATTGTTGCTCTCGCGATCGCGGCGGAATTGTATTCTAAAATTGGCTTGCAAGTTCTGTTGGTTATTTGTCCCTATCGCCATCTCGTAACCCAGTGGGCGCGCGAAGCGATAAAATTTGACTTGCAACCTATTTTGGCCTTTGAAAGCGTGCAAACGTGGCACAGCCAACTCTCAACGCAACTCTATAACGTTCGGGCAGAAACCCAGTCGTTTTTAACGGTAATTGCAACCAATTCTACATTTATTTCGGAAAGTTTTCAGTCCCAATTGCCCTTTTTTCCGCCCAAAACGTTGATTGTTGGCGATGAGGCGCATAATTTGGGTTCGCCGCAACTCGAGGCTCGTTTGCCGCGCGCGATCGGGTTGCGTCTCGCCCTTTCAGCCACTCCAGAACGCTACTTTGACGATGAGGGGACGGACTCGTTGTTGGGCTATTTCGGACCGATTTTACAGCCCGAGTTTACTCTAGCCGACGCGATCGCGCAAGGGGCCTTAGTTCGCTATTTCTACTACCCCATCTTTGTCCAACTCACTGAGACTGAAGCCTTTACTTATGCTAAACTGACCAAGCGCATCGGTTGGGCGATGTCGGAAAATGAGAACATAGAAACCAATACGACGCTAACCGCACTGTTGATGCAGCGATCGCGTTTGGTGGGATGCGCCGCTAACAAACTCAATGCCTTGCGCGAACTCATGCTTCCGCGACTCCACACCAGTCACACCCTCTTTTATTGCGGCGATGGGATGATGGACTTTCCGGGAAGCGAAGGGGATAGTAAGAAAAGCGTCAAACGCCAACTTTCCGCTGTGGTTCGCTTGTTGGGAACCGAACTCGGCTATCGCGTCAATACCTACACCGCCGAAACTCCCCTGGCAGAACGCGAGGCGATGCGCCAACAGTTTGATAAGGGGGAGTTGCAAGGGTTAGTAGCGATTCGCTGTTTGGATGAAGGGGTGGATATTCCAACCATTCAAAATGCGGTGATTCTCGCCAGCAGCGGCAACCCCAGGCAATTTATTCAACGTCGGGGCCGAATTTTGCGTCCCCATCCGGGGAAAGAACGCGCGACGTTGTTTGATACCCTGGTAATACCTCCCGACGGCGATCGCGAAACGTGGGAAGTGGAACGGAATTTGTTGCGCAAGGAGTTGAAGCGTTTTCTCGAATTTGCCGAACTTGCCGAGAATGCGGCGGAAGCGAGAGTCAAGTTATTGGAACTTCGGGAAAAATACGAGCTATTTGATTTGTAGAAAAGTGGAATGGCGCTCTCTATTGGCCCTGAAATCAATTTCGCCTGCGGGAACCTGTAGGGACGTTCAATTGAACGTCCCTACGTTGAAACGGACTAATACCATTTCCCCTAAGTTGGACTACAGATGGTTGACACACCGGACACGGCGACGGGACGAGATTAGTAGCCAGAGTACGCGAGAATTGATATAAAAACCCGATCGCTCTAGACTCTTAACCCGTTTTAACGGGTTTTAGCTATAAGAGCTGAACTTTAGTTCGGTGGCTCTTGAATCAGCCGAGTAGGGTGGGAATTGCCATCAGAAAGTGAAAAATACGAGCTATTTGACTTGTAGAAAAGCAGGGGTTGATGTTATGGTAATAAAACCCGGACTCGTGCGACTTACAACGCCTCAACCCTGTCAGGACGGAAGTAGCAGCAGTACAGGATGCTTGAAGTAGGCGCGGACTCCGGGTCTTTGCTTTTGTTGTTGTGAGATGAAACGTTACTCTATAAGGCGGTTTAGTGTAATGGCGCTCTCTATTGGCCCTGAAATCAATTCCAATGTAGGGACGTTCAATTGAACGTCCCTACGTTGAAACGGACTAATATCATTTCCCCTAAATTGGACTACAGATGATTGACACATCGGACACGGCGACGGGGCGAGATTTGTAGCCAGAGTACGCGAGAATTGGTATAAAAACGCGATCGCTCTAGACTCTTAACCCGTTTTAACGGGTTTTAGCTATAAGAGCTGAACTTTAGTTCGGTGGCTCTTAAATCAGCCGAGTAGGGAGGAAATTGCCATTAAATGAAGAGCGAACGAACGATAATTAAAACATTCTTTTCGTTAAGATCGAGGTTCGATCTCCAAAAAATACTACTTTTCACGATCTTAGCCTCGCTATTTTTAATTTTATCCTTAAAGAGCAGTTCGGCAAAAGAATTTAGACCGCCCCCTCAATACAATTCCCTAGATAGCGTTGACGGGGCAGCATTATACGTCACTCAACTTTCGGGAAATGGGCGAGCTTATTTACAAGCGATTAATGTTCAAAAAATGCACATTGACCAATGGGTAGGAAAAGTCCGCGATCGCGGAACAGGTCAAGGTCAATACTATCAAGGTGAGGGACAATCTGATAGTCCTTATTTCAAGATGACAAAGTTCGATCCAGTTTGGCATCAATATATGCAAGCTCATGAAACTCAAGTCTTTTCTTTAATAAATTTTGCATTTTTTGAAACCTATCGGTCTACCACTCAACTCGCTTTTCCAGTTAAACTAAACAGTCGTTTAATAACCGGAGGCAGTAGTCCTTTTGGGCCGTCGAACAATGCCGCAGATGAACGCTATCGTTTCGTGAAATTAAAGGCATTGATTTGGGATGAAAATACTGTCAGTATTGTCGATTACGATCCCGAATCTGGCTCTCCGTTGAACAGTCCGACAGTCGAAAATGCAATTGTTACCTATCGATATAGCGACCACCCTGCAAAAATTCTCGCTCAAAATCCCCCTAATAAATATCAGCTTATCGGAACTTTAGATAAAGACGGTTTGCCAGGAGATGAATGGATGTTAATTTTAACAGTAAATCGAGCGACTTTAGACGAAGGGGCAAACCTTCTTCGGCAGTTGGGCGCGAGGGGAGAAATTGTGACAGCAGATGGGGGAAGTTCGACTTTAATTATGAATTCTCGAACAGGGGTTTTAATTGCCCCACAACCTGTTAATATGGTAGAAAATCCCAATGCTTGGAAATTGCCCCATTATCTTGGATTTCGCCGAAAAGCCGAGTAGTAGGGTGGGAATTGCCATCAGAAAGGAAAATTGAGAAGACAAATCTCAACCGTAAGCATTCAGCCGTCAGCTTTCAGCTAAATGGATAACGTAAGCATAGGAGCTTTTTCCCAAACTTTCAATTCTCTAAAGTTTCTCAACTTTCAATTCTCCCGTTCCAGATTTGTTTTAAGCTGACGGCTGATGGCTGATGGCTGAATGCTTACATTTTGAGTTGGGACTTTTGAATTCATCGCCCATTCGGTTTGCCTAAGAATACCGCGTAACATAGCAACTTCCTCTTGGGTCAACTCGATGCGATTGAAAATGCGGCGAAACTTTTCCATGCGTGCGGTTGCAGTATGGGGATAAAGATAGCCAATTTCGAGCAAGACGCGCTCGAGGTGTTGATAGTAGCCTTCCAAATTATCGAGGGAGGCGAGTTCGATGGGAAAGTCCGACGCGATCGCCTCATTTTCCGCCCGCTCCGTCGCAATTTGATACAATTCGTAAGTACAAACAACGACAGCCTGGGCGAGATTCAACGAGGAATATTCGGGATTTGCGGGAATTCCTAAAAAGCGCTGGGCATAATTCAACTCCTCATTATTCAACCCCCGATCCTCCGGCCCAAAAATGAGGGCGCATTCCAAACTTTCCTCCTCAAAAAACCAAGGGAGGACAGTTTTCGGGGGTTCCAAGGGAACGGGAAGTTTGCGAGTTCTGGCTGTCGTTGCGATCGCGCGATGACATCCTTGCAACCCCTCGGGCAAACTCCCCACCCATTGCGCCTTCTCCAGCACGTCTCCCCCATGCACCGCCATGCGTCGCGCCTCTTCCCCCGCAGGATCACAGCGCGGATTGACTAAAATCAAACGTTCTAGTCCCATATTTTTCATCGCGCGCGCCACCGAACCCACATTTAAGGCACCCGCAGGTTCGACAAGGATGATGCGTATGTTTTTGAGTTGGGAATGGGGCATAAATGAGTTATGAGTTCTGGGTTATGAGTTCTGGCTTTTGAATGCGCTAACTTTAAAGCAGGTTTTGAGTTTTGAGCGATCGGTTTCATCCAATCTAATCCCTAAAACCTAACACCTAGAACCCAACACCTAAAACCTAACCAAATCGATAGCCGAAACCGCGCACGGTCACGATATACTGAGGTTTGCTCGGGTCGTCTTCGAGTTTCTCGCGCAACCAGCGAATGTGTACGTCCACCGTCTTGGTATCGCCCAAGAAATCCGGCCCCCACACCCGTTCGATGAGGTGTTCTCGCGACCAAACGCGCCGGGGATAGCTCATGAATAACTCTAGCAAGCGGAACTCTTTGGGAGATAAATTCACCTCGCGATCGCGTACCGTCACCCGACATTCCGTTGGCGAAAGCATAATCTCCTTAAACTGCAAAACCGGCGTTTGCGGCTGTGCGGTAAAGCGCTGGCGGCGCAATAAGGCGCGACACCGAGCCACCAATTCTTGCATACTAAAGGGTTTGGTGAGGTAATCATCCGCCCCCACTTCCAATCCCAAAACGCGATCGGTTTCGCTCGCCTTCGCACTCAAAATCAAAATTGGAATCGTATTCCCTTGGTAGCGCAGCAGGCGGCAAATATCGAGACCGTTGACCTGGGGCAGCATCAAATCTAAAATAACGAGTTCGATGGTAGCAGATTTAGCCGCCTCCGATTCTTGCAGCAAACTCAGCGCCGAATGTCCGTCCGCCGCCGTTGCAACTTCGTAGCCTTGCTCTTGCAACGCCATGACGACCATTTCGCGAATTAATTCTTCATCTTCAACAACCAGAATGCGCGTCGCGTACGTTAACTTGTCGCTCGTTGGACTCTGCGGTCTGTCAAGAGATAGCATAAAAAAGCAATTGGATTGATTTTTGGTGTTGGGCGTTAAGATTTACAAATTCACTCTACCGTAAGATGCTATTACATCTAATGACTTGGCCGGAAGTCGAAACCTACATGGAACATTCTCGAGGAATGATTCTTCCCATTGGTTCGACCGAACAGCATGGACCTACGGGTTTAATTGGCACCGATGCCATTTGTGCCGAAGCGATCGCGCGCGGCGTGGGAGACGCAACTCAAGCGATTGTCGCGCCAACCCTGAATGTGGGGATGGCCCTCCATCATACAGATTTTCCCGGAACAATTAGCTTGCAACCTAGCACCCTGATTTGCGTCCTCGAAGACTATATCACCTGCTTAGCCAAAGCGGGATTTACGCGCTTTTTTTTCATTAACGGTCATGGGGGAAATATAGCGACACTCAAAGCCGCTTTCGCCCAGATCTATTATCGCCTGTCGGCGTTAAATTTAACCAACGCTCCTCAAATTCGCTGTCATTTGGCCAATTGGTTTATGTGCGGTTCGGTTTATAAGTTGGCGAAGGAGTTGTATGGCAAGGAGGAAGGTTCCCACGCTACGCCGAGCGAGGTGGCTTTAACGCAGTATGTTTACCCCGATTCTATCAAAAAAGCGCCCCTTTCCCCGGAAGTCGCCTCGGGCCATCCCATCTACAGCGCAGCAGAGTTTCGCCGCTGCTATCCCGACGGACGCATGGGATCGAACCCCGCACTCGCCACCCCCGAACACGGGAAGCAGTTTTACGAGTTGGCGGTTAAAGAGTTGAGTCAGGGGTATTTGAAGTTTGCGGGGGGGTAGGGGCGGGGTTTCCCCGCCTTCCAGACGGAAAAGATGGGACAATGCGATCGCCTGCTTTTGCACTGGAAAATGAGCTATAGCATTTCTGGACGGGATGTAAACCGTTTCAACGAGTAGGGACGTTCAATTGAACGTCCCTACGTCGTCTTTTTATTTTTGATGCGATCGCTAAAATAATTCGCGGTTCGTCAGTTGTTGTTTTAAATCTCGTATAGCAGCACTGGTATTGCGCTCGTAGGCAATTTTAATACATCGCGCCATCGCATCATTCAAGTCCAAATCTGGAAAATAACGACTTTGAGACTGAATTTGATACCCTGTATCTTGCCACTGATAAATTAAGAGCTGCTGCTTTTTAAACAACCACACTTCAGGAACTCGATAGGGCAAATAATCTTGTACGTTGGAAAAAGAAGTAATATCAATTTCAATAACTAAATCGGGCGGCGGATCGTTTTGCCAGTCAATTCGCTTTTTACCGCATACTGCTTGCCAATTGTTGATATAAAAGCAATAATCGGGTTCAATGCCACTTTCTTCAGGCAGCGTCATCGTGACAGGTGTAAACGCATCGTATTCTCGTCCGTCCCAGTCGAGAATAGCTTTAACTAAATCTGCAATTAAGTTAGCATCTTTTCCCTGTACGGGTAAAGGCGACATCAGCAAAACTTCTCCATTGCGATACTTGAGACGGGGAAGGGAACTGTCTCCTCGCCGATCGTACAAACTTTGATATTCTTGCCAAGTTGCAGGCAACTTCACCACCGATCCTGCTGGCAATTGAATTCGTTCGGGCGAAACGAGGGCAAACATAAGATTAATTCTAAATTAGATAATCAGGAGAACCGCTTTTATTGAATCGATTTTACAACATCGACAACCTTTTGAAGATGTTCGAGTTCGTGAGTTGCCATGACAGAAAGGCGCAGGCGACTGGTGGGAACGGTTGGCGGGCGAATGGCGGGTGCGAAAATTCCCGCTTCTTTCAATTTTTCTGCCATCAAAAGCGCTTCTTTGGGCGTTTTTAAACCGATGCAAAGAATAGGAGACTCGGAAGGCAATAAGTCGATATTTGCCCTTAAAAGATGCTGCTTGAGATAATTAATATTACGCCATAGTTGGGCGCGGCGATCGCGATCGCGCGCGCTAATTTCAACCGCAGCAAGGGCGGCAGCAGTATCGGCGGGGGACAGTCCCGTGGTATAAATCCAACTGGGGGCGCGGTTGCGCAAATAATCGATTAATTCCCCAGAACCGGCGACGTAACCGCCGAGGCTTCCTAACGCTTTACTGAGCGTCCCCATTTGCACGAGCGATCGCCCCGTACAATGGAAGTATTCGACGCATCCCGTGCCCGTTTCCCCCATGACTCCCGTGGCGTGGGCTTCGTCTGCGAGTACCATACAGTCAAAGGCTCGGGCTATGTCTAATAGTTGGGGCAAGGGACACAAGTCGCCGTCCATACTGAAAACGGTGTCCGTGGTAATCAGGCAACGGCGGTAGTTTTTGCGATATTTTTCCAGTTTTGACCGTAAATCTTCGAGGTTGTTATGTTCGTAGTCGAGGGGGGTTGCACCGCTGAGAGTTGCGCCACTTTTGAGGCTAGAGTGGTTGTAGCGATCGCCTAAAATCAAATCCCGCTGTCCCACTAAGGCGGCAATTGTGCCGAGATTGGCGAGATACCCAGAACTGAAAACGAGAGCATCTTCGGTTTGTTTGAGGGAGGCAATCGCCCGTTCTAAGTCTCGGTGAATTTCCCGATGTCCGCTGAGCAGCCGCGATCCCGTACTTCCCGTACCGTACTTTCGAGTGGCCGCGATCGCCGCTTCAATTAAACGGCGATCGCTTGCCAGTCCTAAGTAGTCATTGCTCGCAAAGTTAATTAAGCTGCGTCCGTTTAAAGTGACGATGGTACCGGCACCTTGGAGGGTTTGGACGGAACGATACCAGTCTGCGCTTCGGATGGTGGAGAGCGATCGCGTTATCCAAGCATAAGGTTCGGGCATCTCATTTTAGCGATAAGATAGTATCTCTTGAATCAATATAGCGCGCACATGACTGAACTCCTCAAACAAGCGATCGCTTAATTGAAAACTTTACCGACTGACGAGCAGGATGCGATCGCCGCTCGTCTCCTGGCTGAAATTGAGGACGAACGGCTATGGAAAGACCGGTTTAAAACTACGACAAACGAGCAGTGGGATCGCATCGCTGAAATGGTGCGACAGGATATCGCGGGGGGCGAGGTTGTACCTCTAGCTGAAGTTTTTCCCCCTCAGCCAGAGCGATGAAATCAAGCGTTACCAAAACATTTCGCACAAACGGAGTGTTAGAATTCAAGATATAAAATGTTCGGATAACGGGTATGTTAAAAACGCTTTGGGCTACGGTTCGGCAGGGAAAAATTGAGCTATTACAGTCAGCAGAGCTGCCAGAAGGAGTCAGGGTGCTAGTGACGTTCTTACCCAACGACGAGACCGAGTTCTGGGTACAGGCAAGTCAAACATCTTTGGATGAAGTCTGGGACAATTTTGAGGATAATGTATATGCCGAATTACTCTAAAAGTACCGTTATATTGGTGCGGTATCATTTCTCGGGTTTGTCGAGTTCAAATATATCTTAATTAAGATGACCAGCAACTACGAAGCGGATTACTATGCGTGGACTCAACAACAAAGTACGTTGTTGCGAGCTCGTCAACCCAACGAACTCGACTGGGAAAACTTAGCCGAGGAAATAGAAAGCATGGGACGACAGGAACGGCGCGAGTTGATTAATCGGTTGCGAATTTTGTTGGCCCATCTCCTCAAATGGAACTATCAACCAGAACGTCGCGGAGTTTCTTGGGAAGCTACAATTGCCGCCCAGCGAGATGATATTCAAGACTTACTTAAAGATAACCCCAGTCTGAAACCATTTTTACAAGAAGCCTTCGCCGCAGGTTATCATAAAGGTCGTTTGCTGGCGATTGCCGAAACAAACCTATCACCCTCTACTTTCCCCACCGAACCAACCTTCGATTTAGACTATGCTCTCGCCGGGGATTTAGAACAAGAATGATTGATTTTGTCCCGCGCGTCATACAAAACCAATCTGGGTCAGGTTATTCGGCGATCGCTTTGACGGGATTTGGAATAGGATTGACCGATCGCGTCGTATTTTGTCATTTTTCGTGACATTTTATAGTCTCGCAGGCGAGAAGTTTTTTTCAGATTTTTCTTGCTTTTTTCCGAGATTCGGGATACTATTATTTTATAATGAAAATAGAGGCTGTTATCGATAACTCAAACTATTTCCATTATCATATAGACTATCATTGATTCGAGCAAAAAGCAAGCGCCCAATTCAAAATTAAATTAACCTCCAACACATCCATTTACCCCATCGCTATTCAAAGGTAAGTCCTTCTAGGATTTAAGTATAAATGACGATTTACCTCGGAAAACAGTCGGACAATCTTCGAGATATCGATATTCAAAAATTACGATTGAACTGGAATCGACTTTTTGAACAATTCCCCAGTCCCAAGGAGGTTGTTGACGACTATTTCCAAGATTTAGTCCGGCGGTATTCAACGCGCGATCGCGTCTACCATACCCTTGCTCATATTCGAGATGTCTTGGCAACGTTAGAAATTCTAGAAAAGGAAACGAACAATATTGTAACACTTCGGTTTGCTGCTTGGTTTCACGACGTTATTTACGATACGCGCGCCAACGATAACGAGGAAAAAAGCGCCGAATTTGCGGAACTTACTTTAAACAAACTTCAACTTTCCCCTCAAACGACTCAAATTGTCAAAAGTTTAATTTTACAAACCCAAAAGCATCAACCCATTGACGGCGACTCCGATAGTCGAATTTTCCTCGATGCAGACTTGGCAATTTTGGGAACGCGCGATCGCGAATACGACGAATACGCAAAAGCCATCCGTAAAGAGTACGATTGGGTAGAGCAAAACGAGTATATGCTTGGGAGAAAGAGGGTTTTGGAATCTTTTTTGCAGCGATCGAGGATTTATTTTACGCCTCGGATGTATAATGCTTTAGAAAAACGCGCTAGAAGCAACCTCACGCGAGAAATCGAGGTTTTATCTCATTAAATGCGCCCGCTATTTCATTAGTAGGGATATTTTCTAAAACGTTTCTACAGGGGGAACTTTTTATTTAAATGAAGCCCTTGCTTTTTGCACGAACCAATGATAGTCTATATAATAATGGGAATAGTTGAACCAGCAGGCGACATTCACTATTTCCATTATAAAATAAATGTACCCTGAATTTTAGAAAAAAGCAAGCCCAAATCAAAAAAAACATCTCCTCTCTACAGCAATTTCCTTAGAGATGTCAAACCCTTGCCTTGGAAAAAATTCACCAATTGAGCGGATTCAAGATAACAGAGGGGGATGAAGAGATAAGGGCGGGATGCCAATGGCGAAGGACTATTGGTAACAAGCTCCATCTGGGGTTTAAACTCCACCGCGTATATATAGCATTTCCAAATGAAATATAAACAGATAAGAATATTCCCTACTTTTAGTAACTCCTCGCTCCTCCCTTGAATTCTTCTATTCTTCTATTCTTCTATTCTTCCCCAGGTGAATCCCGAAGTCAAGATTTTACAAATCAAATAAAAACGCTATAGCATTTCTGAACGGGATGTAAACCGTTTCAACGTAGGGACGTTCAATTGGTAGGGACGTTCAATTGAACGTCCCTACTTGCGGTGAATTTGAATTCTGGGCTATTTATTGTTTACGTTTCAGAGCGAAAACGCTATAGCTATCGGCATCTGAAGATGGTTCCAAAAATCAGTACATTTTAATGGACTTAAGCTACTAGCCTTGGGTTCAAACCCAAGGCGGGGCGACTAAAGACTAACGACAAACTTAAAACTCTAACCGCTGCGCCTCTCCCCTATCCTCAAATCGCTGCTGTCCCACTCCAACAACATCAACAATAACCTCTCGCTTGGGAGGATGCCAATTTCCCCGACGCGCCTCAATTTCAACAATCGTTCGTCCTCCTTCCAAACCCACTTTATAACTTGTCGTACAAAATGCGCCTTGTTGATATTCAAAACTTTCCCCATCGTCTTCATAAAGCGTCCATTCCCCCGTACCGGGATAAACGCGCAACGTCAACACATCAACCGATTTTTCCCCCACATACTGCATAACAGGTTGCAACGGAATAATCGCACCCGATCGCGCAAACATCGGCATTCGTTCTAGAGGCGCATCTGCCAAAACGTAGCGTCCCCCTTCCAACTTTTCTCCCGTCCGCCAGTCGTACCAAACCCCTTGAGGCAGGTAAACCGCGCGACAGCGAACTCCCGGACGATACACCGGTGCCGCCATTAAAAATGGGCCTAAAAAAACTTGGTCGTGGACTTGATAAGTTTGCCGATCTGTGGAAAAATGGTACATCAAAGGTCGTAGGATGGGCGATCCTACTGTCTCTGCTTCTTGAAAAAGCGTGTAGAGATAAGGCAACAAGCGATAGCGCAACTCCATCGACTCGCGACAAATTCCTTCAACGCGATCGCCAAAGGCCCACGGTTCGTGTTGCGCCGTTCCCAAGGCAGAATGCCCGCGCATCAAGGGATACACAACCCCCGCCTGCATCCACCGCGCAAACAACTCCGGCGTTGCATCGCCAAAGAAACCGCCAATATCCACCCCCACAAACGGCACTCCCGATAGCCCCAAATTGCACAACATCGGCAGCGACATTTCCAACTGTTCCCAACTCGAACGATTATCCCCCGTCCATACCGCCGAATACTTCTGAATCCCAGCATATCCCGATCGCGTCAAAATAAACGAGCGTTTCCCAGCGCGCAACTGTAACATCGCTTCTGCTGCGGTTTTCGCCATCATCAACCCATAGAGGTTATGCACTTCAGCGTGGGTGCTTCTCGCCTCGGCAGGGCCTTGAGGTGCGTCGTCGGGAAAGGGAATATGCTCTCCATTATCGCTAAACGGACGATCTTTAAGAGAGGGTTCGTTCATATCGTTCCAAATCCCCGCAACCCCCAACTCCGTCAGCCTTTGATGCCAATTCCCCCACCAGTCTCGCACTTCGGGACGCATGAAATCGGGAAACACCGCCTTATCGGGCCAAACATAACCGTGAAACAATTCCCCATTGGCTTTGCGCACAAAATAGTCCCCTTCCACCCCCTCGTCGAATACCGCGTAGTCCGCTTCCGGTTCGTGCTTCACCCCAGGATCGACAATTGTTACGGTTTTAAACCCTCCTTGTTGCAAATCTGCAATTAATTTTTGGGGATTGGCAAACCGCTTGGGACTCCAAGTAAACACCCGATAGCCGCGCATATAATCGATATCGAGATAAATTGTATCGCAAGGAAGGGCGCGATCGCGAAACTCCCCCATTAATTCCCGCACCGCTGCTTCCGAATCGTAACTCCAACGACACTGTTGATAGCCCAACGCCCATTTCGGGGGGAGAGAAATGCGTCCGGTTAACTGGGTATAGGTTTGTATAATTTTAGCCGGTTCGGGGCCGTAAATAACATAATAATCCAGTTCTGGGGCGCGGGTTTCCACATTTAGCAACGACCTTTGCGTCGCCCCCATATCGAACCGACTCCAAAATGTGCTATTTAAAAATAAGCCATACCCAACCCCCTCGCGCAACGAGAGAAAAAACGGTATCGCTTGATACATCGGGTCGGTATGAGACTCGTACTGAAACGCATCCGTCGTCCATTGGGTATGAACTCGTCCGAAGCGGTTGAGAAGTCCGGTAGGTTCCCCAAACCCATAGAAGCATTCCCCCGGGGCAATTTGTTTGCTAACGGCGACACTTCCCAACCGCCAGCGCATCCCCAACTCGTCGTCGCAGGCGAAGGGGGTATTGTTGGAATCGAAAAAGGCGAGGCGACAGGAGGCGCGATCGATTTCGAGGCGCATCTGTGGGGTAGACAGTAGAATCTTATCTTCCCTTTCTTCTGTGTCAAAAGCAACCGACGACCAATGCTCATCAGGTATTGTAACCGCCCAAGGACGGCGCGCGGCAAACTCTCCTCGGGGGACAAAGCGGACGCGAATGAGGTTGGGCGCTAAAATTTGGATGCGTAACGACGACTCGCCGCAGGTTAAAATGAGATCGCGATCGCGCGTGCGAATCGATTCGACGGAACCGGGCGTTGTCCAAGGGGGAGAAAGGTGTAGCATAAAAGCAGGGAAATACAGAATACAGAATACAGAATACAGAATTTTCCGAGACACCGATCCAATGATTAGAGTTTTACAACCCAAATAAAAATGCTATATTAGCGTTAAAATTAGCCCTGACATCAATTTCACCTATAGGAACCGGTAGGGACGTTCAATTGAACGTCCCTACAACGATTGCATTCCTTTGTTCAAAAAAAATGGTTCGAGGTCATGCAAATGTTAGACAAAAAGGCGTTACTCAGTCGAATTACCCAAACTCCTGGCAAATGTGGCGGTCGTCCTTGCATTAGAGAAATGCGAATTCGGGTAAACGATATTCTAGAGATGTTAGCAGATAACGTTACCCCTGACGAAATTCTTGAAGACTTTCGCGATTTAGAGCGAGAAGATATTCAAGCTTGTTTGCTTTCGGGTGCTGTTCGGATCGACTTTCCCAGAATTGCCGTATGAACCTTTGGCTCAATGCTCAACTTCCTCCCAAACTAGCCAAGTGGTTAACTGAAATAAAGTCGCTTACCCGCAATCGCGCGGCAGAAAGATCGCTAAGTTTGTGCGCTCAAAAGCTGAATTTTGTAAAGATTTTCTAGCGCAACCTCACCATCGCAAGTTCCGTCATTTTCAATACAAAATTCGAGAAATTTTACGATACAGTCCATTTGCTGGGGACTAAAAGCATTAATCAATCCAACCTCTTTAAAAAGGTCGCGATCGGGGTCTAAGGCATAAATGGGAAGGTCGCATATAATCGAGTCATTCGTTCGATGATTCTTAATCGTCCAAATCGTATAAGCGGGTAAATAAAACCGGGTTCCAGCCAAATCCGTAAAAGAAAATGTGACAGTAAACTCTTCAAGCGTCGAATCTGAAATTAACGACCAATCTTCTCGTTCGTCATATTTTGCTTTTTCGGCAAAATCGGTATAATACCCATAAGAATCGTAATATTCAGTCATATTGAGCGAGATACCATCGCCCAGTTTTACATCGCGGAACGCATTCTGGATTCGGTCGATTAGTTCGGATTCAATTATACTCATCTTACCCACTCCTTAAAGAAAAATTTTAATTTCTTTACAAATAATAGTGTATCGCTCTAGGGACAGCGCGCGGAATCCTTTCTTTTTTTAACTGACACAGAGAAAATTTTGAGCTATAATTTAATATGAGAAGAATCGGCTGCATTTCGGTAAAAATTACATCTGAAAAAGCTCTAACATTTTTTCGCTTCAAGACATTGATAGATTTTAGCCAAATTCTCTTTAGCCACCAAACCGTCGCAAGAACGGTCATTTTGAATGCAATAGTCGAGAAAGTCGATAATGCAAGCCATTTGTTCGGAACTAAATGCACTAATAAATCCAACTTCCTTGAATAAATAATGCTCGGTATCAAGGGCATAAATAGTATAGTCGCCTACAATCGAATTATTCGCTCGATGATTCTTAATTGTCCAAGTCATATAAGCGGGTAAATAGAAGCGAAATCCGGCAATATCTGTAAACGCAAACGTAACGGTAAACTCCTCAAGCGTCGAATCTGAAATTAATGACCAATCTTCTCGTTCGTCATATTTCGCTTTTTCGGCAAAATCGGTATAATACCCATAAGAATCATAATATTCAGTCATATTGAGCGAGATTCCATTGCCCAGTTTTACATCGCGGAACGCATTCTGGATTCTGCCGATTAATTGGGATTCAATGGCGTTCATCTGTATGCTCCTTCGAGGACTATGGTGACTCATTGAGAATTGAAATTGTACTACTTCGGGAACGCGCGAATAACTCGCCTTGTAGAAAAAGCGATCGCCGCGAGGAAATTTAGATAAAATTCGAGGGAAAACCCTCTATGATTGAGGTATACTTTTAAATATAAAATGCCCTTACTCTTTAAAATTGCAGTAAGAGGGCCAAAATGTTATTAAAATTGGCAAAAATTCATGAAACGGACTTTAAACCAAAGACGGAAACCTCGCCAGCGTCGTCTTGGAACCCGGGCGCTGCTGTTCGTTTTATCATTTATATTATGTTGGAGTGTGGGATTTAGCGATCGCGTCCCCGCCCAAACCAACGGAACCTCAATACAAAATGTGGACGCGCTCATAGAAGAAGGCGATCTTGGCGGCGCGATCGCATCCCTCGAAGAATCCTGGAAACAAGATTACCAAGCCTTCTTCCAACAAGACTTTACCACACCCAAACCCTCAGCCGAAGAAATTGCGCGGCAACTGGGCGAATTATCCCGTCAAACCGGCAACAAACCGGCTGTAATTTGGTTAGTTTCGCGTCCCCAAGATTTAGTCTTAATAACAATTGTACCCGATCGCGAGCCCGTGGTGCGTATCGTCGAAGAAGCCGGACGCGATCGCCTCCAGGAAGCGATCGCCCAACTCCAGCGCACCGTCACTCGCCCCAGCAGACGAACCGCCTACCTCACCCCCGCCCAACAACTTTACACCTGGCTTGTCGCCCCCGTCGAATCGGTTTTAGAAGCCGAAAACATCGATACCCTCCTCTTGTGCGCGGGAGAAGGGTTGCGATCGTTTCCCTTCGCCGCCCTGCACGACGGAGAACAATTTATCATTGAAAAATATAGCGTCGCTCTCATTCCCGCCTTTAGGCTCATCACAACTACCTACGGAGATTTACGGAACGCGCAAGTTTTAGCAATGGGAGCCTCGCAATTTCCGAAGCTCAGCGCGCTGCCAGCAGTTCCGGTGGAGCTAAATACCATTACCCCAACCCTTTGGCAGGGCGAAGCCTTTATCGAAGGCGACTTCACCGTCGAAAACCTCGAAAGCCAACGCCAGCGCTACCCGTTCGAGATCGTTCACCTAGCAACCCACGCCGAATTTAAATCGGGAAGTCCCACCAATTCTTTCATTCAATTTGCCGACAGTCAATTAAATCTGTTAGAAATGAGTCAATTGAGCTGGCGCGATCCTCCCGTGGAATTGCTCGTGCTGAGTGCCTGTAAAACGGCCTTAGGCGATCGCGATGCCGAGTTGGGTTTCGCCGGACTCGCGCTCCAATCTGGCGTAGAATCAGTCTTAGCCAGTTTGTGGTACGTCAGCGATACAGGAACCCTCGCCTTAATGAGCGAATTCTATCAGCAGCTTAAAGAAGCGCCCACGAAAATCGAAGCCTTAGAGCGCGCTCAACTGGCGATGATGCGCGGAGAGGTGCGAGTTGAAGCGGGAAAATTGCACTATTCAGGCGGCACCATTCCTCTACCCAAGGCGATCGCCCTCGAACGCCCTCCCCAGCTCTCAAGTCCCTTCTTCTGGGCTTCTTTCACATTAATTGGCAGTCCGTGGTAGGTCCCACCGGCGCGATCGCGATCGGTGAAGTGTGTTAACAAATAGGGAGAGTCGTCCAACACCAAAAACACAGCAGGAATCCATCTAATCCGGTGAATTCACAAATTGTTCCTCGTGTCAATGCGTCAGTTCTAATATTAACTTTTTATGCAAAAACCTCTCGTTTTAGGCGTAAGTGGCGCGAGCGGCTCGATTTATGCCGTGCGCGCCCTCAAATATCTTCTCGAAGCTGATTATTGCATTGAGTTAGTCGCGTCTAAGGCGTGCTATCGCGTTTGGCAAGCCGAATCTCAAACGCGGATGCCGCCGGACCCCGAAGACCAAGCGCAGTTTTGGCGAGAGCAGGCAGGGGTACCGACGAGCGGAAAACTGCGCTGTCACCGCTACGACGATGTGGGAGCCAATATTGCCAGCGGGTCTTATCGAACCCTGGGCGCGATTGTCATGCCCTGTAGCATGGGGACAGTGGCTAAAATTGCAGCAGGATTGAGTTCGGACTTGCTCGAACGCATGGCCGACGTACAGATTAAAGAAGGCGGTAAACTGGTGTTAGTCCCCCGCGAAACACCGTTTAGTCCAATTCATTTACGGAATTTACTCGCTTTAGCGGAGGTAGGCGTTACAATTGTACCTGCAATTCCCGCTTGGTATCATCGCCCCCAAACTATTGAGGATTTAGTCGATTTTGTCGTGGCTCGCGCTCTCGATGGACTGGATATTGATTGCGTTCCTATTAATCGGTGGCAATAATTGAGTTATTGGTCATTAGTCATTGGTCATTTACTTATTTCCTATTCCCCATTTCCCATTCTCTATTCCCTATTGATTACTGTTTACCGATCGCTGTAAAAAATGCGGGTTTTTATCTTATTATTGCTTGGAATTGGGCTAATTTTGTTAGCGACTCAAAATGGGTCGTTGCAAATGTTGGTTGTATTTGGCTATGAAACTTTTGCCTTGCCGCTGGCGGTGTGGATGGCGATCGCGATCGCGGCGGGACTCCTCACCAGCATTATTTTACAACTCCTCAACACCCGGATTTTGGGAGGACGATCGCCCATTGGAGAGCCTCGGAATTTGCCGCGCCGCGATCGCGAACCGTTTCCCGAAGATTTACCCCCCCGCGACGCAACAGAGCGCGTTGCCGATCGGCCGCGATCGCAATCTCCTCCGCGCGATCGCCCTACCTCCGACTGGGAAACGCCTGCACCCTCTTCAGATTGGGGCGAAGTCAAAAAAACTCCGCCAAAACAACCCCAACCTTCAGCGCCACCCCGCACCGATTTTTTGAAAAAACCCCCTCGTCCCTCTTCAAATCCTTCTCCTTCTCCTGCAGGCGATCGCAACGATGACCTTCCGAGCAAAAATCGCGTCTACGATGCGCCTTATCGGGTGGTAAATCCTCCCGTTCCCGAACCTCCCAAACCGCCTGAAGAAGAGGAAACTTGGGTGGATGAGGGGGAAGATTACGAGTCCGATTTTCGCAAAGAGTTCCGCTCGGGAGAGTAAGAATCTGACTTGGAATTTTGAGAAAAATTCCAAGGTCGGCGATCGCTCAAGTTGCTCTTTTTGGCGCATTCTTCGGGAAGAAAAATTCGCGATCGCTGCTTCTCAAATCTGTTCTTTTTTCAAGGTTAGCTCCCTCCTAAGCTGTTCAGCATTTGGATTGGTATAATTGAAATTATAATTTTCGCCAGTATTTGGAAATATTTTTAATACATCGACTTTTAAATGAGGGAGAATTAATCATTAAATGGGACAGAAAACTCAAAAATAAGGGAAACGCTGTTATCACAGTTTAAATGCGCAACAGCTTACGATTAATTAATTAGATTTAATATGACTCATTAACACCTCCGTTCCTTTCACCTTAGAAGCGCCAACCTTTGCATCAATCGCTAAAGAACTGTGAGGTAAAACTCGCAACACTTCCTCAACAGTCGTTGCACCCGCCCCCACCTTTTCCAATGCTGCCTTTTTAAACGACGCAAAATTAATTTGACGCAAATAGCGATGGAGTTGAGTCATCGTCCCATCGTAAATAATTTCGCGCACATTTTGGTCTACATCCAGCAGTTCTACGATAGCTTCCCTGCCCAAAAAACCGGAATTGAAACACATTTTACATCCCTTCCCCTTGCGCCAACCCTTCGTATTAATGTTTTCGGAATCCACTCGCAGGGCGCGAAAGTCTTGGGCTGCGGGCGTATAAGGGTCGCTACAGTGGGGACAAACGCGGCGGACGAGGCGTTGGGCAACAATTCCTAAAAGTGCATCGCTAATTAAACCAGGATCTGGTCCAATATCTTTGATGCGAGGAATCGCCCCGGCTGCGTCGTTGGTGTGCAGCGTGGTGAGAACCAGGTGTCCGGTTAAGGCGGCGCGGATGGCGGTTTCTGCGGTTTCGCTGTCGCGGATTTCCCCGACCATGATAATATCGGGGTCTTGGCGCAAAATGGCTCGCATTCCGGCAGCAAAGGTCATTCCAGCCGGTTCGTTGACTTGGGTTTGGGTGATGCGAGGGAGGATGTATTCGACGGGATCTTCGATGGTGACGATATTGACATTTTCTGTCGCGATCGCCTGCAATGTAGTATACAAGGTACTGGTTTTTCCCGAACCCGTCGGACCTGTGAAAATAATCATCCCTTGGGGTTGATTAATCCAGTGTTGATAGAGGTTGAGCGTCCGTCGAGAGAAACCGAGATCGTCGATGGTTTTGAAAGGGTTTTTGCGGGGAAGCAAGCGAATGACAGCTTTCTCGCCGCACACACAAGGAAGCGTACTCACCCGCATATCCATGCTTAATTCTTCTTCCTCGAAACTATACTGTTCGCCGACGCGCCCATCTTGAGGACGGCGACTTTCGGCAATGTCAATTTCCGACATCACTTTGAGGGCGACGACGACGCGACGACTGAGGGAAAGGGGCAACATGGTAATATCGCGCAAAACACCGTCAATTCGATAGCGCACTCTCAGTCCGTCTTGGGTGGGTTCGAGGTGAATGTCGCTGGCGCGGTTGCGCAAGGCACCGGAAATTAGGGTTTTGATGCGTCCGATTTGATCGACAGCCTTTGAGAGATACAGTTCAGTGGTTTCGCTGATGTTCTCCTGTTCGAGTTGACCGGTGAGGGGGTTAACGAGGGGGGCGGAGGTGATGCGGTGGGGGTTAAAGTTGGAGGAATGGTACCAGTTGTTGTAGCTTTTTTCGCTGATAGGGACAATTTCGACCTCGGTGAAGGTGCGATCGCGAATGATCCGCAGTTGTTCCGGGGAAACTTGGACGGGGCTGCCTAAATAAAAGCGATTTTGCCACAGCAGCAGGGGAACTACGGGGGGGAGAAGGGTTCGGTTAGGAAATTCTCGGAAAAAACGGGAACTCACGTCGCGATCGAGCAGAGAAAAGTCCAACATTCCTTCCTCATCTACCAGCAATTGTAGTGCGGCTTCACAGGAGATGAGGCGGTTTTTCAGTTGCTGCCAAGCCGAGGGGTGTTTGACAAGATCGGGCATGAGAATTAAAAATTAAAAATTAAAAATTGGAATAGGGGTTTTGACGATTAAGTCCATTGAAACACATTTCCAAAGGCATAAAAAAAGAGGGGCATAAGTTCTATGCCCCTGACCGAATCCTCTAGTTAGGAGAAATACGGTTTACGATGTTGCGACGATTAATACAATGCTTCTTCTTGATGAGTTTCGATGGTGCAATCTGAGGTGGGGTAAGCAACGCAGGTGAGAACGAAACCCCCTTCGATTTGGTCGTCGTCGAGGAAGGATTGGTCGGATTGGTCGATGGTTCCTTCGGTCAGTTTTCCGGCGCAAGTCGAGCAAGCACCGGCGCGGCAGGAGTAGGGGAGGTCGATTCCTTGGTCTTCTGCTATGTCGAGAATGTATTCGTCGTCAGGAACTTCGATTGTTTTGTCAAGGCCTTCTTCTTTGCTGATTAAACGGACTTTGTAAGTCGCCATGAGCGATCTCCTCTTAAATTAAGGTTTAACGGCAGTTGGGGCTTACTCGACAGTGGCCAACTTCAAGGTTGCCTTTTGAGTAAGCTTCAATTCTGATACTACGCAAAAATGCTCCTTTGTTCGTACCGCATTAGTAATGAAATTCTTAATCAAACTTAAAATAAGTATATCTTATGTTTAAATCAGGGAATCTATCTGGGGACGTACCGGAGAAAGGTATCGTCCATAACGCTGTAACCGCAAGAGTTTCAATTGCGACTGAGGGAAGAGTCTGCGGAGTTACTGAGCCGTTTTTTATGATTTAAAAAGATTATGACTTATTTAAGTTTCTATAGGCAAAGAGAAAGCTAAAAACGGCACCCATTAAGGCAAAATGATGGGTGATGGATTGCGATCGCCTGTGACTCAACCTAACACTCAACCCAATTGGTCTGTTACCCCTCCCGTCCGCGTTGGATTGGTGGGAACGGGCTACGTAGCAACGCGCAGGGCAGAGGCGCTGATTGAGGACGATCGCGCTCACCTAGTTGCAGTTACGGGACACGACCGGGAAAAGACGGAGGCTTTTTGTAAAACTCACGGGGCCTATCCGTTGGAAACCTGGCAGCAGTTGGTTGGGGAACCGACGTTGGATGTGGTGACGATTTCGGGGATTAATTGCGATCGCGGCAAAATAGTACGATCGGCCCTCGAAGCGGGAAAGCACGTCATTACAGAATATCCCCTTTCCCTCGACCCCGCAGAAGCCGCAGCGTTAATCGAGTTAGCCAAAGCGCGGGGCAAATTTCTCCACGTCGAACATATTGAATTGCTAGGCGGTTTGCACTCCTCAATGCGCCAAGTTCTGCCCGAAATTGGCACGGTATTTTACGCGCGCTATGTCACCCTCGCCCCCCAAAGACCGGCAAAACGACGCTGGACTTATCACCGAGACCTGTTCGGTTTTCCCTTAAGTGCCGCCCTTTCTCGCATTCACCGTTTTACAGATTTATTCGGGACGGTTGAGGCGGTTAACTGCCGATCGCGTTTCTGGGATACGACGGATGGGTATTATTCGGCGTGTTTGTGTGCGGCGCAGTTAAAGTTTAAGGGCGGATTAATTGCAGAGATTACCTACGGGAAAGGGGAAACGGTTTGGACCAAAGAACGCACCTTTGAATTGCACGGCGATGGCGGAACGCTCGTTTTTAAAGGGGAAACGGGAATGCTGGTGCGGGGAGAAGAGAAAACGCCCATCGAATTTGAGGGTCGGCGGGGACTGCTGAAGAAGGATATGCGCATGGCAATTGATTCGGTGTTGGAGGGAACGCCGATGTATGTTTCCCCCGAAGCAAGTCTATACGCGCTCCAAGTAGCCGATGCCGCGCGAATTTCCTCGGAAACGGGTCAGGTTCACCAACTTTAGCGATATTCGGTTTTTCGTTATTGTAGGGACGTTCAATTGAACGTCCCTACAATTTCTTCTGCCTTCAGCATAGCTGCCTTCAGCATAGCTGCCTTCTGTTCTGCCTTAGAGCAAATTCATCGTCGCACAACCACTGGGGTTCCCACCGCCGCCCAATCGTACAACCATTCCG
Source organism: Cyanobacteriota bacterium (assembly GCA_034189065.1). Taxonomy (GTDB): domain Bacteria; phylum Cyanobacteriota; class Cyanobacteriia; order Cyanobacteriales; family Spirulinaceae; genus FACHB-1406. The sequence continues at coordinate 23,151 of JAXHVQ010000008.1, forward strand.
CGCGATCGGCTGCTACGTAAACAGTTCCGTGACTGATGGGACGACCAAATCGACGAATCCAGTAGGCTCCGTGAATCGCGCCGCCATCGTAATATAGGATGGATGGCACGTCCGGCACGTCAAATCCAGAACCGCGCAGTCGCGCTTGGGGTTGTTTGTTGGTAATTCTAAAAATTCCGGGTTCGGTTGGCGTTGCGGGTTTTCCCGTTGCAATGACGACAGCGAATACGGAAACGTTGCCCTGCCAAGCAATTAATCGCTGCGTGGCGAGGTTGACTTCAATCCAATGTTGGTTGGAGTTTTTGAATTGCTCGATCTGTTGGGTAATTTGGGCGGGGGATGGTTGCGCCAGAAGGGGTGCGTAACTAAACCCGCTGCCGATCGCGATCGCTAGGGCTGCCGTTGCGATCGCCGTTCCCATCCAACCCCAAAGTTGACTCGCGCGAGACTGTTTCATATCGACTTTTTCTTGAACTCCCGCGCTTTATTACTACCTTACTTTCACGAAATTGTCAACTCTATTTTTGGAATTTATTGAAGTCTCATTAACCATTTCCAAGAACTCGACCGGCATTAAAAATCGCCAGCAACGCAACGCCAACATCGGCAAAGACCGCTTCCCACAAAGTCGCCAACCCCATCGCTCCCAAAGCAATGAATAGCCCTTTCACCGCCAGTGCTAGCACGATGTTCTGCCAAACGATACGACGAGTTTTACGAGCAATTTGAATGGCTTCTGCCACCTTGGATGGGGCATCAGTCATAATAACAACGTCGGCGGTTTCAATGGCAGCATCAGAACCGAGTCCGCCCATCGCAATTCCCACATCAGCTCTCGCGATCGCGGGCGCGTCGTTAATCCCATCGCCTACAAAGGCGACTTTGCCCTGGGTTTGACGGGCGCGGTGCAAAACTTCTTCTAGGGCGCTTACCTTATCTTCGGGCAAAAGTTCGGCACGATAGCGATCGAGTCCCAAGTTTCGGGCAATGCGATCGGCGACAGATTGATTGTCCCCGGTGAGCATGACGGTTTCAATCCCTTGCATCCGTAACCCTTGAATCGCTGCCGCTGCGTCTTCTTTTAATTCGTCAGCAATGATAATGCGTCCGCTATATTGTCCGTCGATGGCAAAATGAGCCACTGTTCCCTCGACAACGCAGACATCGTGGGGAATCTTTTCTCGATGGAGCAGGCGATCGTTTCCGGCCAAAACGACGCGATCGCCGACGAGAGCGCGAATGCCACATCCCGAAATTTCTTCGTAGTCTCGTACCACCGACTCGTCAATAGACTTCCCGTAGGCTTCTCGGATCGATTGGGCAATGGGATGATGGGAGTGAGATTCGACTGTTGCTGCCAACTCTAACAATTCGGCATTGGCGAGTCCATTTTGCGCGATCGCTTCAGCGACGTTAAAGTTGCCCTTTGTCAGCGTCCCCGTCTTATCAAAAACCACCGTTTTAACGTTCGTTAGTGCGTCGAGAAAAGTCGATCCCTTCACTAAAATCCCCCGTTTTGCCGCACCTCCCACGCCGCCAAAGTAGCCCAGGGGAATGCTAATTACCAAACCGCAAGGGCAGGAAATCACCAACAATACTAATGCTCGATACGCCCACTCTGCATGGGTTGCATTGCGAAGAAACAACGGTGGGAGCAGCGCGACAGCTAGGGAAAGAATCACCACGACGGGCGTGTAGAACCGAGCAAAACGAGTCATAAATTTCTCAGTTTTTGCCTTCTTGCTACTCGCATTTTCAACAAGGTTAAGAATTTTAGAAATCGACGATTCTTCAAACCGTTTTGTCACTTGTAAGGTCAGTACGCCCGATTGGTTTATTGAACCTGCCAGTACCCCATCGCCGGTTCTAACAGTGCGGGGAACAGATTCTCCCGTTAAGGCTGAGGTATCAACCCGAGAGTTTCCTTCCAAAATCTCGCCGTCTAGAGGAATTTTTTCTCCCGGTTTCACGACAATAAGGTCTCCCACATTAACCGTTTCAGGGGAGACTGCTTTCACCGCGCCGTCAACTTTTAAATTAGCTGTATCCGGGCGAACTTCTAGCAGGGATTTAATGGAGCGACGAGAGCGGCCGACGGAGTAGTCTTGAAAGAGTTCGCCGATTCGGTAGAATAGCATGACCCCGATTGCTTCGGGGAGTTTATGAATGGCGATCGCGCCGACCGTTGCCACAGTCATTAAAAAGTTTTCGTCAAAGATTCGACCTCTCAGAATATTACGTCCAGCCGCTTTCAGTACCGTCCAGCCACTTAATAAATAGGCTGGAATGAAGATCGCGTATTCGACGAAACTGTAAGGCGTGCGATGTAGATGTTCTTCAACAATTACCCCTAGTGTAAAGAGAATGATTATCAAAATAATGGGTAGAAGTTCTTTTTTGAGGTCGAATTCTTCTCCATGTTCGTGACTGTGGCTGTCTTCGTGATGGCAGCTACAACACCCTGCTGCGGGTTCTGACTTGACTGTACTCATTTCTATCTTATCGACTATTTAATATTTGAACATCTTTCCCTACGTCATAACAGAAAAAGAAGTTTTTGTCTAATTTGAAAATAGTTATCATTCTTGTCTAGCTTTGTTAGGTTGAGTAGAGTACCTGAACTAATGAATAATGAATAATGAATAGTGAATAATGAATAATGAATAGTGAATAATGAATAATGAATAGTGAATAATGACCAATGACCAATGACTAATGACTAATGACCAATGACTAATTTACTGACTTAACCACTCGATCGCGCGCCGAATCCATTCTTCAGGGGAAGTGTTTTTTAATAAAAGATCGTCCTTACTTAATGCCGAAAGTGCCTGCTCGATCTCTTGATTTTCATATCCCAAAGCTAATAACGTCATTTCCACATCTTCAAAAGCTGCCATTGCCGGCGCTGCTTTATCCGAAGTGCGAACGCCGGACAGTTGTCGCCACTGAGACAATTTAGTTTTCAATTCTAAGGCAATGCGTTCGGCTGTTTTTTTGCCCACGCCGGGAGTTTTAGATAAAGTGCGAATATTGCCCGTCACAATAGCTTGGACGAGGGTTTCAATTCCCAAGGTATCGACAAGCGCGATCGCGAGTTGCGCGCCAATGCCGCTAACGCCAACTAACTGGCGAAATAAATCCCGTTCTGCCGCAGTCGCAAAGCCGTATAAAATTGGTACTTCTTCGCGAACTTGTAAATGGACAAAAACTTGAATTTCTGTATCAATTGAAACTTGTCTGGCAAAGCGAGAAGGAATTTGAACTTCATAACCGACGTAGTTGATTTCTACAATCAGAACAATCCGATTATTAAGTCCTTTAATTATTTCTACCGTTTGTCCTTTGAGATAGCCGATCATTTTGAGCTTTTTGTTGATTTTTGGTTATTTATCAATTAATAGTTTAAATTGACAAATAATAACTATTTCCTGAATCTAAAACTTTTTTATTTGCGAAGAAATCAATCGTAAATTTTCCTCGGTCTAAATCCTCTTTCTTCTTTTAACTGGAAGTCATTATTCATTATTCATTATTCATTATTCATTATTCATTATTCATTATTCACAAACCAATATAGCTCGACCTTTGAGTTTTCGAGGTAACATCCACTTCAATCGCCAAATCCGGCGGCGGATCGACCGATAAATCAATGCGGTCTTTGCCTATCATTGTTTGATGATTTTGGATGTAAAAGCATTCATCAGGTTCTATGCCATAACCTATTTCTTGATGTTTAAACGTTGTAGAACCAAAGCACTCGCAGTCTAGCTCTAATTCTTCTAATACAATTTTAACGAGGTCGCCAATTATCGATTTTTCTCGCTCGTGCTTGGGAAGAGGCATCCGAATTTCTAGGTTTTTTTGGCTATAGGCAATGCGAGAGGACCGTTGTTCGCCCAGCTCATTTAAAATTTGTTCAAATTCCGACCAATCGACATTATGAATTAGCAATCGCTGACCGGGGGGAACGTCGAGTTGTCGGAATTGGAGAGTGACAGGCATTTTAAAATTGTCCTTTATCATTCATCTTTTGTTTCTCGTTGCTGAGAAGCGATCGCGGGTTAGGTCAAAAACCCAAAATGCTGTAAACCTTCTAGAATACCACCCGCATAGTGCGATCGCGCGAAATAAACACCGCGACTGGAATTTTCGTCGTACCACTGCCGCAATTCTGCCATCGCATTGCCCACAATAATCCCTCGCAACTCCTCAACGCTAAACAAAGCAATATCATTGCCCGAATCGCCGCAAACAACGGTATTATGGCGATAAAAGCCCCACTTCTTGCGCAAAAATTGGACGGCTAAGCCTTTATTGCCCTTAATGGGCAAAATGTCAAGATCGCGCCCTCCACTATAAACAATTTGAATATCGAGACCTTTTTCGATTAAACTCGACTTAAGCTGGGGAATGACCCATTCTGCGGCTTGTGGGTCAAGGAAATAACTGACTTTGAACGGTCCTTGTTCTGAGGACGGTTGGGGAGTTAGTTGTTGTTCTTTTGCCCCCGTCGCCACAATTGTATCGCGATTCCAACCTTGACCGAGAAGTTTCGACCATTCGGAATCGATCGCGTCGCCGTCGGGATCGGGATAGATCGCGGTTCCCACCGAAGCGACTAAAGCATCGGGATGGAGTAAAATTTGCTTGGCTATTAGTTCTCGGTATAGAAATCGCGATCGCCCTGTTGCATAGACAATTTTGCTTCCCCAGTCGTAGCGATGGCGACTCAGGCGTTGGTTTAGGGTTTTGAGGGCAGCGCGATCGCCTACTAAGGTATTATCTAAATCGGTTACAAATAAAAAAGAAGTCACGGGAAGTTTTCAACATAAGAGCAATTGCACTGCCGTATTATACAGTTTTGAGAGATTCGCTCAATGAGTCATTGGGTAAATTAGGTATTGGGTTTTGGATTTTGAGGTTCTTGGCACTCCGAGGTTTCCTAATGACAAATGACAAATGACAAATGACTAATGACTAATGACTAATGACTAATGACACATGACTAATGTTAAAAGAAACCCTTCTCAATTCCCTCGCCGATCTCGTCGCCAGTAACGCCAATGCCGAACGAATATTGTGCGGTTTTTGTGCTAATTCTTTTGCCCGCGATCGACTCAAGTTAAGCGCGATCGCCTACCGCTACATTTCTAAGTTAGACCAGCCTAAATTCCGTATCGCCCAGCTCGACGGGTATAAAATGTGGGTAAATATTGCGGAATATCAAGGATTATTTCTCTACTTTTTTCGCCAACAACTCGAACCCGCCTCTACCAAACTCGCCTCTCTCCTCCTGCATCCCGGCGATACTTGTATCGATGCGGGGGCAAATTTAGGAAGTTATACCTTTTTAATGGCGAGTCGAGTCGGCGATCGCGGCCGAGTTTACGCCTTTGAACCCCAACCCAAGTTATACAAAACCCTCTTAGATTCCATCGATCTAAATGGCTTCAATAAAATCATCATACCAGACTCGCGCGCCCTTAGCGATCGCTCCGGTCAAACGCTAAAAATATACCTTTCCGAAGATATTCGCAACTCCGGCATTTCATCTAAAATCCGCTACGGAGATTTCTTAGACGAAAATTGCTTTATTGAAACACAAACCGTCGCCCTCAACGACTACTGGAAAGAGCAACAAATCGAGCAATGTCATCTTCTTAAAATTGACGTAGAAGGAGCAGAGCGAGATGTTCTTCAAGGCGCGATCGACCTCCTCAAAAACCAACGCATTCACTATCTCCTCGTCGAACAAGCCGCCCATAGCGAAGCTCATCGCATTCTCAACTCCTGCGGCTATCGCGGTTGGAAAATCAACGAACTAAACCAAACTTTAACGCCCGAACAAAACGTCGAAAGGGGTAGTTTTGGCAATCACCTCTTTGTTAGTCCAGCTCGAATTAAATCTTTTACAAACTGCTGTTCTCAATGGCTCAAAACCTCTACCCAAATTCCCCTCTCAACATCTTAATGGTCTTGCATATGCCCTGGAATCGTAACTTAGGCGGTTCCCGCGTTCAACTGGAACTTGCCGAAGAATTTCGAGCAATGGGACATAATGTTGAGAAATTTGACTATAACGACGCTTTTCCCCATAGCAACTCCTCCATTATTGCAAACTTAACCCGTCCCAGTTTCTCCGCCAAAGCTAAAACCTTTGTTCGCGCAAACGCCCATCGCTTCGACATTATCGACGCACACCAAGGCAATCTCCCTTTCTCCAAAACCGACTTAAACTTCAAAGGATTGCTCGTCGCGCGTTCCGTAGGCTTATACGCCTTATACGAAGAGTTTTTCCAACTCGAACGCCGTCACTTCCCCCCAAAAAACTGGAAACTCAGACTTTACAACTCTCTCTTTCGCTTGCGACAAACCCGCGAATATCCTTTTTATTTCCGCAGCTTACAAGGGTGCGATATTATCAACCTTCCTAACCACGACGAACTCATTTATGTCCGCGACGTTTTAGGAATAGAAGATAAAGCCTTTGTTTTTCCATTTGGCTTGTCGAAACAACGGCAAGTGGATTTCGCAAAAGCCAGACAACCCGCCGCATTGAGATTAGCAAAACCCACCGTTGCCTTTATTGGCACTTGGGGAACGCGCAAAGGTTCGCGCGATTGGAAAGAAATCGTTAAACGAGTTAGACAACAGATTCCCAACGTTCGCTTTAAACTGTTAGGAACGGGATTAAGTGTAAAAGCAGTTTTAGCCGATTTAGAAGGAGTTGAAGATGCCGTCGATATTATCCCCAACTACGACAGTTGCCAACTTCCAGAATTATTAAGTAATGTTACCGTCGGCGCTTTTCCCAGTTATATCGAAGGATTCGGCTTTGCCGTCCTCGAAAAACTCGCCTGCGGTATTCCAACCATAGCCTATGATGTTCCCGGCCCGAGGGAAACATTAGGTTACTTCGACGACTCCTTTCGGGTAACGCCGGGGGACGCAGAACAGTTTAGCCGTCGGTTAGTCGAACTTTTACAGCAAAATGAAACCGCGTACGCGCAACTTTCTCAGTATTGCATCGAAGTCGCACAAAAATTTTCTTGGGATAAGATCGCTTCGGAGACCCTTGCGGTGTACTCTAAGTATTTAGAGCGACAGCAAAGATAAATTTGTCCTGGATATGACTGCGACTCCTTGTGAAATTCAGCTTAGCGTTGCCTTAGTCACCCGCAACCGTCCCGATAGCTTGGAACGGTGCTTGCACAGTTTGCGATCGCAAAGTATTCAACCGTTTGAAATTGTTATCTCCGACGATTCCGATCCTTCTGTTGCACCTTATACTGAAAAAGTTGCTCGCGCGTGTCAATGTCGCTATCTTCCCGGGCCCCGTCGCGGACTATACGCCAACCGCAACTTTTCCGCATTAGCTTGTCGGGGGACTCATATTCGCACGATGGATGACGATCATATCTTGCCCGAGGGACATCTCGAACAATGTTATACTGCTGTCGCTGCCGATCCTGACTCCATTTGGACGACTGGAGAAGTAGGGTATGTCAATGGTTCGTACTATGCAGAATCGGCAACCGCGCACCAACTTTGTCCTTCTGGCGTTGGGGAAGGAGTAAAAGATTTAGATAATAATTGGGCGATCGCAGATGGCTCTACAATCTATCCCAGAACCGTCTTCGATCGCGGATATCGAATGATTGAAGACTATCGCTACGGCTCGAGCTATCTGGAGTTTGGAGCTTATCTATACTATCATGGATTCCGCAGTCGTTGCGTCCGCAATGCCTACGTCGAACATTACGCCGACGAAAACACGATAAACCGGACTCAACCGGAAGCCGTTGCCAGCTACTTTTATGCCAGTTTATGTTTTAATTTTTACTTTCGTCGCAACTACATTTTATTAACTAAATACTGCCTTTTATATTCAACCCGATTAGCCCAACATCAACCCTTAAGACGATTCCTACCCGAACTCGCGCGCAAAGTCAAACAACGCTGGCAAACTTAGAAAACATTCTTTTCTTATGGATTCCACTCTTTCAACCCATCGTTTCAAAGAGTCTCTCAACTTCCTGCTTGCGAGAACCCCAAGTTGGTATGCCAAGATACTCAAAAGTCACAAAAATTGTAACTTTGAGAAAGTTGCTTTTTTGAATTTAGTCCAAAATAACGATATTGTTGTCGAAGCCGGTGCTAATCGAGGATATTATACCTTACTTTTTTCCCATATCGTCGGCAAAAATGGAGAGGTTCATGGCTTTGAACCCGTTCCCCCAACCTTCAAACAACTTTCGCGACATCTTGCCCGCAACCAAGTTTTCGATAATATTCATCTCAATAATCTAGCCGTCGGCGATTGTACCCAAAAGGTCAATATTCATCAGCCAGACGACGACGATGGACAATCTTCTCTCGTTATTCACAGTCACGGTTCTTGGGCAAACCGAAAAACTTTAACTCGCTACGAATGTAATATGACTAAATTAGATGATTATACTCGAAACCATCTTCCCAATAAATTAGACTTTATCAAATGCGATATTGAAGGCGCAGAATTACTCTTTCTGAAAGGAGCCACAGAAACCCTGAAGCGATATCATCCAATGATTTATTTAGAAGTGTGTTATCAATGGACAAAAGACTTTGACTATGAACCGAAGGACATCATTGAATTTCTTCGTCCATTGGGCTATTCTCATTTTTATTGGGTCGATCGCCAACTGCAAATGTTAAATAATCCCGAACGAGACCTAGCACGCGATCGCTTACCTGAGTCAGCGAATCTATTGTGTCTTATGTCCAAAAAACATAGTTCGCAAATTCATCGCTGGGGTGAGACTTCTAAATTTGTATGAATTATGCCTTTAGACAATACTAAAAATATGGACTCCTACTCAATCGAAAACATCCTCAAGAATACTCCAGTAACTTTAGTTAAAAAAGCTTCTTCTCTAAGACTCATCCACAAACTCTTTCCAAGTACCAATCGATTATACTTTGCAATCGAAAAGTACACAAAAAAAAAGGGATTAATCGGCATACCTTGGGGAAAATATCAACTCCTCCTTCCTTCTCGCTGGCTCGACCGATTCTCCCTTAGCGATTTTATTTTTAAAGGTAAGGAAGCCACGCCAGAATTAGGGTTATTCCAAAATATTATTCCTGACTCGAAAAAAGAAACCATCGTTGATATCGGAGCTGCAATTGGATTATATACCTTACATCTGCGCCAGCATTCAAAAGCAAAAATTATCGCTTATGAACCTTCTCCTTTAGCTTTCGCCGTTTGTAAAAAAAATGTCGAAGTTAACGATTTAAAAGATATTGAAGTTAAGAATAAAGCTTGTGGCGATCGAAACGGAAGCATTTTTTTAGAAGTAGGCATTAATAGCTGCATTTCTTCAGACAAATCCAATAACAACCTACAAGAGAGTAAGCAAGTTGGAGATTTAGATGACATTGCCACTTTGACAAAAGAAAGTTGGACGAAACAGGAAGTCGAACTTGTAAAGCTCGAAGAAGATTTACAATTTGTTGAGCGAATTTCATTTATCAAAATCGATTGTGAAGGATTTGAATATAACATTTTGGCAGGTGCGAAGCGAATTATTGAAGAACACAGTCCCATCCTCTTTATTGAGTTACATCCTCAGTTCATTCAGTCTTACGGTCACAAAATCGAAGAAATTTGTGAATTGCTCAACCCTTACTATACTTTAGAATATTGGGATTTCCAGCAAGAAAGGAAAATGAATCGCTACACTCGTTTTTTAAGCCATTATTTTCCGCAAAAAGGATACAAATTTGCTTCAGAGACAGAAATGCTAGAAGCCACTGTCACCCCACCCATTCCAACGCAACTCTACCTCTTAGGATATCCAAAACCCACTTCGGTTTAAAAAATGAAAATTCTCTCTTTAACAAATTGTCCTTTAGACCCCAGTTTGGGATCGGGAAAAACGGTATTGCGCTGGTCGGAAGGATTGAGAAAATTAGGTCATACTGTTGACGTTTGCGAACCCAAGGATTATCAACTTTGGTCAAAAATTCGTCGAGGAATTAAGTTTCGCCTTGCAGGAGGAGCTTGGCATTATTTAAGAAATAGGGTAAACTCGAACAAATACGATCTTGTTGAGTGTTATGGGGACGAATTTTGGTTGCTTTTGACCCAGATTGCCTCCCAAAAAAAGCGACCCTTTCTCGTCGCACACACCAACGGTTTAGAACTCTTACATCGCGATCGCGCGCGAGTTTATGACCCTCCCCAATCGCTGCGAGAACGTGCCTACGATCGATTTGCCGAACAAACTCACGACCGATTTTCTCGCATTGCTTTCAACCGCGTGGATGCCTTTGTTTCAATTTGCGAATTAGATCGTCGCTACGTTCTCAATCGCGGCCTTTATCCCTCGAAAAAAACAGCCACTATCGAACCCGGTTTAGACTCAGAATACTTTTCAATTCCCTTTACCCCTCAACGTCAAAATCAAATTGCTTACTTTGGTTCTTGGACTCCTCGCAAAGGCTTAAACCAACTTTGTACAGTCGCTAGCGCCATTTTAACCCGTCATTCCGACCTTTCTTTTCATTGTTACGGAACTAATACTTCCCCCGGCGTTGTTATTAATTCTTTTCCCGTCGAAATTAGGAACCGAATTGTTGTATATCCCCGTCTTCCAACCGCAAAAATTGTGGAAGATTTAAGTCGAGTCAAAGTCTTCTTTTTTCCCTCCCAATACGAAGGATTTGGCATGGCTGTTGCAGAAGCAATGGCTTGTGGTTGCGCGGTAGTAACAACTCCAACGGGTTTCGGCGGAGATTTAAAATCGGGAAAAGAAGCGATAATTTGCGATTTTAACGATACCGAAGGGATGGAAAGTGCAATTCATCTATTATTGAGCGATGAAACCCTCAGACGAGAAATTGCGCGATCGGGTTATAATAGGGTTCAGAACTTGCGTTGGGATTTAGCTGTAAGTCAACTCGAAAAAACTTATTTAAATTGGCTTAGCTAGTGGTATCGAAGTTAAACGCTTTGCCTTATGAAACAACTTTACCAAATCGTTCCAACGCTTCCTCCTGCTATTGATGGCTTAGGCGACTATGCCTTCAATTTAGCGCGACAACTCCGGCAAGATTGGAATATTGAAACGCATTTTATTATCGGCGATCCTAGTTGGAATCTGCGGCGCGATGTCGTCCGAAACGCGCTACGCGATGTCGTTCCTCGATCGCTGCGCGATCGCGAATTTCCCGAACCCCAAATTATCGAGGAATTCCCAATAAGTTCTGTATCCCAGCGCACGACAAACGCATTGCCTTCCGTACTTCCACAAAATTTCCCCCTTCTCCTCCACTACTCTGGCTACGGTTACGCCTTGCGGGGATGTCCGAGGTGGTTAGTCGCAGGGTTGGAGAGGTGGCGAAAACAGAACCAAACCCCCTTAGTAACGATGTTCCACGAAGTTTATCCCTACAACTTCGGTCCCCCCTGGACGAGTTCCTTTTGGCTGTCTCCCTGGCAAAAACAACTGGCAACTCGCTTGTTGAAGTTAAGCGATCGCGTCCTCACCAGTCGGGAAAATTACGCAAAACTCTTAAATCAACTAAGTAAGGGTTTACACGCAGATATTTCTACATTTCCCGTATTTTCTAATATTAGCGAACCGGCAACCTTAATTCCCTGGGAACATCGAGAACGAATCGCGATCGCGTTTGGCCATCGTAATATGCGATCGCGTCTCTACCAAAACCTCCTCCCCCAAACGATCCAAATTTGTCAAACCTTGGGAGTCGAAGCGATTTACGATATTGGCAAACCGACAGAAATGAACCTTTCCGCTATTACCGAAATTAAAATCATTGAAATGGGAATTCTTGAAGGCTCAGAAGTTAGTCAATGGATGAAAAAAGCGATCGCGGGGTTTCTCAGCTTTCCTCCTCCCCAATATCTTGGCAAATCGGGCATTTTCGCCGCCTATTGCGCCCACAATCTCCTTCCCATTCTCTTCGAGTCAAGTCCCGTTGTCGTCGATGGACTCGAAGCGGGCAAACACTACTGGAGTTTTGACGCTAAAATTGAAGAACTTTCCTTGGAAGCAGGACGCGCGATCGCGAACAACGCTCATCTTTGGTACCAATCTCATTCCCTCCCGATTCTCGCACAAATCGTAAAAAGATCAATTTATTCTTCAGGCTGAATTAATGGGTTCAAAACAATCCGGTCTTCCCCCATTCTAACTGCAATTCTTGTCGTTGCTGCTTCAGCCGTCAAAGGAGCATCAAATAAATACCCTTGACCGAGTTCGCAGTTTAAGTATTGAAGTTGCTCGAGTTGTTGTGCAGTTTCAATGCCTTCCGCAATCGCGTTCATTCCCAAGCGATCGGCTAGCGTAACGACCGTTTCTGCAATCTGTTGATTTTTTTCGCTATCAAATAAGCAACTGACAAACGATCGATCGATTTTAAGATTATTAGCTGGAAATCGATGAAGATAGTTGAGGGAAGAAAATCCCGTGCCAAAATCGTCGATACTAATTTGAATATCGCGGTCTCTGAAGCAAGACAGCAAACGACTCGTTTCCTCAATATCCTGCATTAACATACTTTCAGTGATTTCCAACGCTAAATTGTGCCCTGCCAATCCCGTGTCTTCCAGTATTTGGTTAACCTGGCTCACAAAATCAGTTTCCCGAAGTTGCAACGCCGATAAATTGACGCTCATTTTTAACGAGGCAGCCGCCGAAAATTGCGCTTGCCAAGCCGCCATTTGACGACACGCAGTTGCCAAAACCCATCTGCCCAAAGGAACAATAAGCCCCGTCTCCTCGGCAATGGGAATAAATTCTCCAGGCGAAATCGTTCCTTGCACGGGATGTTCCCAACGAACCAAGGCTTCAAAACCGACCGACTCTCCAGAAATGAGAGAAACAATGGGTTGATAGCGCAGAGAAAATTCGTGCTGGACTAAAGCGCGACGCAATGCGTCTTCGAGGTGTAGCGTTCTTAAAGCGCGATCGCGCATTTTCGAGTCGAAAATTTCATAGCAAGCTTTCCCCTTTTCCTTGGCTCGATACATGGCAATATCGGCATCGCGCAGCAATTCGGAGCCATAATTATACTCTAATGTCCCTAAAACAATTCCGATGCTAGCGTGGGTAATGACAGTGTGACCTTCCAACTCAAGCGGTTGTTGAAGCTCGCTCAAAATGCGCTCTGCGACCCGAATCGCCTCGTGAGGACTGTGAAGTTCCTCAATTAATAACACAAATTCGTCTCCTCCAAACCGAGCAACTAAATCGATGGGACGAACGAGTTCTTGAAGCCGCCGCGCAACCCATACCAAAAGTCGATCGCCTAACAAATGGCCCAGGCTATCATTAATTACCTTAAAGCGGTCGAGATCGACGAACAGGATGGCATATTGAAATGCTGAATCTTGCCCCGCGCGCGCGATCGCGAGATCCAGACGTTCGACGAGGAAATTGCGGTTGGGCAGTCCGGTAAGCGCGTCGTGGGCTGCATCGTGTTTCAAGTATTCCTGAAAGCGCTGTCGCTCCAATTCCGCAGCCGCGCGAGTGGCGAAAACTTGGAGAATAGGCGCGTAACGCGAGGCATCCTCAAGGGTACCCTGACTGAGAATGCACAGATGCCCCAACGTTTGAGCGCTGGCATTGATGAGCGCTACGCCGAAATAGCCCTCAATGCCCGTATCGACAGGCCATTGTTGGTCTTCGGGAAAGATTTGACTCGCTGCGGCGGGTTGATAGTACGAGCCATTCTCAAGCACCCGCTCACAGGGAGTATGTTCGGCACGATAGGCGAAGTTGGGTTGCAACGCCCCATTGGACCAGTAAGCCAGGGTTTGAAAGACTCCATCTTGATATTCCGCGATCGCAACTTGCTCGACCTCGAGAACTTCTGAGAGATACTGCACCAACGTCGAGAAAAAGTCCTCTCCCGTGGCGGGAGCTGTAATTTCCGTTAGAGTTTTGAACACTTCCTCAGAGTATTTACGCTCGGTAATATCTCGTTTGAGGACGACGTAGCGGTAAATTTTGCCCGTTTCATCGCGAATTGGAAATAAGCGCTCCCAAATCCAACGAACGCTTCCGTCGTCCATCATCAAGCGATACTCGTCATCCACAAATTGCCGATAGCCCAATTCCGGCTGAAACTTGCGGGCAATGCGATCGCGTTCTTCTTGACGAATCAACTCGCCCCTCGCTCGGCAAGTGTCGGCACTTTCGCCAACAGCACGCTGAAGTTCCTCGTAGCCGAGATTGTAATAAATCGCCTCGCCCGTTTCGACAGCCCTCAACACGAGCGCATCTTGGATGTTGTCGGCGACCTGACGCAACTGTTCTTCGCTGCGGCGTAGGGACTTCCCCATTTGCTTGCTAACTTTGAGTTGCGATCGCAATCGTTTGTTGGTCTTTTCTAACTCGTTTTCGCGAGCGACTAAATTATCGACCAGTTGATTCAATGTCTGAGACAGCCGTGCGGTTTCATCTTCGCCCGACACTAAAGGAATTTTGACATCTCTGTGGCCCCGTCGAATGCGATCGGCTGCCGTCGCAATTTTCAGCAATGGCTTAGAAATGCGGTCTGCCAGCAACCAACCCAACACAGCAAATAGCGCGCCGCCTAAGATGCCGCCGATGATAATTTGCTGGCGAAGTTGCCGCGCGGGAGCAAAGGCTGCATCGATATCCTGTCGCACCAGCACAATCCAACCCAATCCCGGATAGTTTCGATAGCCGTTACTGCGAACGAACCCCGTCAGATAAGTTTTTCCCTCCGGCCAACGCTCGACTCGATAGCCGGTTTTGTCGTTGCTTTGAGCCAATTTGACACTTTTGAGGGGCAATGTTCTATTCTCCCAAGGGGCTGGTCCCAAAATCACCTGACCTTCGCGAGTGAGGACAAACGGTTCCCTCCCTCGAACGTGGGGAGAATCCAGCAGTGACTTCTCGATCTCTTCTGCCCAAGTCCAATTCAAATGAGCGCCCAACACGCCCTGCAAACGCCCCTGTTCGTCGAAAACGGGCGCGGCAATATCTACAAATCGTAAGGGATCTTGGGTCGGATTGAGGAGTAATTTGGCTAAAAGAGCTGCTTCATGAACGTCCCCGACATAGGGCTGGTTTTGACTGTTGATGAACCAAGGGCGCTCTGCAACGCTTTTTCCTGCCAAAAGCTGGCGAGTGCTAACTCGCACGATACCCTGGGGATCGGCAAATCCAATCCAGGAGTAGTCGGGGTAGGTATCTTGTAGTTTTTCGAGTAAGGCTTGCTGTTCGGCGACGGGTGTTTGGGGATTGTGGAAGGGCTTGAGTTGGGAAATAATTTGAATTTCTCGATAGCGCTCGAACATACTTTGGGTGAGTCTATCGGACATTCGGTCGGCGAGATGTTCGAGTTCGCGACCAATTTCTTGTTCGATGCGGCGTTCTGCAAGTACCCCCGCCATTGTCCCCAAAATTACGGCCAGCAGTAGGGTGATGCCGCCAGAGAGTAAGCTTAATCGGACACTGAGTTTCATCAAAACCTCCTGGGGGGTGAAACCCCGTCGCTCGACGACGGTTTTTGTTTTACAATTAGTCGGCGGAGCGCGAAAATCCACGTTACTGCGTCGTACCTTGACTCCTAGAGGCACTCCTGTTCTCAGTCGCAATACGCTGTTGGGTCAAATCTCTCTTGCACTCTTGGTTCAGAAAACATAATTAAGTCGAAACCATACTGCGATCGCGCGCGGAATGGTTCTCTGGGTGGGAACGGATGGGGCTGAAATTAAGAGAGTACCTTTCCGTTCGAGCTATAAGAAATCTTTACATTGGGGAGTTGGAAAAAGACTGCACGCGATCGCAGCTTTTTGGCGATCGCGATCGCGCCCATCGTGTTTTGACTGAGCTGGATTGAAGAGGGCGATGAAAGCTGAATTTTACGCAGGTAAGTAGGTAGGCAAAAATAAACACATAACCTCAAAATCCGTATTCCTTGCCAGATAACGGTTTTAGCTGGAGACATTGTTCTTTTAATTACGCCCACCTACTTACTATTGCAGAAGCGAGTGCCGATTTATGAGAGTATTTTGTAGCGATGACCCAGTTATAGCCCAGTAGTTTGAAGACTGAGTTAAGCCTTGCCTCTTGAATTTTTCCCGAAGCTAAGGATAGCCCAAATGTCGAGCCAACCGTTGTCAGTTCGTCTCGTTCGATCGAACTTTTAAGTAGGTGGGCATAAATAAATATTACAACTCAGAATCCAAAAATGAAGCTAAAAGCCAGCTCTAGAAAGGGTTTTACGACTAACGATCTCAATCACTATTTTACGGATAATTACGCCCACCTACTTACAATACGCCTTCTTCAAGGGCAGGAAGGCTGGCATTGCATAATTCTCTAGGTTCGAGCTTGTGTAACCCTCCGCCGTAGACGCGCCCCTCCGTCATTAAATCCTGCGCGGAAATTCGAGCTAGCTTTTGCCAGATCGTGTTGAGGACTTCTGGATGCTCTTGGATTGCAGAAGCCAGATGGGGTTTGGGATAGAGCATCAAATAAACATTGGAGGCAGTAGCCTGGGAATGGTTGAAAATAAAGCGGAACGGGCTTTCCCGATGATGGCTTGTCCGTCCCATATAGGTGCAAAGGAAAGGAGCTGGCGCTCGCTTTTCCTGAGCGTACCACGGCGAGCGATGGCGGCAGAGGTAGCGGGTATGAATCCCTTGGACTTTCCCTTGTTGAAGGTAGCGCCAAAGCTGAGGGTATTGCTCTAGCAGGTTTTCTTCGGGTAGCGTGCAATTGAGCAGGTAAAGCTGACGCTCGATCTGGGGATTTCCTTGCGCGTCGGCGGCGATCTCATCGACTCGAAGATAGCGGGGACTCGGCAGAATGGGTTGCAGAAACGCTGTGGGGAGTCTGTATTGGGCGATTTGTTCCGGGGTGAGGATGAAGAAATGATTGGCTCCAGTGGCGAGTCCGCGTTTGATAGCGAATAAGTCGGAGAGTTTAAGGGCGCGATCGCTCGGTTGGGTTGGCGTTTGGGCAATAAAGCGGTTATCTATAGTAACTTTGTTCCCTTTATGTTGCGGGCTACGCTTGGGTGAGAGCCACAGTTGCGTCCACTTTGGCGTATTGCTCAGTTCCTCTAAGGATATTTGCCGCGAGCGCTGGGGGGCAGTCAAACTTCCTCCTTCGGAGCAGCAAACTGCATGACTGGCAAGTGGTGTCGCTTTTTTGAAACAGAGGATTGTAGAAGAAACCAGTGCATCTTCAAACTGCACTTCTGTAGGGTCGAAGCGGTGTAGGCGCAACAAAGTAGCGCGAGTCAGGAGATAGTCTTTAATCGGTTGCCCGTAGTTGACATCCATAAACCCGCTGGGCATCAGCCAAACAGCAACTCCTCCTTCTTCCATCCAAGCATCTCCCAGGCAAAGAAAATGACAGTGCAGTCCGGCTAAGCCGCTCAGTTTGATGCTCGCATTCCGGGCGGTGGTTTGTTGCAAGTGCTGTTTCTGCTCCCGACCGAGGTGATGGTGGCGCGTGTAGGGAGGGTTACACAGGAGTAAGTTAGCGCTGGCTTGGGGCGAACTTTGGGTGAAATCGGCAATTTCCACCTTTAAGGGCCTGTCGTGCCAGAGGTTTATGGCTCCTTTGGCGTAGTCAGGGTCAATTTCGTATCCGGTTGCAGTGAGGATTCGCTCTTGGGGACATCGTTGGAGTAGGGCGGAGTAAAATGCCCCGGTGCCGAAGGCGGGGTCGAGGAAGCGAATGGCGCAATTTTCGGGGAGCCACGTTCGGGCTAAATCGACGATATCCAAGGCTAATTGGGGCGGTGTAGCGAATTGGCCGAGGCGGTTGCGATCGCTTTGGGTTTTGGCACGATCGAGTCGGCTGTTTAATCCTCTTCGGGCGATTTCGGTTGTTGTAGCCGGGTGCATCAGCTTTTCTCTCAACTCTCTAATGGTTGCAGTCCAAACTGCGTCAGGTCGTCGGGACGATGTTCCCAGACCCAATCAATGCCTTCAGCCGCTTCGTAGCCCAAATAGCCGCTATCGAAGTAGCCGCATAGGAAGAGGATAAAGCGAATCTCGTTGCCGTAATTACTTTTCAACTGAGCGATTTTGATGGCTTCCTCTTTGCGTCTCTTGTTGGTGTTGGTGTAATCGCCTGCTGATTTGGCTTCGATGAGAAGCGGAAAATCCCCTGGCTGGGAGGACAGTGGCATGACGGCGACATCTATGGGAATATTGACTTGTTTGCTGCCCGATTGCAAGCTGACGGGAATGTTGAGCCGGAAGGTGAAGGTTCCCGGTTGTAGGCTTTCAAAGCGGATGCCCGTTCCTGAAGGTAGGTAGGTGTAGCCCTGTCCTTCGAGCCATTGCTGAAGGGTAGCCAGTTGTCTGCGTTCCTGGGCGTTGCGGATAATAGGGTCGGAAATTGCGCCGCACAGACGGTCGGCAACCACGGTAGCGGCACGCTCGATCTCATTGGACGCGGGGGTTTGCCCGGTAGACAGCCAGGGAAAAAGATCGCGATCGAGCAATTGCAGGAGGGTTCGAGCGATTTGAGTAAGTTGGCTATCGAGTCGGCTGCTCTCCATGCGCTGGGGAAGGCGCTGCTTTCCTTCCATTGCTTTCACGAGGTTGGGCGTAACGCCTGCTAGACCAATCAAGCGATCGCGGGCTAGGGGCGGAATGGTTGCCATACGGAGGATCGGCAAGATTTCTGGGTGCTGGCGCAGCACAGTTGGGTTGACTTGGGTCAGGTTGGCAGTTTGGGCTAAGGCAAATTCGACTTGTTGGGCAGTCTGGAGACGGGTTTCTCGATAGGCAATTGGGGCAAATTCTATAAACCAATGGTTATAGAAGTCTACAGATTGGGCGATATCGGTCTTCCATAAATGGGGTTTGTCGGTGTTGACGGACACAGGGTTCAAGGGATGGGTTGACTGAGGTAGAAAAGATGCGTTCCTATCATCGAGACAGCACTAACAAACGTCAAGACTAAATACCCAAAATCTAACATTTTTACTCGGAGCCACAAAACTAACCCGATCCGCGTCTAACCTAACTGCCGCTGCGTTTCGTATAGTAGTAACGCGGCTGCGATCGCGACGTTCAATGATTCCACTCCCCCCCCTACCGGAATTCTCACTTCGCCATCGGCTAAATTCAGTAATTCTGATGAAAGTCCGGCGGCTTCGTTTCCCAGTAAAATTAACGTGGGTTTTGTCAAATCCGCCTCCCAATAGGTCGAGGATGCCGTTGGCGCTGTGGCAATAATTTGCATTCCCATTTTGCGTCCCTCAGCAACCACTGTACCTAAATCCGAGCGGCTTTCCATCGGCAAACGAAACCATTCCCCCGCCGAGGCGCGCAATACTTTAGGATGGTCGAGATCGACGCTATCGTCGCTCAACCACAATCCTCCCACATCTGTCGCGGCGGCGGTCCGAATTATCGTTCCTAAGTTGCCCGGGTCTTGCAACCGTTCTAAAATTAACCCTAAGTTGAGGGGAAATTGAGGCGATCGCGGCCACGTTCCTCTCGCGGCTGTCGCTACAACGCCGTCGGGATTGACGGTTGTCGCGATCGCGCGGCACACTTCTAGGGAAACTTCTTCCACCCTCTCAGATCGCTGCCCCAAGGTTTCCCACAATTGGGAGTGGGCTTCGATCCAATGGGGAGTGGCGCAAACGGCTGCTAAAGGAGCATCCAAACTGCAAAACCCTTCCATCGCGTGGGTTCCCTCCAACAAAAAGAGCTGCTGTTCGTGACGGTGAGAGCGCGATCGCAACTTCCGCATTTGCTTGACTAAAGGATTTTGCAGACTTGTTAGCATTGCTCCTTGCGCTGGGTTTTAGCTTTTGGAATTTCTAACAATTCAAAATTTTTTCCCGATTGCGCGATCGACCCGTTGAGTTTTAGGACTAGACTCTTAAAATTCACCTAAAACCTGTGTCGGGATGTTTCACCTGTAGGGACGTTCAATTGAACGTCCCTACCATTAAATGCGGAACGCGAGACTTGAACTCGCAAGGACCAAAGCCCACTAGAACCTGAATCTAGCGCGTCTACCAATTCCGCCAGTTCCGCAGTTCCCTTGCACTACTCGTGCAGTCTCTTATCGTTGCACAATTCCAGTTCCCTGTCAACCTAAATCGCCCAAGCTCGGCAATTTTGTCTTATTTTGCCCGAAAAAGCCCTATAATACTGGACATTTTTTCTCTTTCCTGTAGAATCAGAACCGAAAATTTAAAAATATTCACACACTTCCTCCTACTTGTGAAAAATACAACTACCCTACCGGCTTCAGACCCAAAAACTCAACCCGCCTCAGACCCCAAAAATGCTGCGGTGTTGAAGATTTGGGGGAAACAGCCCCTTTCGGGGTGCGTTCCCATTAGCGGCGCGAAGAACTCTGCCTTGGCAATTATGGCTGGAGTTTTGCTGTGTCCCGAAGAATGCCGACTGAACAACGTTCCTCCCCTCGTGGATATCGGGAGAATGGGTCAAGTTCTCGCAGCGCTGGGCGTAAAAATCCAACGCACGGGGGAAAGTCTCGAACTCGACTCGAGTCACATCGAGTCAGCCCGAGCCCCTTACGATCTCGTGTCTCAACTGCGAGCGAGTTTCTTCGTCATCGGACCGCTCTTGGCGCGTTTGGGGACGGCGCGCGTTCCTCTGCCGGGGGGATGTGCCATTGGCGCTCGACCTGTAGATTTGCACGTCAGAGGGTTGCAGGCGATGGGTGCAGAAGTTCGCATCGAACACGGCATCGTTCGCGCCGATGTTAAGGGGCGAAGTGGCAGGCTGAAGGGTGCGAAAATCTATTTGGATTATCCTAGCGTTGGCGCAACGGAAACGTTGATGATGGCGGCGACGCTGGCGGAAGGGGAAACGACGATTGAAAATGCGGCGCAAGAACCGGAAGTCGTGGATTTGGCGAATTTTTGCCGTTCGATGGGAGCGAAAATTAGCGGCGCTGGGACTAATGCGATTACAATTATGGGCGTTTCCCGATTGCACTCCACCGACTATACTGTCATTGCCGATCGCATCGAAGCGGGGACGTTTTTGGTGGCGGGTGCCATTACCCACTCGGAAATTCAGCTATCTGGGGTTGTTCTGGACCATCTTACCCCAGCCATTGCCAAGTTACGCGCCATCGGACCCCAAGTTGTTATTGAATCTTCCGATACGATTCGTTTAATTCCCGCTCCTTTGCGAGCGACAGATATTGAAACGCTGCCCTATCCTGGTTTTCCTACCGATATGCAGGCTCAGTTTATGTCCTTGTTAGCGCTGGCTGAGGGCAACAGTGTTATTACCGAAACCGTTTTTGAAAATCGATTGCGCCACGTTGCCGAATTGAATCGCATGGGTGCCGATATTCGCGTCAAAGGTCAAAACGCGATCGTCAATGGCGTTCCTTTTATTTCGGGCGCACCGGTTATGGCGACAGATTTACGCGCTTCGGCGGCTCTCGTTCTCGCCGGTTTAGCAGCAGAAGGCGTGACAATTGTCAAGGGATTGCATCATCTCGATCGCGGCTACGATCGCATTGAGGAAAAGTTGCGCAATTTGGGTGCAAAGCTCGAGCGAGTTAAGGGCGAAGAGGAAGAGTAGGTTTAAGAGCCACCGAACTAAAGTTCGCCGCTAAAAGCTAAAACCCGTTAAAACGGGTTGAAAAGTTTCAACGTAGGGACGTTCAATTGAACGTCCCTTGTCACCAATGCCCAATTCCCCATTATTTACTGCTTCTTTCCTGCAAACAACGAAGACACAACCAAAATCAATGAAGCCAATAACATCAACGTTGAAATAGCATTAATGGCTGGAGTAATTGAAAATTTAATCATGCCATAAACAAAAATTGGCAGCGTTGTCGTCCCCACGCCAGCGGTAAAAAAGGCAATGACAAAATCATCTAAAGAAAGGGTAAACGCTAACAGCGCTGCGCTAATAATGGCAGGGGAAATCAAAGGGAGCGTAATGCGCCAGAGCGATTGTAACTCATTAGCTCCCAAATCGAGAGCGGCTTCTTCGAGGGCGGGATCGAGTTCGGCAATTCTCGCTCTGACGGTGACGGCAACGAAGGAAATATTAAAGGCAACATGACCGATAATAACCGTCGGCAGTCCTAAAACCAGTCGAATGCCGATTAGGTTTTCAATCAGTTGAAAAACTAGGCTGAAAAAGACGAGTAACGATACGCCCATCGTAATATCGGGAATGACGATGGGTAAAAATAAGAGCGCGTCGAGAAGAGTTCGTCCGCGAAACCGAAACCGTTCCATTGCGATCGCGATCGCGGTTCCCAAAATTGTCGCGAGGATCGTTGAAATAATCGCCACTTGCAAACTGGTTCCCAGGGACTCCCAAATCAACTCGTCGGTGAGTCCCGCTTCGTCAACGCCAATGCCCAATAAATTTCGATACCAATCTAGGGTGAATCCGCGCCAAACTGCGTTGAAGCGAGAGACATTGAACGAATAAATAATTAAAACGGCAATGGGAATGTAGAGAAAAGCAAAGCCAAATAAGGAAACGAGCCAAAGCGCCTGTTTCCCGACAAATCGAATCAATAGGTCAAGGGCGCGACCGAAGGGTTTCGTATTCTTGGAATCAGCGATCTGGGTCATGCGGCTTTTAGAATGGAAGAATGGAAGAATTCAGAATGGAAGAGGCATTCAATCGCTGTTTGCATTGGGGGGCTGAAATGCTATGACATTTTCATCTCATCCGAAGTTGTAGTGTTTTCTCACATTTTGGAGAATTTTCCAAGTGCAGGACATTCCCTTTGGGAAAGTGACTAAATCGCCTTTGCCCATTTTTACAGATTCGCCATCGGAGGGGGTGACGATAACCTCGCCTTCGAGAAAGTAGCAGGTTTCGGCTTCGTCGTAAGTCCAGGGAAATTCTGAAATTTCTTTGCTCCAAATGGGCCAACTACTGATGCCGAGTTGTTCTAAGCGATCTTGACTGGGTTGGCGCTCGAGGGTTATTTCGCTGAGTTTCGAGGCAGACATGGGCGATTGATTGAGAAGGTCAACATTGCAGAAGGGCGCGATCGCGGCCGTCTTTGAAAGTTCTAGCATACCGCCAATGGCGACGCGATTGATTGAGAGGGTCAAAACTCGATCGCGCGATCGCATTCGCCACCGCCAAAGCGTCCTGTTGTGTTGCGTCCATTAACAGGATCGCAAATTTATCTCCACCAACGCGCGCAACGAAACTCGCCGAGAGTTCGAGGAGCGTTCCCAGACATTGACCGATTTTCTCCAAGCAGCGATCGCTTTTTGATTTTTGACTGCGGCGAAGCGAACTGCAATATCGCTCTCTTCAGCCATCAGCGTTCCCAAACCCGCCAAAATCAACCCGCTTGTAAAGAAGAAGTTTAAGAAATCTGGGAAGCTCGAAATTCGCCCTACAATTGAAACGGTTAGGGACTCAACATTCAACGCAAATCCAAAAAGCCCAAAGCAAAACCCTCTCAACTTTAGGAGCAAACAATGGCGACGAATTTGTTAGAACAACTGCGCGAAATGACCGTTGTTGTTGCAGATACGGGAGACATCCAGGCGATTGAAACCTTTACGCCGCGCGATGCCACAACCAACCCGTCTTTGATTACCGCAGCCGCTCAAATGCCCCAATATCAAGCAATTGTAGACGAAACTCTCGTGCAAGCGCGCAAACTCGCTGGAACCGACGCGCCAGCTTCGGACGTTGTTACCCTCGCTTTCGATCGCTTGGCGGTTTCCTTCGGTCTGAAAATTCTCGAAATTATTCCCGGACGAGTGTCTACCGAAGTGGACGCGCGCCTATCCTACGATACCGAAGCAACGGTGGCGAAGGCGCGGTATTTAATTGGCGAGTACGAAGCAGTGGGAGTGTCGCGCGATCGCGTTTTAATTAAAATTGCCTCGACGTGGGAAGGCATTTGCGCTGCCGAAATTCTCGAAAAAGAGGGCATTCACTGCAATTTAACCCTCCTATTCGGTCTCCATCAAGCCGTTGCTTGTGCTGAGGCGGGAACGACGCTCATTTCGCCTTTTGTCGGACGCATTCTCGATTGGTACAAACAAGATACCGGACGCACCTACGCCCCCCAAGAGGATCCGGGCGTTCTTTCGGTGACTCAAATTTACAATTACTACAAAAAGTTCGGCTACAAAACCGAAGTCATGGGCGCAAGTTTCCGCAATATTGGCGAAATCATGGAATTGGCGGGATGCGACTTACTGACAATTTCTCCTAAATTCCTCGACGAATTAAAGTCCACCACCGACGAGTTACCCCGCAAGTTATCTCCCGAACAAGCGACGGCGGCAGACGTTGAAAAGATTTCAATGGATAAGGAAACATTCGACCGGATGCACGCCGAAGATCGTATGGCCTCTCAAAAATTGGAAGAGGGGATCGCTGGCTTTTCCAAGGCGTTAGAAGCCCTCGAGAAACTATTAGCCGAAAGGTTGGCGCGTTTGGAGGAAGAGGAGACAGCGAATCATGCAGCACGAGATTTATTTCTGGTGTACGACCTCGATGGCGACGGGTTTATTACGCGCGAGGAATGGGCTGGAACCGATGCAGTTTTTGACGCGCTGGATGTGAATAGCGATGGTAAGATTTCCCCTGAAGAAATGGCTGCTGGTTTGGGCGCGGCGTTCCACTTAGCTGCCGCTTAAGGGTTCGATCGAGCGATTTGTCACCTCAGCTTAAGACTCACTTCAAGTCTGATAATTGAAGGCAGAGAGACGGGGAGACTGGGGGACGGGGAGACTGGGGGACGGGGAGATCCTTTTTCCTTGTACCCCATCCCAATGAAAAGTGCTATATTCACTATTCATTATTCATTATTCATTATTCACTATTCATTGATAAAAAGCGGTTTAAATCGAATTCTTCGCCTTCGGGTTTGTCTTCTCGGAGGCGTTCGTTTGTGAGGAGGAGGAGGATACGTTCTGCATAATCGACGGCACCGCGCAATTCGTCGCGTAGTAATTCTAAACCGCCGTTAGCATATTCTTCAAAGAGGGTGATGCGCTGTGCTTCGGCTTCGGCATCAAAGGTGGAGAGGATGGCGGGATTTTGGGCGGTTGCGATCGCGAGTAATTCGAGCTCTGGAAAATGACCGCGAGTGACAAATACATCTAAACTAATGGGAGAGGGTTCGCTACTGATGGAACCGTCGAGAGGCGATCGCTTTTTGTGACGAAATCCCAGCGCTGCTGCGAATGCGATCGCGTCGGCATAGGTTTGAAACGGACCGGTTGTTTCTGTTGAATCGACTAAACTGCGGACTAATTCGGCTTTATCTCTGGTAATGCGAATGCGACTGGCAGCCATAATCGCTTTAAGTTTATTGCCGATTATAGCATTTTTATTGGAGTTGTAAAACTCTAGCTTCGGAAGAGTAGAAGAATGGAAGAATAAGAGTTTACGCTAAAAGGTGGGAAATATCCTCGCCACATTCGTCGGCTAAATAACACAACGCCCGAAATCGAAGTCCTACTAATTCTTCGTAAAGGGGATTGAGTTTACACAGGGGCGGAATGTGTAAAAGTTTGCGGCTTCCGAAGTAAATTTCGCGTTCAAAGGGACATTGAGCTGGAATCAGCTTGCAGATCGAATGAGCAAGATCGGCGCGCTCGATTCGGAAGTTTTCGATCCAATTTTTGAGAGGTTGTAGCAACGAGGTGTTGGGATTTTCTCTAGCAATCGAATTCATAGTTCCTTGAAATGCGCGTTGCAATTAGATTAGCGGTTGACACTTTTTAATGTATCAAGCTCGCTCGTGATTTTCAAGGTTTTGCTTATATGGAAACTATATATTGATTATAAAAAACTATATATCCGTCTCGAGAGGCAGGCTTTAAGAGAGAGGGGAGACGGGTTCAGAGTTCAGAGTTATGAGTTCAGAGTTATGAGTTCAGAGTTATGGGTTATGAGTTCAGAGTTATGGGTGACGGGGTGATGGGGTGAGGGGGTGAAATATTTGTAGGGTGTGTTGGCCCAGCGTAGATCCTGATAAAATAAGCTGCAACTCACTCAATTTATATTAAATATATTCCCCTGACTGAGCACACAAAATATTTAGTAAACAACGATAATATAAGTTAAATTAGTTTATTTACGGATTTATCAAAGTTTTTTTGAGGGCAGAGATACGGTAAAAACACTGCCTTCGTCGGGCTTAGAAAGAACCGAAACTTGACCGTGCATTCCTTCAACAAAGGTTTTGACGATAGATAAACCCAATCCCGTACCGCCGGTTGCTCGCGATCGCGCTTCGTCAGCACGATAAAATCGCTCAAAGATGCGGGTTTGGTGGACGAGGGGAATACCAGGGCCGCGATCGCGGACTCGAAGGATTGCCTGTTGGTCGGCGCGATCGATAATTACCGCAATTGGCTCCTGGGAATCGCTATACTTAACCGCATTATCAACGAGATTGAGTAAAACTTGCTTGAGTCGGCTGAAATCCGCGATCGCGATCGCCGGATATTTGACTTCAACAACGATGGCGCGATCGCTTTGACGCTGTGCCATTTCTACCACTTCTCGTACCACTTCCCTCAGTTCTACCGGTTCTAAATGGAACCGCAAGTGTCCGCTATCGACCCGCGCGAGACCCAGCAAATCCTCAAATAACTGAATTGTACGTTCGGCTTCGGTTACTGCGATACTCAACGCCTCTCGTTGCGCGTCGTTCAAATTCGTCCCCCGGCGCAATAAACTTTGCAAATACCCCGAAACAATGGTTAACGGCGTGCGCAACTCGTGGGAAACATTACTGACAAACTGGCGCTGCAACTCCCATGCCTCGTGCAAGCGAACTAACATCCGGTCGAGGGTTTGCGCCAACTGTTTGACTTCTGCTGGCGCGCGGTCCAGTTGAATTCTCGCCTCGTTGAAGCGTTCGGGCGAAATTTGCTCTGTCATTTGCGACAGACGTTGCAGGGGTAACAGTTCTCGTTTAACGTACCACGCGATCGCGATCGTCATTAAGGCAATTGCCAACAAACTTGCGCCTCCCAAACTCCACAGCAGTCGGTTGAGCATGGCTTGTTCGCCGGTTATATCCTGTGCGAGGATAACTTTCCCTAGCTTGAGATTATTCACCTCCAGTGGAGTCCCGCAAAGCACCCAATACCGTCCTTCGATTGCTCGAATTTCAGGAAACGGTGGAATTCGACGCACGGACATTAAAGCAGTTTCCCCCGTTCCCATTTTCAACGCTTCCGACTGCGCGAGCGTCTCGCCATTGACCGATTTTACCCACAACAGCGTATTTCCCGTTGTCAAATTATCTACTGCCTTTTGCAACGCGCGTTCCAAGGTTGTCATTTGGCTGTAAATTTCGACATCTTTGGGAAAGCGATCGCTAATTTCTTGAATATTGTGCTTTTGGCTTGAAATTACAATTTGCTGCATCCTCGTCCCCACCCACAATGCCGAGCTTCCCATTCCGACCGCAGACACCAAAGCAACGCCTAACGTCAGGCGCACTCCTAGGGAATATAAATTCAATCGTTGCTGCTTCATCATGAAGGAATGGCGAACTGACACCCCAACCGGATATCTGATTCGATCGTCGAGTCTAAAAGAAAATCCTGAGACCTTCCTGAAAAAGTCTAAAAAGGTAGCCAATGGATTCCCGATTTAATTTTTAATTCTCAATTGCGTTTGCTGGGAACTTCCCCCGTACAAATGAATTGTTTTCGGACTCTACTTATTGGGCATCGCTGCCGCCGTTTTCAGACGACACCCGAGTGGGTGCGTCGAGCAATAAGTAGCTCTGAACCCGAAGTTCGATTTCAACAAGACCATAAAATTCCACGTACCCGAGGAGGAAGTAACGAACTCGACAATTTACAGCCCTTATGTGACGAGTGTAACAATTTTTAAAGTACATCCTGTCGCGGATGCCAGCTCGAGTGCCAACGATGTAGCTGGGCTTTTCCAGAATACTTTGCTCCCCTTCGCCTCTCTTCAGAAAGTATTACGAAGCTTAGGCGTTATGCAGCTAGAACTGGCGAAGATCCCCACGAGCTATTGAACCGAATTATCGGCGATTTTTTTACATAATTTCAGTCGCTTAACCGCGTTTAAATCCTAGTGCGAGTAAAGATCCGACCTAACACCGAACTCACTGCGCTAAATCATTGTAAACAATTTGCAAAAACTGCTCTGGTTTCAAAAACCCCTGACCCCAAACCGGATCGAAATCCGCCGTTGGGTTAGAAGCAATAAACTCCTCCATTGACATCCCTTGCTCGATGGCTGCCTTGACGCGATCGTGCACTGCCTTTAACATCTCTAAGTACACCATCAGTTCCTCTTGATTGGAAAGAGGGCCGTGACCTGGAATAATCTGAGTTTCTTCGTCAACAAAGGCCAACATCCCCTCTACTGCTGAGATTGTACCCTCAAGGGAACCGCCGCTTTCGACATCAATATAGGGATAAGAACCGTTAAAATAAGTATCGCCCGCGTGGACGACATTCGCCTCTTTGAAGTGAATAATCGAGTCGCCATCGGTATGTGCGGCATCCACATGAAACGCTTCAATGGTCTCGCCATTGAGATGAAACGTCACCGTATCATTAAAAGTAATAACCGGCAGCGCTGCATCTGGGGAAGCGGGAAATTCTCGATTTAAAACCTCCGAAAATTGTCCGGCACTCATGCGCTTTCGCACGTTGTCGTGAGCGACAATGACAACTCCTGCCTCGCCTAAATTTTCATTCCCTCCCGTATGGTCGAAGTGCCAGTGAGTATTAATGAGAAAGCGCACGGGTTCGTCGCTAATTTCGCCCAAAGCATCGAAAATTTTCTCTGTTAGAGGGGCAAATTGGTCGTCGATGAGAAAAATCCCATCCTCGCCCGCAGAAACGCCAATATTTCCTCCCTCCCCTACCAACATATAAATCCCATCGCCCAGGGGAAGCGTTTCAATTTGAACCTCATCAAAGTCCCGAAATTGGCTAAAAGCCGGCATTGTAAATGCGATCGCGCTCGAAATTGCAACCAAGGCGCTAAAACGATTGACCCAAGGAATAGACATCATAAGATTTAGAGCGACGCAATCTCCTTACTATTGCATATTGCTGCACCCTGCGATCGCCTACACCCTCTCTTATTCTTCCCTGGGTTCGCAGCCAATGCCATCCCGGTTGCCATCGAGTCGATGGGGATCGGGAGGACGAACGGTGAAGTTTTTTTGCTTAATATCGCTACAATCTAAATCCGGTCCCAAAGGAGGAATGCAAAAATCGGGATAGGCTGCATCGCACCTCCCAGCTTGGGTTTGGTAATTGGCGCGTGCGGATCGAGGCTGTTCTTGCTGCATCGGAATGAAAACAGCTAACGCGATCGCGCCGCCGAGTAAAGCAAGAAAGGGAGGAGAATTGTCTGCCATTTCAGTAACCCGTAAACAGTAAATCGTCAACAGCGATCGCAGCAACGTAAATTAATTTTATGGCACAACTGACGCAAATTCGCTCTCAGACCCGAAATTTCTAGATTCGGGCGTGTAGTCCCCTAAAAAATTATAGACCGCCACTTTATGAGTTCTAGCGAACCTACTATCAAACGCTTTCCCTGTCCCCAATGCGGTGCTGAAGCCACTTTTAACCCCCAAGTGGGGAAACTTAAGTGCGATTACTGCGGTTGGGAAGACGAAATTCCGCAAACCGCCGCTCTTGTGGAGGAAAACTCTTACGAACAGTATCTCAATACTAACCATACTCGCCTCGAAACTCTCTCTTCAACGGCCCTCGAGGTAAGCTGCAACAACTGCGGGGCTAGCATTACCTTTGAACCGCCGCAAGTTGCCGGTCAATGTCCGTTTTGCGCGGCTGCCATCGTCTCCCAACCCCAACTCGCCGATCCCACATTAGCACCTCAAGGGATCGTTCCTTTTGCCCTCGGTCGCCGGGACGCGAGAAAGCATTTACAAAAGTGGATCGATTCGCGCCGATTTGCACCGAGTGCCTTAAAAGATTTAGCCCAACAGGAAAAGATTCAAGGCGTGTATCTCCCTTTTTGGACTTACGACGCTCAAACCCACAGTCATTATACTGGCGATCGCGGCGACTATTATTATGTCACCGAAACCTATACTGAGACTAACGCTGAGGGGGAAGAGGAAACCAACACTCGCGAAGTTCGGCATACGCGCTGGCATTCTACGTCGGGACGGGTATCGCGCTTTTTTGACGATATTTTGGTTCCGGCAACGAAGTTGGTTGATTTGAGTCGTTTGAGGGCGTTGGAACCGTGGCATCTCCAGGACTCTTTACGTCCCTACGAGCCCTCATATTTAGCGGGATTTGAGGCACAGCGATCGCAAGTTTCTCTCAAAGAGGGGTTTGCCACCGCTAAAAGTGCGATGGCGGCTCAAATTCACATTGATGTAAAACGCGATATCGGCGGCGACGAACAGCGCGTTGGCAATATTTCTACTTCCTACAGTGCCATTACCTTTAAGCCGATTTTACTGCCGGTATGGTTGACTTCCTACCGTTACAATAACCAACAATATCAAGTTCTCATTAACGCGCGTACCGGCGAAATTCAAGGCGATCGCCCCTATAGTAAGCTTAAGATTACCCTAGCCGTCATCGGCGGAATTTTGGCTGCGGCTTTGATTATAGGGTTAATCGCCTTCTTATCCCGATAAGACCAACAACGTTCTGAAAAGAGAAGCAATTCAAAGGATTCGGGGTTGTGAAAATGCACTTCCCCGACCATAATAATTAATTGCTGAATTCGTCATTATTTAACTCACTGCCTTCAGAATGCCCGTTCCTTTTAGCAATTCTCGCATTCGACTTCCACAAGGACAAATTTTTTGGCGCGAAATCGGTCGCCATACCACTCCCGTCGTATTTTTGCACGGTTCGGGTCGCGACGGCAGTCAATGGATTCCCGTTCTCGAACGTTTGGGCGAAACGCACCATTGTTTGGCTTTAGATTTGTTAGGATTTGGGGATTCGGAATATCCGATCGCGCACTGCTCGATTCAATTATTGGTGGAAAGTTTGGCGAGTTATGCGGACGCGCTGCACCTGGAACAAGTTGATTTGGTGGGCCATTCTCTGGGAGGATGGGTTGCGGCGAGTTATGCTTTGCAACATCCCGAACGAGTGAGGCGATTGGTTTTGTTTTCGCCGTTGGGGGTAGAAGGAACCGGAAAAGCTCCCTTTCAACGGTGGGAGAAACGGTTAGTCAGTCCGTTTCCCCTTTGGGTGTGGGTATTGCGATCGCTTCGTCCTTTGGCTAAATTGTTGGGGTGGAAGGAAAAAATTGACAAACTTTTGACCCGACGCGAACAATTGCTAAAATGTCCCATAACTTGCGACTTATTATTGCGTCGTTCGGACCGAGAAATTCAAGGCGAACTTCTCGATAATCGTTTAGAGTTTATTCAAGTTCCCACTCTCGTTATTCAAGGGAAAGAGGACGAATCGATTAATCTGTCTCGCGCTCAAACCTACGCTGCACTCATTCCCGAAGCCAAACTGTGCCTCATTCCTGGCGAAAAGGGGAATCTTCCCGAAACGGCTTGCGATCGCGCTGTGTTTGAAATTCAACAGTTTCTTTTATAAGTAAAAAGCTTAGTTCGTAGTAGGGACTTTAGTCCCTGTCCTTCCGCAGTAGGGACTTTAGTCCCTGCCCTTCGGAAAATCTGCCATATTTAAGGTAGAGTGACTCAAGATAGAACCATGCAATCGAGCGATAATGTTTCAATGGGCAGAATCATCACCACTTTAACCCTTACCAATCGCGCAGACCAAGCTGTAGCGGAACGAGGATTCATTCGGTTCGACCAAATTCGCTCCGCTACATTAAATAATGTTTTAGTCGATACAGGTGCAACGACACTCTGTTTGCCTGCTGCTACAATTGCTCAATTAGGATTACAACTCCTTAAAGAAGTGGATGTGGAAACGGCAAACGGCATTGGAAAAGCGAAAATCTTTCAAGATGCTAAAATTTCATTGCTCGGACGGGAAGGAACCTTTGAGTGTTTGGAACTTCCAGGAGGAAGTAATCCTTTACTCGGTGTCATCCCATTAGAAGCGTTGGGAATTGAATTAGATTTAAAAAATCAACAGTTGGTTGTCCTGCCAATTAGTCCGAGTCAAACTTATCTCACAATTTTATAACGATGCAAGGGCAGCTCAATCTCTTTTTTTGCGCCTGTCCTAGTCGCGATCGCGTTAATTTTAGAACATTCCACAACTTCACAACTTCGCGCACCCTCGGAAAATCTGCCATATTTAAGGTAGAGTAACTCAAGATAGAACTATGCAATCGGTCGATAATATTTCAATGGGCAGAATCATCACCACTTTAACCGTTACCAATCGTCTAGACCAAGGCTTAGCGGAACGAGGATTCATTCGGTTCGACCAAATTCGCTCCGCTACGTTGAATGATGTTTTAGTCGATACAGGTGCAACAACACTCTGTTTGCCTGCTGCTACAATTGCTCGAGTAGGATTACAACTCCTTAAAGAAGTGGATGTAGAAACAGCAAACGGCATTGGAAAAGCGAAAATCTTTCAAGATGCTAAAATCTCACTGCTCGGACGGGAAGGAACCTTTGAATGCTTGGAAATTCCAGGAGGAAGTAATCCTTTACTCGGTGTCATCCCGTTAGAAGCGTTGGGCATTGAATTAGATTTAAAAAATCAACAGTTGGTTGTCTTGCCTATTAGCCCAAATCAAACGTATCTTACAATCTTATAGCATCTTTGCAGTTTAATGTCAATTCGATTATTTTCTTTGGGCGGAATTGTTTTAATTCCCCTATGTATATTTTCCTTAGTCGCCATCGCGCTAATTTTAGAGCGACTTTATTTTTGGTGGCGAATTCAAAGGCAGCAAGAGCCGGTCATTCGAGAATTTCTTCTGCGCTACCCGGAAGACCCCCAAGGGGCAATTTCCATATTAGAAAAGAATGAAAATGTACCCCTCGCACGCATTTTTTTAGCCCCATTGGAGCTCAAAGACCCAACTCCAGAAGATTTTAGTCTCGCCCTCGAAAGTGCAGCACAAGCTGAAATTCTGTTACTCAAACGTTTTAACACATTATTAGAGACAATTATTGCCGTTTCTCCTTTATTAGGTCTGCTCGGAACTATCCTCGGACTCATCGAAGCCTTTTCCGCGTTGAAATTAGGCGATGTTGGCGGCACAGATACCGCACAAGTTAGCTTTGGAATTAGCGATGCGCTGGTTACGACGGCAGTCGGTCTAATTGTCGCAATTTTTACGCTTTTATTCGCTAATTTATTTCGCGGTCTCTATCGCCGTCAGTTAGCATTAATTCAAAGATACGGGGGACAATTTGAATTGTTTTATCGGCATTTTTACTATCATTCGAGATTCTAAACTGTGCTATTAAGCAAGCCTTAGCCATTATTAAGTCCCTCGCCAAAATTAGTTGCATATAGCGACTCTTGAGGACTAAAGCACAGTGGGAGTTCTGGGCGGGTGTCAGGAGTAATCTATTTTGTGTAAGTGCTTAGGACGTGGGGGAAAAGTTTGCCTGCTTCCAATAAATGATAAATGACAGATGACAAATGACAAACAGTCAAAAATCCAGAGTGTATAATTGTGGTGCTTGAGGAACATATTGCAATTTGGCATCAAGCTAGAATTGAAGACTTGACATCGAACAGCCGCAAATCCACTTACACTCAGGGGAGTTTTATGCGCGATCGCCAGCAAAGCCCGTTATCCGATACCCAACCTAATGAAGAATCGTTGATTATCGAAGCTGAGAGAACCCCAGAACAACTGGAAATGGCGAACAAAATTCCCTTTAACTTCGAGACTTGCTTCCAAGGACGGATGGGAATGTATGGCGAACTGCAACGGGTGGCAGATTATCTCGACGCTCACGAGGGTTGGTTTTGTCGCTGTGCCAAACCCATGAAAGCAGAACCCTTGGGCGAAAACGGCTATATCCTCACAATCGGACGGTTTGGCTCCTTTGGTTACGAAGTCGAACCTAAAATGGGTGTCGTCCTCTTGCCATCCCAGGAAGGCGTATATCTCATGCACAGCGTCCCCGTTCCCGACTATACCCCCCCCGGATACGACATCGATTATCAAGCTTCGATGACGTTGCTGGAAGTGCCTACCGAAGAAATCGACTGGGCAGTTGCGTCGAAGCAACGAGCCAAAATCGCGCAGTTTCCCTCTCTCGTAACGCAAGTCGAGTGGCAATTACAACTGCGAGTGACGGTCAATTTCCCTAAGTTTATTTACAAACTGCCTCCCTCGCTTATTCAAAATACAGGCGATCGCCTACTCGCTCAAATTGTACGCCAAATTTCGCCGCGCTTAACCTACAAAGTCCAAAGCGACTTTCACCGCAGTTTAAACTTGCCCCTGCCGCCTAAACAGTCACGCAAATTAGAAGGGTAGTCTTTTTTGCGATCGCGTTGAGACAAAATCCAGAATCGAGAAAATCCTCCAGTTATCGTTTAAATTGTAACTCCTTGTTAACACTTCAAATGATGCAGCCGCCTTCGTACTAAACTAAGGAACTGAAACAGGGAAATATGAGTAAAATTGACATCCTCACCGCCGTAAACGGACGGTGATTCCTAAGACTCGCGACTTAGGTTTCTGCTTCACTCACCGTTGCATACCACAGTTAAAACCATGTACTGTCTTACACAGAGTCCACAGACTTTCAACCCATTGCAGAGTCCCGATTCCGCAAGCCCTGCGGTACGGTGCCTTAAAAAGACTTAATACTCACTGCTTGGATATTTTACCCGTACAAGCTTTTCTGCACGGAACCCAATATATCCAGTTTTCAAGGTACGGTCTCCGCTCGCGATTGTTTTCGCGAGTCAGAACTTATACATTTTAGCAAAAACTAAAGCCGTCCTCAAAGGACGGGGTTTCAGACCCAGGAGATTTCGATGAAAGGTAAAACGCTCGAACGGCTAAACTCAAACATAGCCAAAATTCCAACGGCCGTGCTGCTCGCCTCCATCGTTGCGATCGCCTCGTCCCAAAGCGCTCGGGCGCTTTCCTTTTTCACAGAGCGATCGGCTTTTAACAGCAACGACCGCGTGGATTGGTCGAGTTTAGGTCCAGTCCTGACACCCCCTCCAGACCCGTCTGATTTTTTACCGTTTTCTTTCTCTGCCACTTCTCAAAAGGGGTTGAATTTGGATGTGGATATTCCATTTCCGCCCCTCACCTCTGGCATCACTCCACCCTTTGTCTTCCAAACGTTACCCTCTCCCACAGGCATTCCCACCAACTTTGCTCCCGGAGATTTTATCTTATTTACCGGACTTCAACCGGGCATTTTTCCAGCACCGGGAAATCCGGGACCGCTGACGATTACTTTCGAGCAGCCTGTTTTTGGTGCCGGAACTCAAATTGCAGTAGACGATACGCCTTTGTTTACGGGGTTTATTTCAGCTTTCGACAAAGATGATAATTTGTTGGGCGAATTTTCGGCTGAGGGAACCTCTTCCCTTGCGCTGGACAATTCAGCACTTTTCCTGGGCGTTCGCAACGATATTCCCAATATCTCGAAGATCGTTTTGAGGAGTTCGGCTCCCAATCGGGCAGTAGGGATTAATCAGTTGAGCATCGAGCGCGCCGATGTTGGGGAACCTAATATTTCGCCTTTGGGTTGGGTTTTCGCTGCGGTGGGAGCAGGAATGGTGTTGCAAGGACGACGAGGAGTATTTCGATAATTCGTTGAGATTGCGCGATCGCTAGTGTAATTTACAGCCGATAAGCTAATTCACTTTGGAATAATGAACAATGAACAATTAGAGCTTGCTACACAAAGCGGCAAACCCTATTAATCAATGCGATCGAGGCGTATTAGGGTTGCTTAAAAATCAAAAATCAAAAATTAAAAATTAAAAACAATTCCCCCCTGCTTCCCCTGCTTCCCCTGCTCCCCCTGCTTCCCCCTGCTCCCCCCGCTCCCCCTGCTCATCACAACACTATATTCAGCAAGCCCTACTTAGTGTAGTGGTGCGTTACGCTTCGCTAACAAACCCTACTAGCGTTTCAGCGCGATCGCGCCTACAAATTGGGATAAAGGGTATATGGCTGAGTCTCGCTTGCTTCTGAAACTTTAGATTCGCCGTATTTACTGAAACTTTCTGAAAAAAATCGATAGATTCTTCAAAAAGCTTGCACAACAGACCGAATACACTTAGAATGCTGAGAAAAATAGTCGTGAATCTTGGCGCTTCAAAAAAGCGGTACAGACATGACTTAAAATCCCTCGCTGCTGCTCCGTTTCCATAAACCCTCTAACCGCTCGTGCCTGAATGAGAGTGAAAGTTGTGCTTGCGGGCAATTTTGGGCGATCGCGAAAAAAAGAGTTTGAGAGTCCGGATAGAGCAGTTCCCAAACGAAGTATGGGGATGAGTTGGAAAAACTTAGCCTGAATTGTAGGGAGGGAATAACCATGTCCTTAAAGCCACCACTCGATGGGAGCGCAACAGAAAACTCACCAACACAAAAAGCCGAGTCCACCAGAGCTCGAACTCGCTTTGCCCAGCGCAAAACAACCCTCTCAACTCCTAACGTATTTTTAGCCGAGCGAACCGCAAGCGAGGCGGGAACACAGAAGGAGCAGGAACGCGAAGAGTGCTGTCGCCAAATCGGTCAACTGCTGCGCCAAATCCGCCAAGAGAAAGCATTATCCATTCAAGGACTGTATAGCAAAACTTACGTACCCGCCCATCAAATTCAAGCCATTGAAGAGGGACGTACTGAGGACTTACCCGAAGATGTTTACCTGCGAAGCTTTATCCGCCAACTTGGAAACGCTCTGGGATTAAATGGAATGGAACTGGCAGCTTCATTGCCCATGTCTAAGCCGTCCATTGTGCCAACTTGGTATGATTCCAGCACTTCGCTCGATCTGTCAATTCCATCGGCTTACCTTTACTTCGGTTATGCCGCAGTCCTTGCCGGTTCTTTGGGAGGATTATCGTGGGCATCCGAGCGCAGCGCTTACGAAACCTATACCGAGCGCCAACAAACCTCCCTCGAACAAGAAAGCGATCGCGCCCAAGCGAATGCTACGACAGCTTCGAGGACGACGGCAAATGTAGCTCCGCCTGAAATGCTCCACGATTGAGCCGATGGGCGCGTTCTATCGCCAATCATCAATAACGAAAACATCGGGGCGATTATAGGCGGGTTCGTTGGGGTTGTGCATGGCTACGCCCACCATTTCCGCTCGGAAACCGCGATCGCACATTTGGCGATAGGCCTTTTCTCGACTGGTATTAGTCCCGGCAACTAATTTTGTCATCCCCCGAGCGACACTCAACGCCTCGCACAAATCCAAAAGCCGATTGAAGCGCTGTGCTGCTGCCGATCCCCGTACGGCTCCAAACTTAGCATAACAGGTATTGCTACCGGCTTCGGTTCCCGCACCGCAGTGACAAACGGCAAATCCCGCCAAGCCATCCTCCTCCCATAAAAAGACTGTATCGCCTAATTTTTGTTCCCAAACGCTCTGAATTTCTGAAGAGACATCCAATCCTTCATAAATCTCATCGGTTAATTCCCGACTCGCTTCGAGCGCTTGAATTTGCTGCTGTTGCGTCATTGTGGAATATTGCTGCTGGGGGGAAAAACCTCGTGCAGAATGGGTGGATTTTGCCATCACCATCGTCAGAAAACGGGGATAAAACCCAAATTTTTGATAAAGGGCGTGGTGCTTGGGACTGTTGGCGAAGGTAAACAGTCCAAGGTGCCGTACCTCTTTTTGTTTCAAATAGTCCACTGTGGCTGCAACGAGAGGCTTCCCTATGCCTTGGTTCCAAAAGTCGGGATGGACGCTTAACGGCCCGAAAAAGCCAAAACTCCCCCAACCGATTGCGAGGTTGGAACCCACCAGTTGTCCTTGGATTTCAGCCGCAAAAGCTGCTTGGGGATTCGCCTGCCAGAGGTGAAAAATATAGGAAGCGTCACCAAAAAACTGTTCGGGATTGGGGGAAGCGACAAAGGTGCCAAATGCGATTCGACAAATGCGATCGGCTTCGGCAAGTTCGTCGGCGCGCAATTGGCGTATTGAAAGATTCATGGCGGAATTTTCGGTTCGATAATTAATAGGAAATGACAGCGCGATCGCGGTAAAATTTACCGCTTGCTGGGGCGGGTGTTGCCGTTGCCAGCCAAATTGCCGTATCTGCCCCCTGCTGTGGCGATCGCGGTGCCGAATTGCCACCCATTTCTGTGCGCACCCATCCCGGACACATGCCGTAGACGGCGATCCCCCGCGATCGCAAGGCTTGGTCTAACATCAGCGTTGCGCCGTTGAGCGCGAGTTTGGATAGGCAATAGCTGGGAACGCCAGCCGACAGGGAGTCGAGGGTTCCGTAGCCGCTGGAAACGTTGATGATGCGCCCTTGGGGTGCTTTTTCGAGCAGGGGTAAGAGGCTTTGGGTAACTCGCACCGCTCCGAAGGTATTGGTATTGAGGGTTTGGGCGAGCAACTCCCGCGAAATTGTGAGGATATTGGCATCGCCATCGGGATAAATCCCGGCATTATTAATTAAAACATCGAGATGGTCGATTTCCTCACTGAGAGCGTTGGCTGCTTTTTCTAAACTGCCATCGTCGGCTACATCCAGTTCGACGACGCGGACATTTCCCCTGGGCTCTAATGCTTTTGCTGCCGCCTGACCTTTAGAAAGCGATCGCGCCGCTAGTATCAGCTCGAATTCAGCGGCGAGCAGTCCTTGACAAATTGCCAAACCAATGCCTCTATTGCCTCCTGTGACTAAGGCTGTTTTCGCTCTATTCATTGCGTTTCAACCTCCAATTTCAACAAATTAAAGAGTGTTGAGTTTATTGTCTCCGTCAAGGGAACAATAGGAGAAATTCAAATCCCTTGTTGACTCTCCACATTGAGCACGCTGTCATTTCTATGAAGCCACTGAAAACTTGTTCCCCTGCGACCTTGCCAGCTTCGTCCCCCCAAGCCATACCAGAGGTTGAATGGCTCGAACTCGCCCTTTCAAGCGGTCGGGCTGGCGTTTGGAACTATTGTATCTCAACGGACACCTGGCACTGGTCGAAAAGTTGCGCGTCGCTCTTTGGCGTGCCTCATGAGGCGATCGCGAGCAATTGGAACCAATTTTTAGAGGGCGTTTTTCCGCCAGATCGCGAGCGAGTTGCCCAACACCAGCGACAGATTATTGAGAACAGAACCAATGAGTATAGCATCGAATTTCGCCTGCTTCTGAGCGATGAGACCTGTCGATGGGTTTTGCAACGGGGAAGATTCGGCGATCGCGTTTCAGATCGAGAGCCTTATTTATCGGGTTTTATCGAGGATATCGACCATCGTAAACGCTTAGAAACAGCCTTGCGCGATCGCGAACAGCACTACCAACAAATTCTCGACGCGATCGCCGATTTAGTTTTAGTCAAAGGCCCCCATTCTGAAATTGTCTGGGCCAATCGAGCCTTTCGCGATTATTACGGCACGACCAACGAACAATTGCGCAACAGTATCGATGCCTCGTTCAATAAGCCTGACTATACTGCTCGATATCTTCAAGACGATGCCTACGTTTTTTATACCGGCAAAACGTTAACAATCCCCGAAGAACCTGTAACTCGCTACGATGGCAAAGTCCAACTTTTCCAAACTGTTAAATCGGCGATTCGCAACTCAGAAGGTCAGGTTGTCATGACCGTTGGCGTTTCCCGCGACCTCAGCGAATACAAAGCCGCAGAAGTGGCACTGGCCCAAAGCGAGGCCAAATTCCGCGACCTCGTTGAAAATGCTAACGATTTTATTTATATGTCTACGCTGGACGGGATTTTTACTTACGTCTCGCCCAAAATGATTGAAGTGTCTGGGTACGACGAGTCGGAACTCGTCGGACAATCCTTTGTAGAATTCGTTCACCCCGACGACCTCCCCGCTTGCGCCGCCTATACGCAACAAATGTTCGATGCCCAGCAAGCTGTTAAAGAGGTAGAATTTCGCAGCCGTCGCAAAGATGGCTCCTGGTTTTGGTTAGCAGCCAATACTTCCATTTGCAAAGACGAGTTGGGGAAGATTGTCGGCTTACAGGGAATTGCACGGGAAATTAGCGATCGCAAAGCCCTCGAACAAAAACTTGCCGAACAACAAGAACTCCTCGAAACCTTTGTCAGTGCTTCGCCGGTGGGTATTGCTATTTTCGACTCAGACTTGCGTTTTGTGCAAATCAACGAAACTTTAGCGCGACCGATCTCAAGGGCAGAGGGCAGAGGGCAGAGGGCAGAAGGAAAGGGGCAGTGGGCAGTGGGCAGTGGACAGGGGGCAGAAGGAAAAGAAGGAAAGGTGCAAGGGGACAAAGGTGGAGGAAATAAGGGCAACTCGGGCGAACGGAATACCCACCCTCATTGGGTTTCCGACTGTTTGGGTAAAACCTTGGGCGAGGTCGTCTCCCCGGACCAAGTTGAGTCCCTCGAATCTTCAATTCTGCACGTTTTCGAGACGGGCAAACCTGTACTGGGAGTCGAAATTACGGGCAAAGTGCCTGAGAAATCGGGGAAAGTTTGGACCCATTTAGCGTCCTACTTCCCTCTGTGTTGGCGAGAGGGGCAATTGCAATTGGTCGGGGTTGTCACTTACGATATTAGCGATCGCAAGCACGCGGAGGAAGCTCGAGCGAGGCTAACGGCGATTTTGGAGTCTACCTCAGATTTTGTCGGCATCGCCGATATGGAAGGTCGCCATCTTTACATGAATCAAGCCGGTCGTGGTCTATGTGAAATTCCCCCAGAGGAAGATATTAGCGAGTATTATATTGCTGAAATGCTTCCAGAAAAAGCAAAAGCAAAGGTTCTCCAACAGGGAATTCCCAATGCTTTGCGCGATGGGACTTGGCAAGGGGAAACGGCTATTCTCAGTCGTAGCGGTCAAGAAATTCCCGTTTCCCAAGTGATTATTTCCCACAAAGCCGCCAACGGAACGCCTCAGTATCTTTCCACCATTGTGCGCGATATTCGCGATCGCAAGGCGGCTGAGGACCGGATGCGCCAACAAACCCAGGAACTCGAACGCACTTTGCACCAATTGCGCAAAACCCAAGCCCAATTGGTGCAAATAGAAAAGATGTCGAGTTTGGGGCAATTAGTCGCCGGCATTGCCCACGAAATTAACAATCCCATTAATTTTATTCATGGCAATCTCGTCCACACCGACCAATACGTTCGCGAACTCCTGGGATTATTGGCACTGTACCAACAAGCTTATCCTCAACCCGTGCCGGAAATTGAAGCTGAAGCCGAAGCGTTAGATATCGACTTTTTGGTCGAAGATCTATCCAAACTCCTCTCTTCGATGAAAATGGGAAGCGATCGCATTCGTCAAATTGTTCTCTCGCTGCGCAATTTCTCCCGCTTGGATGAGGCGGAGATGAAACCGGTGGATCTCCACGAAGGACTCGATAGTAGTTTGCTGGTTCTGCAACATCGTCTCAAAGCTAAGTCCAATTGCCCCGAAATTCAACTGCTGCGAGATTACGGCAATTTGCCCCCCGTTGAGTGCTATGCCGGACAACTCAATCAAGCGGTTGTTAATCTTCTTGCCAATGCCATTGATGCTCTTGAAGATGCTTCCCTGACCGAACCGCCGCAAATTCGCCTGCGCACGCGCGCGACAGCGAACAATTGGGTTGAAATCGCGATCGCCGATAACGGTTCGGGCATCCCCGAAGCTATTCAAAATAAACTCTTCGATCCCTTTTTTACCACCAAACCTGTGGGTAAGGGAACGGGTCTAGGTCTCTCGATTTGCTATCAAATTGTGGTGGAAAAGCACGGCGGACATTTATCGTGCATTTCCAGTTCCGGACGGGGAACTGAATTTATTATCGAAATTCCCATCGTTGGGAACCCTCAAAAATAGGGCTTTCGGTTTTAAGGATTGGGTTTTAGGCTTTAATGGACTTATCGTTCTACTTCGTCATCTCCCCGACCGCCGTGCCTAGTCCCGTTCCACCCCCCTCCCTCGAAACCGAACAAACTCTCCTTCCTCCTCCCGAAAATCGCGATGTTCCTGAAAATGTACTTAAGCAAAAACCGAAGCAAGGCTTGGGAATTGCCCTTTTATTGGGACCTCCAGGACTGTGGCTATTGCTGTTGTTGGTTTTGCCCGTGCTGGTTATTTTTGAGCTGAGTTTAGTGCCGGGAATTCGTCCGGGAGATTTAGTCAATCCTAGCGGTTTGGACAACTATTTCCAAGCCTTCGATCCCATTAATTTGCGGGTGTTGGCGCGATCGCTTTTTTTCGCGACTGGAACGACGCTATTATGCTTGGTGCTGGGCTTTCCTGTGGCCTATTGGATTGCCCTCATGACTCCTCAAAAATGGCGAAATTTACTGCTTCTGGGCTTTATTTTACCCCTGTGGACCTCCTCGCTCCTGCGTTCCTATGCTTGGATTACAATTTTGCGACCTACCGGCGTTCTCAATAGCGCGTTAACCTTTTTAGGATTGCCTGTCCTCGACTTACTCAATCGCAGTCCCGCTGTTTTAATTGGCATGGCCTATAGTTATTTACCTTATATGGTTCTGATTTTATATGCCTCTCTCGAAAAACTCGATGGCGAGCTGCTCGAGGCTTCCGCAGATTTAGGGGCGACTCCTTGGCAAACATTTTGGAAAATCACAATTCCTCAGATTTTTCCCGGAATTGCGGCGGGTTCGTTGCTGGTTTTTATTACGGGTTTAGGGGATTTTGTCGATCCCGAATTGTTGGGCGGCGCGTCGAGTATGACGGTTTCCCGTTTGATTTACAATCAATTTTTGGGCGCTTCTCGCAATTGGGGATTTGGATCGGCTTTGAGTATGATTTTAATTTTTGCCGTTAGCGTGTCGATCGCGCTATTAATTAAATACGGCGATCGCGATGCCGCCTCTGATGCTTGAGCGATGGCGGACTTTTGAATGACGATTGAAATGGGACTGGGTGTTAAACCTGAAAAAACATGAATTACGACCTCTTAAAATTGCGATTGAAACGCCTTCTCGCCTCGCGCGCCGGATTTTTGGCGCTCGCAACCTTGATTTCTTTTGCTGCGGCGGCGGTGGCTTTACAAGAACCCTCTCCTCCTTCTTCTTCTTCTGCTTCTAAGGGAGAAGCGAAAATTGAGGAGGAAGTTGGAGAGGACGCGATCGCATCGGAAGAGGTTTCTTCTTCGATTTTCGACTTGCCACAGAAATATCGAGAAAAGTTATTAGCTCCCTTAAACCGTCCGAAAAAGAAGCCGACGCTTCAAGAAAGATTAGCACAAATGGAACGCGATCGGCGCGATATTTCTCCCCTTTCAACGAATCGGAGTCGCACTAGCAGTCGGGAACTGTTTAACTATAGAAATTTGTTTTCCTCCAGAAGTGCAGCGCAAGGGACAAAAACGACATCAAACGGTCAAACTCAGGAGAAAACTCAGGAAAAACTAATACAAAAACCGAGTTCTCCAGCGGCAGTTTCAACTCATAGCGAAGAAGCACTTTTAGGGAAGCGCAATCGTTCGTTATCTATTACGCCGGTTGATGCGATCGCATTAGCGCTGGCGGCTGAATCTGAAGCGAAGCAAACTTATTTGGAGTGGGTTGCTCGACATCGCAATAGTGGTGGGGAAGAAGGTAATTCTGCTCGGGCTTCGAGTCAAAGATCGGGGCGGCACTTTCGCACATCAACGATTTTTGAATTGGGAAATAATTTAGCCCTTAAAATTCCAACGAGTGGGGAAAATAATAATCGTGGGAATATACAAATGAATGCTTTTGCGCCGGAAGCAT
This sequence comes from Cyanobacteriota bacterium, assembly GCA_034189065.1. Classification (GTDB taxonomy): domain Bacteria; phylum Cyanobacteriota; class Cyanobacteriia; order Cyanobacteriales; family Spirulinaceae; genus FACHB-1406. The sequence continues at coordinate 66,955 of JAXHVQ010000008.1, forward strand.
CCAGACGCAAAGAATCTTTGTTAGGAAGTACGGAAAATCTGACACAAGAACAGTTGTCAGAGGAAATTCAACGCTTGAATTCACAAAAAACAGTTGAAGATGCCGTTACGAATGCCATTTTTGCCTATCGAAACTTACTCGTGTATCAAGAAAAAGTAAAAATCGAACAAAGGGCGTTAACGACGGCAAAAGCAATTGTTGAAAGAGACAAAAGTTTAATTGAAACGGGAAAGCTTTCTCAATCGGAGCGCGCTACGGGTCAAGAGTGGGTTGCTTATCGAGAAGCGCGATTAAATGAGGCTAATAAAGCAGCCGATGGCGCGCGAGCTGCTCTTTTAAGTTTACTCCAAATTGACCCTAATTTACAAGTCCTCGCTGTTGAAAATTTAGAGATCAATTCTCCCAAAATTGAGGGCGAACGATTGCAACAATTTATGTTCGAGCGTCATCCTGATTATTTACTCAGTCAGCTAGCCGTTCAACAAGCTCAATTGTCGTTTGACAAAGCTGAAAGCGAACGTCAATCGTCAAATTTCGATCGCCGTTCGGAGAATTTGGCAGACAATCAAAAACAGGAAGATAAGACGTTAGAGGTAGAAAATGAAAGCAGTGGTATCGATGCCATTGAAGCTCGAGATCGGTTGGTGAGTTTGGAAGAAACGCTGAATTCGCGACTCAATGCACGTCTTCAAGATGTTGTACAAAGTTGGGACGCTATCGAGGCAGCGAAACAGGCGAGATCGGTTGCCGAAAAGAATTTAGAAGTGGAACTCGGTCAACGTGCATTGGGACAAAGCGAGCTTTTAACCCTGGTAGAATGGCAAAATGAGGGGATTCAGGCGAGAAATGCCGAATTGAATGCCAAAGTGAATTATTTGAATGCGATCGCGAAACTGGATCGCGCGATCGGGAATACTTTGAATACTTGGAAGATTGAGTTGTAAATTTAGAATAGAAGAATGGGAGAATTCAAGAGTAGACTCCTCTTGGGGAGTGACTTGTCCCCATTGCCAAAGTTTGAATATCGAACAAATTTCTTGTTGGCAGTTTCCCGACGGTTGAAAGATTCTTCCCAAACCAGTCAAAACTAAAAATGCTAAAATTGAGATTCGGAGTCAAGAGTCCCAATGGTTAGCATTCTACGGTTAGAATGGAGAACAATGGGCAGCGAAGGAGAAAAAAGGGGAAATTCGGACAATGGCTATTTTACAACAACGGCGATCGCAAAACGTTGAAGGCGATTTTTATGTAGATGAAAGCTGCATCGACTGCGATACTTGTCGCTGGATGGCACCTAGCATCTTTCATCGCGCCGACGGACAGTCCGCTGTTTGTCATCAACCTAGCGCCGAAAAAGAACGCATCGCCGCACTACAAGCGCTTTTATCCTGTCCCACAGCATCCATCGGAACCACCGAAAAAGCAAAAGATATTAAAACCGTTCAAAGCACATTTCCCATTCCCGTTGAAGAGAATGTCTATTACTGCGGTTATACATCAGAATTGTCCTATGCTGCTGCAAGTTACTTCATCCAACATCCTGAAGGAAATATCTTAATTGATTCCCCTCGCTTTTCGCCACCGTTGGTTAAGCAACTCGAAGCAATGGGAGGCGTTCGTTGGCTATTTTTATCCCACCGCGATGATATTGCAGACCGCGAAAAGTATTGTCAGCATTTTGGATGTACGGATATTTTACACCGCGACGACATTTCGGGAAAGACGCAGAATGTAAAAATGCAATTAACGGGAGAAGAACCCAGAGAACTGACTTCCGATTTACTGATGATTCCCGTTCCCGGACACACGAAAGGTCATGTCGTTTTGCTGTATCGGAACAAATTTTTGTTCGCGGGAGATCATCTTGCTTGGTCTAACTCCTTGCAACAATTAGTAGGATTTCGCTCCTATTGTTGGTATTCTTGGACGAGACAAATTGAGTCGATGCGAAAGTTACAGAAATATTCGTTTGAGTGGGTTTTGCCCGGTCACGGACGGCGCTATCATGCACCAAAAGAAACGATGCGGGAGGAGTTGGCAAAGTGCGTTCGCTGGATGGAGAAAAGTTAGTTCGCTTCGGAATAATGAATAATGAACAATGAATAATTGCCTCTACTTAAAAGAAGAGGTCTTAGACCCAATTTGATAATTAATAATTATTAATTGACAATAATCTCATTTTGTAGCGGACATGACAGATATATCTCCTTTTTTATGAAAACTCTCGCCAATGGACTATCTTCAATTATTGTTGCAACATGGGCGATCGCGATCGCGGTTTTCTCCGTGCAAAATTATACGCTCATTTCCCTCAATTTTCTCACCTTTACTTCCGTTCCCATTCCGCTCGGCGTTCTCTTAGCGTTCTGTTTTGCGGGAGGTCTCGTTCTTGGTGGAATTGCGCCGTTATTTTTGGGGCGAAGGAAGGCGAAAAAAACATTGCCGAGAGACTCCTATATTGATAACAACGATCCTCTAGAAAATTGGTCTGAATGATGGCATTGGCGAAACGCAGTGAAGGACAACCATTCTTCCCTAATAAAATTAATTGTAAATTATTAATTATTGATTGAGAAATGAACGTCCCCACCTTTGTGCTTGCATCTGCATCCCCAGCGCGCCAACAATTGCTTGTTAGCGCAGGAATTCAACCCATTGTCTGCAAAAGCGACTTTGACGAAACCCAAATCCAGTCCAACGATCCTGAAGAATTAGTCAATACTTTAGCGCGATGTAAAGCCGAAACCGTAGCGCCAAAGTTTGAAAATGCGTTAATTTTAGGATGCGATTCGGTTTTAGCGATCGCGGGACAAATTCATGGTAAACCCTCATCGCCCGATGAGGCGATCGCGCGCTGGAAATTCATGAGAGGTAAAAGGGGAACGCTCTATACCGGACACGCCCTCATCGATCTCGCCCAATCCAAGGAAATTGTACGCTGCGCCCTCACCCACGTCGATTTTGCGCCCATTCGCGATCGCACCCTCACCGCCTACGTTGCCAGCGGCGAACCTCTCAACTGCGCCGGATGCTTTGCCCTCGACGGCAAAGGCGGACTTTTCATCGAAAAGATCGAAGGCTGCCACAGCAATGTTATCGGCCTGAGTCTTCCTCTTCTACACCGAATGCTCGCCGAACTGGGTCATAGCGCGATAGACTTTTGGTAATTGATGTGGAAATTGCGCGATCTCGATTGTACACGAGTTTCAAGAATTGGCGAACCGGCGAACTGATACCCGAGTGGGGCGTAGGGCGTTAAGGATGGAACGAACCTAGAACCTAAAACCCAAAACCTAAAACCTTAAGATCGAAGGCTTTCACTTCGCGTTCCCAAAGGTCACTCAGCACTGAGAGATATTCTTGATACACTCTAAAAGTGAACTTCACTGTTTTGAGGAACAAGCGTTATGGCAATCAGCGACGAATTTCGGGAGCATCTCAAAGCCGGACAAATTGTTGAGGCGATGAATCTCGCTCTGGGGCAAGCAATTGAGTTGGAAATTACCACCTGGGTTGCCACAGAGCAAACAGACGCAGGGGGAAAGCCCGAAGCCGGTCACAGCCTGCGGACTCGTTTAAATATTGTCGATGGCGAAGTCGAAAATGAAGTCGGGACTCAGTTTTTGGGGAACGGTCCCTACCGCGAACTGCGCGAGTTTCACGCCGCCCAGGTTCAAGGGGGACAACAGATTATTCAGCAAAATATAGAGAGTTTACAACAAGTCTTTACAATTTTAGTCACCACCTTATCCCAACAGCCTCAATCTCAACCTTCCTCCACCGCTCTCCCTCCTTCTCCACCAGACGAGGAATTGTAAAGGAGTGACGAGGGCAAAATAATTGGCTCGAAGATTGTATAGGAGAATATTAATTGTGGTATTAAAAGACGAATTTAAAAAAGCGATTCAAGCGGGGAACTTGAACGAAGCGCTGGCATTGGCGATGAGTCGGGCAACCGAACTCAATATTACGACTTGGGTTGCCCCTGAAAACGGCGAAACAAGTTCCACCCCCCAACCGGGAAATCGCCTGCGCGCGCGCATTGATTTACTACAAGGCAAAATCGAAAATGAAGTTGGCGATCGCTTCATCGGTTATGGACCGTACCGCGAACTGCGAGACTTCCACGCCGCACAAGTTGCCCGAAGTCCGGCACTCGTTCGCGCCAATTTGCAAAGCCTGCAAAAGCTATTTGGGGCGCTAAATGCCCTTCAACAACAAAAACAACACCTCGCCGCTCGAGACGCGGGACTGCCGACTCTAGAACTGTCTCCGTTGCCGCAACTGGTGTCCTCCCAACCCGACTCGAGTCCGCAGACTTCGGTCATCCCTAGCTTAGAGCCCCTCGCGCCGCTTCCCAACCTCGAAAAGCCATCCCCCGCGCCTGAAAACCCTCCTCCCGCGCCCGAAAATCCTCCTCCTGCGCCTGTTCTGCCCGTTTCGGAGTTGGAAATTGAAGATTGGGAGGAAGCTGTGGGGGGTTCGCCTTCACCCGTCTTCCCGCCGCCTCGAGCCGAAGAACTGGAGTCCGAAACCCCGTCGTCGAACGAAAGGGAGTGGAATGAGGAAGGAGAGAGAGAACCTGAAGTTGCGATCGCCTCCTCAATTCCCGATGCAAGCGCTGTAGATGACAGTTGGAGCGGGTTTCGGGCGATTTCGGGCGAAGCGCCTCCGGTAGAATCGTTACCCGAAGAACCGGTTGCGTCCGCATCGTTGCCCGAAGAACATTGGAGTCAAAGTTGGGAGGAACCTTCCCAATCTCGGGTTGAGGAGGTTTTCTTTGGGCAAGATGATTGGGGAGAGCCCGGAGGAGAGTTAGCTGTGTCCGCTGTAGCGCCGTTGAATACAGAAGGCGATGGCGCTCCCGATCCCCAGTTTGAGGAATCCTCAACCGCTTTTTCGACTCAACCGAATACACTTGCAGCCGAAAACTTTTCGGATGCAGAAGATTGGGGAGATTTAACAGAAGTCGAATCGCCGGTGTCTGTAACACCTGACACATTTATCGAAGAAAGTGAAGAGTGGAGCGAGTTCGAGCCTCAAGAAGATTTAGGCACAAGTTTAACCGAACCGTTGGAGCAAGGCGAGATTGTAGAAGTGCGATCGGATGACGAGGATTGGGAGGATGTAATAGCAATGACTCCCTCGAACTTGATTATAACAAATCCCGAAAATGACAGCAACGATGTGACCTTTGAAAGGGGAGATTGGAACGATCTTATATCAGAAGATCCTCCAAGTTCGACTTCGCCAGAATTGTTAGAGTCTGAAGAAACGGAAACATTTTTAGAAGAAGATGAAGAGTGGAGTGAGTTCGATCCTCAAGAAGATTTGGACTCGACTTTAACCGAATCGCGGGTTGCAGAAAGTTCGGGAATTTTGTTGGATGATGAAGATTGGGGGGAAATCACAGAAGTTTCTCCTCCTAATTTAATTGTCGCCGACCTCCCAACTCCACAGAATATTGCAGAAGAAGATGAGGATTGGGGCGAGTTCGCGACAGAAGATTCTTTGGATAACGACTTCTCAGAAGGAAGCGAAACGTTAACTTCAGAAATGTCATTAGAGGAAGATGACGATTGGGATGAAGCGATCGCCGAAGAAGTGACGAGTCCTTCGCCGACAGAATTCAATAAAATATCAACTTCGGAGATCTCCTCAGAAGAAGATGAGGATTGGGGCGAGTTCGCAACGGAAGATGCTTTAGATGACGACTTCTCAGAAGGAAGCGAAACGTTAACTTCAGAAATGTTATTAGAGGAAGATGACGATTGGGATGAAGCGATCGCCGAAGAAGTGACGAGTCCTTCGCCGACAGAATTCAATAAAATATCAACTTCGGAGATCTCCTCAGAAGAAGATTGGGGCGATTTCGCGACAGAAGATTCTTTAGATGAGGATTTATCAGAAGGAAGCGAAACGTCAAGTTCAGAGATATTCCCAGAAGAAGAAGATTGGGGCGATTTCGCAACAGAAGATTCTTTGGATAACGATTTATCAGAAGGAAGCGAAACGTTAACCTCAGAAATATCCTCAGAGGAAGAAGAAGATTGGGGCGATTTTGCAACGGAAGATTCTTTAGATGACGACTTCTCAGAAGAAAGCGAAACGTTAACCTCAGAAATATCCTCAGAAGAAGATGACGATTGGGACGAAGCGCTCGCCGAAGAAGTGGCGAGTCCTTCACCGACAGAATTCAATGAGATGTCGAGTTCAGAGATATTCTCAGAAGAAGATTGGGGTGAGTTTGCGACAGAAGATGCTTTAGATGAGGATTTATCAGAAGAAAGCGAAACGTCAAGTTCAGAAATATTCTCAGAAGAAGATTGGGGTGAGTTCGCGACAGAAGAGGCTTTAGATGACGACTTATCAGAAGAAAGCGAAACGTCAAGTTCAGAAATATCATTAGAAGAAAATGACGATTGGGGTGAAGCGATCGCCGAAAATTCTCGCGACGAAAATACTGTGGAATCTTGGGATATACAAGGTTTAGACACATCGCTCCAAGGAGACGAGGACTGGATCGAACCGCTCGTTGAAGAATCAGAAAACGCCTTTGAAAGCAAATCGCCTAATCAGTTAGGAGAAACTCCAGAAACTTTCGCTAATGATTGGGAGAATGAAACCTCTGAAGAATCTCTGAATTCGGTCGAAATTGAATCTGCAAACTTATTACCAGAAGCCGAGTTTACTGACGAAGATTGGGGAGATTTTACAGAAGAAGAATTAGATTCAGATCCCAGCGTTCCCGATTTACGAACCGTTCACTTTGGAGCAGAAAGCGAGCTAGACGAACACGAAGATTGGGGAGAATTCACCGAAGAAGAGTTAGATAGCGAACCCAGCGTTCCCGATTTGCGCGCTCATTTCAAAGAGATTAATCAATTAGACAGCGAAGAAGAGGAAGAGGAAGAGTGGGAAGGTTTTGTTGGGAAAGAATTCGACCCGGAACCTGCAGTTTTTAAAGAAGAAGATTCGGAAGCTGCCGTTCCCGATTTCGGCACGCTCGACATGGGAAGCGATTCTGAATGGGAAGAATTTGAATCCCTCGATCCCTTTATGAGTCCGGCGGAATCGGAGAGTTCATTAACAAGTATCGAGTCGGAGGAAAATTGGAACGATTTTTCAGCAGAAGAACTCGAACCTTATCCCAATGCTCTGGACTTGACGAGCGATCGCGAATTAGGCAGCATTGAGGAAGACTGGGAAGGGACGATGTTGTCGAGGGGGGGAAGCGATCGCGTCGTCGCGCCTCCTCCTTTAACCGCAGGCGAACCCGAACGTTTTGACTTGGAGGACTTAGAATTAGATGAGACGGATTGGGAAAACGACCCTTCATCCGACTTGCTATTTACAGATGAAGAACTTTTGGAGGACACAAGCGTGTTTCAACGGCAATCCTCGTCCCAACCCCCTGAAAATCGGCCGCGATCGCAGTAAAATTGGGCAACAGGTCGTCGAAGACTGCCCGGGGAACGCGAAAATTTGCGTTTACCTGTTCCTTCTGCGATCTTTATCGATCGTTCGCGATCGGGGTTGAACTTAACAGAGGCAAGTGGTGTGGTTAGCAAACGAAACTCGCAGTCGCGCAACGCAAATTCAAGAAGCGATCGCGTCCCCAGGAAAATGACTCCCGCATCCGGTTCAGACGCGAGGGGGAGAGGTTCTCGCGTCGATGGCTCTAGCCGCGCGCACCTAGAATCGCAATTAAATTATTTTGTGGAGTCGTTAAGCGATGTTTTGCTAGAAATAACGGCGTTGGAAGTCAATACTGCCATTGTCGAACGAATTGGAGGAAATAAGTTTATTCCCTGGGAAGCGTATCGCAGCCTTTATCCCCTCGATCGCGCCTATTTGGAACAGTATCCGGTTCACGAATCGCTGTTGCATCGCTATTTGGAGTTGCGTCGCACGTTGGAGTTGAATTACGCTTTATGTTTGAGCGATCCCCGTTCGGTTCTCTACGATCCCGCAAAAATTGCAACCCCCGAAAGCAATCGCATTTTGAGCGAGTCTGCGTTGGAAATTAACGAACACAATACTCAGCTTCCGAGTCCGTTTAAGCGGACTGCGGCTGACGAATTGTTGGAGGTACAACAGATTTTAGCGGATGCTCGTTTTTTGCGGGGGTTGCGCAAATTGGGAGAATTGAAGGCGAGTTTGGATAGTCGCAATCAAACGCTGTTGAAAATGGACGCAGCCTATCCGGGAAATTCCCCAGCAACCATCGCCAAAGCGGTCAAAACTGATATAATTTACGCGCAAACGGTGATTCAACTCGATGGCGATATTATTAACCGGTATAGCGAAGCGATCGTCGATCATCCCCATAAAGAGATTTTGTTGAAAATTCATCAAGATAGCGTCGCCGCCAGCGAACGTCAGTGGCGAGGACTTTTAGGGTTCGCCGTCGATCTCGTGCGGAAGGCTTTGGCTCGCGATCGCGGTTCGGGTTCGGCCTCCAGGCGAAAGTAGAATGATTTTAAAACAATGCTGAATGCGCGATCGACTGCGAAAAAGAAAGGTTCTCCTAAAGGATTTTGGAGCGATCGCAACCTCGACTTGGGGGATTATATCTGCATTCAAAAAGAAACTATTACTCCGCAGCAGGCGATTGTTGGGGGAATTGAATTTCAGTTAACCCCAGAACTGCTCGAACGCATTCAAATCGCTAAGTCTAGGAGAGAAACCCTTTATTTCAAATCTTCTTTCTTGACAGAACTGCGCAACTATGCAATGTCGGGAGACGCGATCGCCTTTTCAACATTTTACGGAGAAAGCGCAACGGAAGAAGCGGTGATGCGCAGTCTCATTTCCTTCGAGGGAGAAATGAACCATCAAGTGTGCAGATATTGGCTCGAAGATGCAGCGTTAGCCTTACAAATCATTTCCTGCCACCATTGGCTCATTTCTCAAATCTTGCGAGGACTCTCCTTGGGTCCGGTGCGATCGCATAATGGAATAGCTTGGGGAATAGTAGCCCTTATCGGTGCGGGAATTCTCGCCTTCAACTGGCAAAACTTCTTAGTTGCAGGGGGAACTGGGTGGTTAGTGTTGTTGGTTTTTCTCTGGCTCGTCCAACGCGCGATCGCTTTTATTTTAAACCGACTCTCCCCTGGGTTGCGACGCTGGTTCTTGTACCAAATGCTATTTGGTTCCTTTTCTGGCACCGAAAACCAACGCAAAAAGGCCTTAGCGATCGTTAGTAAACTGTAATCAGTAATCAGTAATCAGTAATCAGTAATCAGTAGATACTAACGCGGTCGATTCTCCCTGCCATGATAAATCCGAACAATAACAACCGTATCATCTTCAATAAAATAGTAAATGACATACCCCTGCTTGCCAAACGACACCTTCAGTTTCCTCTGATTCGACCCTTTCTTAACCTGTAGACCTCTTTGTGGAAATTCTTGCAAACTTACGGCTGCTTGCCGAATTGCCTGTACTGCGCGCTGAGCGGCTTGTACGTTGCGGGATTTCAGAAAACTTAATAATCGCTCTAAATCGTTGAGGGCGCTTGGCGACCATTTTATTTGGGGCATGGAAGCTCACATTTTGTACCGATACTGTCGAGCCATTCTACAACTTTGTCATGGTCGATCGCGCGGCCGGTTCTTTGATATTCCTCCCAACGGCGCTCGTTATCTTCAAGAATCTGCTCTTCTGTCATCTCCGGGAAGGGAGAACCATCGTCTTCCTCATCGAACGGTTGCGCTAGAGCTTGTTGGAGCGACAGTGGCACTTCGTCAGTCCGCTCGAGCCACGCTCTGAGAACGGCTTTCAGTTGTTCTCCGCTGAGAACGTTGAGATAACCTGCGATCTTCTGTTTTGTTGCGGGTGCGGTCATAATGACTGTTTCGGTGGATACTATTCCGTTATACCTGAAAAATCAGCCCGCAAGGGAAGTTCGATCGCAATTCAATCAACCCCTTCTTTTCCATAAAGATAAGTAGGTGGGCAAAAATAAACGCATAACCTCGAAAACCGTATTCCTTGCCAGGTAAGGGTTTTAGCTGGAGATATTGTTCTTTTAATTACGCCCACCTACTTAGCAAACCCAGCAACAATACCAACGGTAAACCCGTTCCCAATAGCGTTGCGATCGCGATCGAATTGCCAAACCCAAACTCCGCTCCCCAACCCAAACTCGCCCCCAAACCCGCGCTGCACAAAACCAGTCCCAGTGCCAATTTGGGTTTGATCCCGCCCTCGACTAAACGAGCAGAAACCGCCGCCAATCCCCAACCCCAACCCACAACAGCCGCCGCCAACACCGTCATCAAATCAACTGCCGTCCCGCGTCCCAAAGACGGCCAATTTTGCCAAACCTTGCCCAACCGCCCGAAAAATCCGATCGCGCCCGCCGCAGCCAAGATGACGAGAACCGTAGCAATTCCCCATTGTAAGCCAATTCCAGTTAGGGTAAAGGCCGCGATCGCCACCCCGAATAACAGTCCCGCCGATTCTTCTTCTAAAAAAGGCGGCGCGGGTGCGGTTTGTACTTTCACTGCCACTTGGTAAATTTCGGGAGATGAGGCGCTGCGCAGGACAATTTGACTTTCGTAGAGGGTATCGGGGGTTAAGGAGTCTGTATCGATGCAAATTCGGGCTTCAGCGTCATTTTCTACGCTCGGTGCAACCCCCAGCCAATTGACATCATTATCTGAGACAATTTGCCACGTTCCCGTTTCAGGAGTTGCGATCGCGCTGTCCAATTTTTCTCCCAGTTGAGTCGCCTGTAACTCAATCGGTGGCAAGGATACGACGATTTCCGGTTGTACGGAAAGGGGAACGAGCGCATCCAAGGCAGATCGCGCATTTTCGTAGCGGCGATCGCGATCGCGATCGGTCATGCGCTCCAACCATTCAATAAAGCGAGAATTGAGGTGAGAAACGCGGTCTTGAAAGCGAAGGCAAAATTGAGCGTCGTAAAACTTGCCAATTTCCGTCGATTTTGTCCCCGTTAGCAAGCAAATCAATGTTACGCCCAAACTGTAAAGGTCGCTCGCCAGACTCAAAGACTGATCGAGCAATTGTTCGGGGGGCATAAATCCAACAGTTCCCGCCGTCATACTGCTGGCCGCGATCGCATCTCCCTCGCCCAGTTTTGCAATACCAAAGTCGATTAAATAAACATTTAAGGCTTCATCTACTAACAAATTTTCGGGTTTAAGATCTCGATGAATCAAAGGGGGAACGCGCTGTTGTAGATAAACTAAAATTTCTAACGTTCGTCGTGCGATTTCTTTGACCTCTTCGGGGTCAAAAGAGCGAGGAAGAGAGAGAGAGGGGGCGTTTTTATACTCTTGGACGAGGCAGAGTCCGTCTCCCGAATCAAAGGAGTCGAGATAGCGAGGAATGCCGGGATGGTCTAAACTTTGCAACACTTGAATTTCCCGTTCGACGGCTTTATATCCCGACCAATGGCTTGCCGCGATCGCAAACCGAAATTGCTTAATAACTACGATTTGCTGCGTTGTCAGACAAAGAGCTCGATAGGTCAATCGTCCGCCTTGGGGGTTGGTTCCGAGACATTCGATAATTTGATAACCTTTGTCTGTGAAATCGGACATAAATTGAGTTCTGAGTTCTGGGTTCTGAGTTCTGAGTTTTTTGAGTTTGTAGGTTATGAGTTAAGCTAAGGCGCATTTAAATTGGGTATTTCCTGGTGCCTGTTACCATTAGGAGAATTTGAGTAAGTAATTTGAATTCCGAACAGCTTATAGTAACCGCAAATAACCAATTCCCAATTCCCAATAAACAACCGTGCCGCCCAACCCCCAACCCCCTTATAGAAGGGGGCGAGGGGGTCGGCACACGACAAACGACATCCGTTGATCGATTCCCAATTCCCAATTCATAATAACTATACAACCCAATAATACAGGGTAGATTCTTCGGGAATAGGTAAGGAAAGCTTGCGCTGCGGCAGCCAGTCCCCCAAGTCGAAATCGAGGGAAATGATACGAGTTCCAGGTTGAAGTTGACGAAACAGCGCCGGACGCAGCCGTAGATTTAAATGAGGTAAAAGGTAGAGGAAAACAACAGTAGCAGGGCTAAAATCGCACTCAAATAAGTCTTGTTCTCGAAATTCGACGCGATCGCCTACTCCCGCACATCGTGCCTTCTCCCGCGCCTCTCGAATGCGCTGGGGATCGAGATCGATGCCAACGCCGCGAGTCCCAAAAGCCGCCGCCGCGATCGGGATTCGTCCGTCGCCGCTTCCAAGATCGTAAAGCACATCCGCGCGATCGACTTTGGCCAGTTCGAGCATTGCTTCGACAGCAGCTTCGGGCGTTGGAATAAAACCAATATCGGGTTGACGTTTAAGCATTTTCGTGCATAAATCGTTCAACTTTCATTGCAGCGTAATTTGAATTATTCATTAGACATCTCCAATAATTGAGAGGACGTTAAAGTAGTAGACGCATCTAAATTGGTTATAAGTAGGTGGGCGTAATTAAAAGAACAATATCTCCAGCTAAAACCCTTACCTGGCAAGGAATACGGTTTTCGAGGTTATGCGTTTATTTTTGCCCACCTACTTACTCGCTCTCCTTTGGGACGTGAAGCCATCTCCCCATCTCCCCATCTCCCCATCCCCCCATCTCCCCATCTCCCCATCTCCCCATCTCCCCATCTCCCCATCCCCCCATCTCATATAATAAGTATTCAACCGGATTCTATATTAC